>JAYVNB010000348.1:0-24300 GCA_043759365.1 Bacteriovoracaceae bacterium | reverse complement strand
CGGACCCCAGCCGGAAATGCCGGGGTGTATTGACCGAGACGGGAGCGCAGGTTTCAGTGAGTCCGTATCCCTCGAGAATGGGGACGCCTGCCACTTGAAAGAAGGAGGCCACTTCACGGGAAAGCGGGGCGCCGCCGCAGATGACGGCTTTGAGCCTGCCCCCGAATCGGTCCCGGATCTTCTTGAACACCAACTGCTGGGCGACGTGGTGCTCGAGCGAGGCGATGAGACCGATTTTGCGTCGGGCTTCGCGGTTCGCGAAATATCGGACCCCTTGCTCGAACGCCTTTTCAAAAAGCGTCCTTTGGGTGACGGAGCCTTCCTGGACCTCCTTCAAGACCCGCTCACGCGCTTTTTCGAAGAGTCGGGGTACGGCGAAAAGCAGTGTGGGCTTGAGCTCCGCGATGTTGGCGACCAGCTTGTCGGGACTTTCGGAAAAACACTCGCGCCAACCGAAAGTGAACGTCGCCATCAACTCGACTTTGCCCAAAACATGGGAGAAGGGCAGGAAGTTGACGAGTACTTCATGTTCGGGTTGAACCAATGGCGTGAGGGATTTCACGCAGTCTTCCAGCACGCTCATCATGTTGTCGTGAGTGATCATGGCTGCTTTCGGGCGCCCGGTGGTTCCCGAAGTGTAGCAGAGGGTTAGGAGGTCGGCAGGCCGGGCGGAGACGAGATTCGTTTCGTAGCGTGCGGGATCCTTGCCTTCTTCGCGACGGCCGATCTCCTTGAGCGCACGCAGACTCAAGACATCTTTGCGGTTCGCGGTCGAGATCAGGGCGAAGGGGTCGATCACCACAATCCGCTCAAGTTTGGGCAGGGCCGAATGCAAGGAGACGAGCTTGGCGAGCTGAGTGGCGTCGTCGAGGATCGCGATACGAGCCTCTGAATGATCGATGATGAACGCGCAGTCTTCTGCGGTGAGGGAGGAGTAGACTGGAACGGTGACCGCGCCTGCAGCGAGAATCGCAAGATCGCAGAGGACCCATTCGAAACGGGGTTGGGCCAAGATGGCGACTTTGTCGCCGGGCTTGATTCCGAGATTCATGAGACCGTAGGAGACCTTGCGGCACTCGATATCGAACTGTTGAAAGTTCAGGAGCTTCCATTCGGAAGGAGGGCCTTCTTCAGGATCCGAGGGCTTGTATTGGAAGCCGATGGCGTCCGGTGTGGTTCGAATCCGCTGAAGGTAAGTCTCGGAGAGTGTCTTGCGGAGGATGAACGGCATTCAGGATCGATCCCGCTTCCGAGCTTGGTCCATTTCCCGAAGTGCGTCTTTTTCTTTCATCGTATCCCGTTTGTCATGCTTCTTTTTCCCTTTGCCCAGCCCCAGTTCGATCTTGGCCCGCCCCTTCTTGAAATACATGCGGGTCGGGATGACACTGATCCCACCTGTGGTGATGGCGCCGTGGATCTTCTCGATCTGATGCTTGTGGAGCAGGAGCTTGCGTCGTCGGACTGCTTCATGGTTCCAGATGTTGCCGTGGGAATAGGGACCGATGTGAACGTTGACGAGCCAGGCTTCCACGGAGCCTTTACCGGCCCGAACTTCTACGAACGCGTCGCGGAGGTTCGGTGCTTGGGTACGGAGGCTCTTGACCTCGGTACCCGTGAGGGCGATCCCGGCTTCGACGGTTTCCTCGATGAAATAATTGGAGTGGGCGTTGGGATTAGAAGCGATAAGTCGTTCCGAGTCACTCTTGCGGTTGCTGTTAGTTTCAGCCATCAGCTGGACCTCCTGAAACAGGGGGGGTGATCCCGCTGGGTTGGGCGATCCCCAACGATAGGATCGTCTTAAACGCATCCTCGACGCTCATCAGGCTCTCGCGGACCTCGTTTTCGGGAACGATGAGGTGAAACCCGGAAGTGGGGTTCGGAGTGGTGGGGACATAGACGTTGAGATGAGCAATGGGTGCGGCCGGCCCTCGCGCGGGTCCGGTCACGAATGCGAGCGCCCAGCATCCCTTTCGCGGGTACTCGACGTAAACCACCCGATTGAACTGTTGAGAGCCACCGGCCGCCATCGTTTTGAGTAGCTGATCGAGGGCGCTGTAGATGCTGCGGACGACGGGAATCCGCTGGATCAAGTCGGCCAGGATCTCGAGGGCCTTTCGGCCGAGGTATTGCTTCGAAACCCAACCGAGGAACGAGACTCCGAGCGCAAGGAAAAGGGCGAGTCCGACGGTGATCGCCACCTGAATCAGGGTCACGATCCGCGGATCGAGATCGAGCTGCGACGGATTCCAGGCTTCCGGCAGGAAAGACTGAAGTTGCCAAAGGGACCCGAGCGCTGCACCGAGGATCCAAAAAATCACGGCGAGCGGAATCAATACCAGCAGGCCGGCGAAGAAATGCCGTTGAAGGAGACGGCCGAAATTCGGGATGGGGTTCAGACGAAAGTCTGACATGGATGACGTCCTAAGGGATTGAGATCAAAAGGCCAACGTCAGGGATATCCCGCCGCCGAGGATTTTGCCACCCGCCTCGTAGCCGGGAGATCCGATCTTCGCTTCCGTGGGGTCGCCTGCCTCGTTGCCGGGGGTCTTGACGATCGTCTGGGTCACCAGGAGATCGTATGAGGCGTGAAAGTCGACGGAGCAAGGGACTTCGAAATGGAGGAAATGGTCGAATCGGTATCCCGCACCTGCGTTGAGGTGGTGCTTGGGGGGGTCCAGGTAGTTGCCCGGTCCGGTAGGGATGCCCTTCAGGATGCTGGGGCGATAGGCGTAACCGGTGCGAAGCGAAAGGCGCCCGACCGTCCACTCGTGTCCAACTCGCGGGACGACGATGTCCCTGAAGGCGAAGGTCGGGTTCCGGCTCGGGGAAATCCGAACGCCTGTGCCGCAGGCTGAGCCTTGGCAGTCATTGGTCGTCGGACTTTGAATCGAAATCGATGGGACCTGGTACTTGCTCCAGGCTTGGTAATCCGCCTGGAGAAAGAGGCGCGTCGAGTCGAGGTACCTCCAGCTGGTCCCCATTTCAATACTAAGAGGATCGGAGTAGAGCGCAGAAAGGCCGGCGAAGTTGATGTCGAGGCCAGTGAGGGTGCCGACGAGCTGAAAGCCCGACTTCAGCGTGATGTCATTGATGGTTTGAAGCGGGAGTCGGAGGACCGCACCGAGCGAAAGCGATTCACTGGGAGTCGCGAGGATGCCGAAATAGGGTGAGACCTTGGGTTTCAGCGAGGCTCCGATCCGGAAGCTTGAGGGCTGGGTGGTATTGGATTGAAGAAACAGCGAACCGTTGACCGTTTGCCCGAACCCGACATGCAGACCGGCTCCGAAGTGGAGCCCGGCAGTCGCCTCGGCTCCGACTCCCAAGTCGAGTTGGGGCCGCAAGGTGCTTGAGCGGTAAAGGAAGTATTCGGGTTGGTAGGACTCTCCGGAGTCGAAATACGCCAGTTGGTTGATAGGAAGGAAAAGAGTGAGCCCGAGCGATAACCGGGCCGTCTCGGGTGCAACGACATAGGCGATTCCAAGAAGCTGGCCAAAGGTCTCGCGGTAGGAGGCGTCGACGTCGCCGCTGCGAGCCGGTGTCTTGTCGGAAGTGTAGCTGTTCTCGACGACCACACCGTGGATCGGAGTGAAACTCGGGACCATGTCGATCAGTCCCCAGCTGATGCTCAACCGCTGATCAGGATGTTCGTTCGATCGGAGCGAAAGTCCGGCTGGGTTCGAAGTGGCGGCATATCCATCGAATCCCCACGCGACCGTCGCTCCGGCAAGAGCTGAGGAGCGGGAGCCATAGCCATAAGTATCGGAAACGCTGGCTTCGGAGTGCGGTGAAAGAAGGGATACGAAAAGCAGCAGCAGTCCAACGCAGGCCTGGGAAGGAAAGGGGTGCCTCGGTCCCGTGCGATCAGATCTTGTGGAGACTCCGCAGTGCTTCAAACAACGTCCGCCATTCTTGCCAGTTGAGGGCTTCGGCCCTCTTCGTACCATCGAGGCCGGAGGCCTCCAAGGCGTTTCGCCAGTGGCCGGTGGAGGGAAGTCCGGAGCGGAGCATTTTGCGGCGATGGGCGAAAGCGACCCGCAGCAGGCCCTCCCAAAGCTCCTCCTGTCGAGGATCCGAAGCGTCCATCGCGATCCAGGGTTCTGACCGCCGGCGAAGAACGACGACTTCGGATTGGACATCGGGTGGGGGGACGAACGCGCCGGGTGCGACTGAGATGAGCTTGGTCACGTCCCAACGGTTCTGAATCCAGACCGAAAGACTGCCCCACTCCTTAGTGCTCGGCACGGCCCGGAGGCGTGCAGCGACTTCGGCTTGGAACATCAGGGTCATCACCGGGATGTCGCGGACATGGCGCGCGAGTTTCACCAGAATCGCGGTTCCCGCGGAGTAGGGAAGATTGGAGACGACCGCCAAGGGGGTTTCTCCGTGGAGCCACTTTTCTTCGGGAATCTCGACGAAATCGGCCAGTTCGACCCGATAAGGAATCCCGGATTTCGTTCCCGGTAGTGCGGCTGCTTGGGCCGCTGCCGTTGAAGCGGCATCCTCGGACCAGATTTCGGCCAGTCGGGGATCGCGTTCGACGATCACGAACTCGGTCAGGCCTCGAGGATCCTGATCGAGCTTCTGAAGGAGCACGCGAGTGATCGCCCCTTTTCCGGGGCCGATCTCGAGCAGTCGTTTGCAACCCGTTTCTTGCGCGAGGGAGATCGCGGTTTCGGAAATGGTTTCGCAAACTCGAGTGTCGCGAAGGAAATGCTGGCCGAGTGCTCGGCGCCGACCGTGTTGTGCCATAATTCTTTCAAAGCTCCGGATTGGCCAACGCGTTGAGCGTGAGAAGCTCAGGCAGGCGGAGGAAATGACCTTGCCTGAACCTGAGCGCGCCTGCAGCTGCGATCATGGCGGCATTGTCGGTACAATAGGACATCTTGGGGAAAAACGGGGGTTGACCGAAACCTTGCTCGCGCCATTCAGTTTCGAGTCTGCCTCGAAGTCGCGAATTCGCGGCAACGCCACCGACGATCGCCAGGCTCTTGCACCCGTGATCCCGTGCCGCGAGGTACATCTTGGTCAGCAGTGCGTCCACGATCCCTTCCTGGATCGAAGCGCAAAGATCGGGTAGGCGTGCCTCGAGCGTGCCATCGCGCCTGAGCTTCTCGGCCTGAAGCGCGACTGCGGTCTTGAAGCCGCTGAACGAGAAATCATAAGTCGACTTCATGGGAAGCGCGCGGGGAAGGTCGAAGGCTCGCGAGTTGCCGCCTTGAGCTGTCCGATCGATCCACACTCCGCCTGGGTAGGGGAAGCCGAGGATCTTGGCAGTCTTGTCGAAGGCTTCGCCCGCGGCGTCGTCGCGCGATCTGCCGACCAAGGATCGCTTGAGGAAATCCAGCGGCCAGAGTTCAGGCGCCGATTTCACGACATAGAGGTTGGTATGCCCGCCCGAAACGACTGCGAGAAGGCAGGGTAGGGGGATCGGGGCTTCGTCCTCGCGATCCAGGAAAAGGCTTGCGGCATGACCTTCAAGGTGGTGAACCGGTATCAAAGGCTTGCCGAGAGCATAGGCAAGGGCTTTGGCTGCGCTGACTCCCACGAGCAGCGCTCCGACGAGGCCCGGACGATTCGTCACTGCGATCGCATCGAGATCCGTGAATTTCACTCCGCTCTCACGCATCGCCTGATCGATCATCGGATTGATGGTCTCGAGGTGATTGCGGGAAGCGATCTCCGGAACCACGCCGCCGTAGGGCTGGTGGATCCGGATCTGGGAAAAAGTCGCGACACTCAGGACGGTCATGCGTGAGGGCTCATAGCGCAGCACGGACGCGCTGCACTCGTCGCAGGAGGACTCTATTCCAAGAATGTGGTTAGCCGAGCTCAACTCTCATCGTCCCCGAGTTCGCCGGCAGGACATCGGATGAGCGCCCGTTTGGCGTCGATCTTATCCCAGTCCGGTTGATTGCCCTTCGTATACCACTCAGGCGCTTGGGTTTGGGTATGACATTTGAGGCACTGGGTTTTCGGGACTTCTTTGGTGTAGGAAGCCCCGAAAGGGTGGTCTCGTCCCGGTGCGTGGCAATTTTCGCATTGGACTGGCGTCCAAGAACGTTCGAGTTTCGATACCGCTGCACGCAGCGGAATCATTTCGGTATCGGTTCGACGAAGTTTGACTGGCTCCTTGAGCCCTTTTGATTCATGCATCGCTTTCAGAAACGGCGCGAGTTCGTCGAGGGGCATGAAATCGGGCTTGTTGCCTTCACCGCTGGCTTTGACTTCGGCGAGCGCCTTGACCGCACTGAAACCCTGCGGGTCGCCCAAGCCGACCGTGTGGCAGCTCAGGCACTCTTTGTTCTGGGCCTGGTGTTTCTCCACGAGTGCCTGGAGAGCGTTGCCATGCTTGGTTTTCCGCCAGAAGTCGAACTGCTTCCAGTGACACTCGGCGCACTTCGGGAACGTCTGAAACTTCGCCAGGGGGGCATCGCCAGGTTCGGGCGCAGCATGGGTGAGTTTAGCTTCTTCGGAGGCGTTCGCCTCGCCGACCGCTTTCTTGAACTCGCCCACCAGGTGGGCCATGGGTGAAAGCTGACCCGCTGGATCGTCGTAACTCGCATCGAGTCCGACCAGTCGATGATCATCGGCATTGAAAGGCCCGTCGAGGGGGACGACGCCCACATATTGGTTTCGGAACGAGCTTTGGAAGAGGATTGCATGACCTTCCTTGGCCGGCGTCTGAAGAAAGGACTGACTGTGCCCTCCTACGATGTAGTCGATGCCGGGGACGGCGACCGCGAGAGCCTGATCGTCCTCGAAGCCCTGATGGGTCAGGGCGATCACGAGGTCAGCCTTTTTACGGAGCTTCGGTACTTCGATTTTGGCGACCGCAATCGCATCCGAGGCCTTGAGCTCGGGCGGCCAGGCCAGTTTCGAGCCGACCAGCCCAATAACGGCGATGCGGATTTTGGAGCCGTCTTTCCGGGTTCGATCGAAGATCCAAGAATCATCGAGGAATTTCGCGGACCCCTTGCGATGTTTCAGGTTGGCGGCCAGGAAGTGGATCTTGGACTTCCGAATGAGTTTTTCGAAAATGGGCAGCCCGAGAGCGAAGTCCTTCTCCCCGGGGACCACGGCATCGTGAGCGGTCATGTCCATGGATTGAAGCAGGTATCCTGCCTGGATCTCCGCCTGATGGGCGAGGCCTGCCGGGAGTGTGTTGGTGCTGAAAAGCAGGTCGCCGCCATCGAGTTGGAGGATCGACTTGTCCTCGAGCTTCTTCAGAAGATTGGATTTTCGGAGCATGCCGCCCTGTGGATTGCTCCGGCAGCCGCAGGGTTCGATTTCGCCCAAGACATCGTTCGTGTAGACCAGGGTCGCGGCGCAGGCTTCGGTCTGCCGTAGACCGCTCAAGGAAAGGACAAAGAGCAAGGTCAGGGACCTACGAACACTGTTCTTCACGACGGGGTTACCTCAGCCGGGGTTTTGCCTTCTTGGCTTCCGGGGTTTTTGGGAATTTCTCGACCAGCTCAGCGAAAAAGCCGTGGGCGTCCTCTTTCATCCCCAAGGCCTCGAACGAGAGGCCGATCTTGTAAAGGGCGGTCGGAACGCGTTTCGATGCCTTGAATTTCTCGGTGAACTTCGAGTAGTCGATGATGGCTTTCTTGTAATCCTTGGTCGAATAGTAGGCTTCAGCGCGGAAAAAAGTAGCTTCCTCCGCGTACTTTCCCTTGGGGTTCCGGAGGTAACTGGAGAATTGCTCGACCGCTCCGCTCAGATCGCCTGCATCGAACAGCGCCTTACCCTTTTCGAAGGCATCGGTCGCGTCGGCGGCAGGAGTGGAGTTCTGCAGTTTCTTGATCGCTTCCAGTACGGCGAGCTGCGCCTGCTCGAGCTCAGCGATCCGGCCATCGAGCTTTTTCAAGTCTTCTTTGTTCGCATTGCTGGAGTCCTTCACGCCTTGGGCCTGGGAGCGCTCCAAGTCCTCGATCCGCCCGGTCATGCGGGTCAGCTCAGCCTTCAGCTCGTCGATCGCATACTGTCCCGGAGCGGGCTGCGCCTCTTGGGCCGAATTCTTGGAGGGGTGGTTCGCGCCGGAGTCCTCCGGGCCCTCTTCACGCAGTTGCGCGCGGGTTTTCAGGCAGCCGGAGCTCGAAAGGGCAAGCGCCAGGAACAAGGAGCAACTCAGGAGTCTTTTCATGGCCTTCCATCATGTCACCCTCAAGCCGAGGCGGTCAACCGGGAGGAGCGGTTCCTAGATCGCCCCCGGGCGGTGAGCCTGCGGGGGGGGCGGAAGGGGGTGTGTTGGGAGGAGTACCGGGGGCTTGATCGAAGTTGGTCGCAGGGATGGGTTCGGGCGTGGGATAGGAGTAGGGTTCGGGCTTCCCGGCCGGGGCTCCTGGAGCACTGCCAGTGGTAGCGCCTGACTGCGTCGGTGCAGCCGGAAGTTCAGCATAGGGGTCGGCTCCCGATTTTTCAGAGCGGTTCGCGCCGCTTCGGATGGCTTCGAACTCGGCTTGTTCCGCAAACAGGCGAGCTTGCTCGGCGGTTTCTTGTGCCTGCTTGAAGTTCTTGAACTTGTAATGGCGTTTGGCCTTGAAAAACGATTCGGTGGCCTGACGGTAAAGCTCTGGGGCTAAAACGTCGGCTTGAACTTCCCGGGCCGCGCGGATAGCTGCCGCAGAATCGGACATGTCTTGGACGGGGCGAGATGCCAGGAGAGAGCAGCTGGAAACGAAAGCGGCGACCCCTAAGGTCGCCGCGATCTTCCAAGATCTCTTTGAATTCTTTTGGATCCGGTGATCGCTCACCTCCCCAGTCTAGACTACTTGGTCGTAATCACAAAATTGGCCCGGCGATTTTTCGAGTAGGCTTCTTCGGTGGTCGAGCTGTCGATCGGACGTTCTTTGCCGTAGCTGATCGTCGTCAAACGATCGCCGGCGATTCCGAGCTCTTCCATGAATTTCTTCACGGAGTTCGCGCGTTTTTCGCCCAGGGCGATGTTGTACTGGATTCCGCCACGCTGGTCGGCGTGTCCTTCGATCTGGACCCGGAGGCTCGTTTTGGCCTTCATGATTTCCGCATTGTTCTTCAGGTCGCTTTTAGATTCGCCGGAAAGAACGATGGAATCGTAAGGGAAGTGAATGGTTTTGAGTCCGGCGGCTTTGCCGGAGTCCGAATCACCGAGAGTCGAGTCGTCGACAGCGGAGTTCGGATTTGCAAGCTCCGAGGTTTCCTCTTTCTTCGGGGCCGTCTTGCAGGCAGCGACCGAGACGATCAGGGAAAGAGCGATTGCGGCGGAAACACGGGCGAACAACGAACCCTTGGACATCGAAAAACCTCCTATGCAGGTGCAAGGAGAAGTAAGTCGGTTCGAGCTAAAAATCAATGTCTTATTATGAAGTTCAGCGTTGCGTGAGGGCGGGGCGCCAGTATCGAAACGAGCGAGTGGGTCTCGTCACCGGACGGGGGAACCCCCTTAAACCCAGGTTTTGGCGGCATACTTCGGGCAAGTTGGGCAACCCAGGAGGTCTTCAATGAAAGACGTGAACAAGATAATCCTGGTCGGTAGGCTGGGAGCGGATCCGGTTGCTCGTGAAACCAAGAATGGCATTCCGGTGATCCACTTCCCTGTGGCGACATCGCGAAGGCTGAAGGGCGAGGTTACGGAAGAAGGAGGGGCGATCGGCGCTGCCGTGGAGGAGACCCAGTGGCACCGGGTGATCGCCTGGGGCAAGCAGGGCGAGATTTGCTCGCAGTACCTGCGCAAAGGCCAGTCGGTCTATGTGGAGGGTTCGGTGAGGACGAGGAAGTTCGAAGCGAAGGACGGTGCTGAACGCATCGCGTTCGAAGTGCATGCGGAGAGCGTCAGCTTCCTTGGACGCTCGGGAAGGTCGCAGCCTGGGGACGATGACCGAACGGTGACAGCACTGCCTGCGGTGGGCATCGCCTGAGCGGAGTCGAATGATGTGGAAACGGGGGGCGCAGGGAAGCGCTCCCCTTCATAGCGCGGAGCGAACCGTATCTCCCACCATCACCGCCCGCGGCACGATCACAGGGGTCTGATCGGCGGGAAGCATGCTTTCGAGACGCGCAATTGCTGCGTTGGCCTCAGCATGGATCACCTTGATCTTGGCGATGGGAAAAACCACGTCTTTATACAATTTCTGACTGGTGAGATCGTAGGTCGCGATTTTCCGGATCACTTCCAAAACCGAACCGGGCTTGATGCCCTGCTTAGTGCCGATGTTGACGTAGAAGTCCTTCTGCGGGGTCTCGCCGGGATTCCCGAAGTCGAGGCCCTTGTAGATGCTGTAAACCATTGATTCTTCAGCGCTGGCGGTTGCCGGCAAAGCCACGATCGCAGCTGTCAGCGCGATCCCTAGGATCATCCAAGATCTTTTCACGTTCCCACTCCCGTTTTTGTTCTTCCATGGTTCGCCTCCTTGCGAATGATTCAGGTTGAAGTAGGCGACGAGGCCTCCTTCAACCTGCGTATCGGATGACACCCGGACGGGCTTGAACGGGATCGATCAGTGGCTGGCGCTGTCGGAAGCGGAGGAGGGGGCGGGTGCTCCGGAATCAATGGGTGAGACGAGTCCGGAAGAACCCGTGTTGGTACTGGACTGCGGAAGGCCCTGGCCGGAACTCGCTGCTACGATCGCATCCCGTGTCTCCCGTGCGAAGGCGAAGAGCTCAGCGGCCTTGGGGAAGTCGCATTCCATCTTGCCGTCCGGCAGTTTCTTGACATGGGCATGCCACTTGATCAATCCGCCCGTGGAGTAGGTCTCATTGGGCTTGTAGTGCCAGACACGGCCGGCGCGGGTGTCCGGGTCGAGCTCGTTGTCCGTCCAATCCGAGACGATCAGAAAAATGTTCGAAGGCCCTCTCCCACCCTGGGGGTCGCTGGCCTCTCGCAGAGCCTTCATTTCAGGCTTGTTCATCAAGAGCGCTCGCTTGAGCTCGGCATGTGCCAGGCGGGCGCATTCCTGGTTCCAAGGCTTCGGATTGCTTTTGAAACCGAAGCTGACTCCGTCGCCCCCGGCGTAGTCCCCTTTGGCCCAATACTCGATTGCCCGCAGGTTGAATTCGTTGATCGACATCGGCTCCTCAGGGTCGGGCCGGTTCGGGGTCTTGAGGATTGGAAAGGTCATCGTTGCGGCGTGGGCGCTGGGAGAAGGGCTCGGGACCGGAACGGGGCCGGCGGCGAATGCAGGACCGTTTACTCCGAAAAGGAACAAGAGACCCGACACGGCGTACTTCATGATTTCATCTCCGAATGTTTCCTTCCTTCAAAGCAAGGCCCCTGCCAACGCCAACTCCGCGAACCCAAAGGCATGTATCTTTGAGGACACATCTCTGGAGCTTGAATGTCTGGCTAATGTGAAGACACCTCGTCGGCTCCAGGACCGTGCTCCAGAAAACACCGCGCCAGACCGATAAGTCATCGATAAGAACCTGAGGAGAACGCGCGCTTGTCCGACTCGAACCTTTCTTACCTGTCCGTGGACATCCGATCCTTCCGGAACGCAACTCGCGACATCGGATTCGATGTATTCCTGAAAATCTCGGACGATAATTTCGCGCATGTCTTTTCGCGTTCCACTGGACTTGATTACAAGCGCCTGGCCCAGTACATCCAGAAGGGCCTGACAGAGCTCTACATCCGAGTCGAAGATCAGGGAGCCTACCAGGATTTCGTCAACCACTCCGCCGACTCCATCTTTTCCGATCCGAGCACTGCCCAGGAAAAGAAGATCGCCACGCTCCTCAACATGACCGAACAAAACATGGCCGAGCTGTTCACGCAGCTCAGTGTTCCTGAGGAGACCGCGAAGAATACCGAAAAAGTGGTCAAGAATTACGTTAAGCTCATGACCGACAGCCCGAAGTCCCTGGCAGTCATCCTCAAACTCGTTTCCCATGGTGAGTACCTCTACTACCACTCGATCGCAGTCTCGGTGTTCAGCCTGTTCGTCGCGAAAGCTACGGGCCAGTTCAGTCAGCGCATGATCGAACTGATCGGCCTGGGTGGGTTCCTTCACGACATCGGTTGCACTCAGATGCCCAAGGAGTTGATGGATAGTCCCTCGGAACTGAGTCCAGCACAGTGGAAGGACATGCGCAGCCACACTAAGCTCGGGCTCAAGATGATCGAGAACACCCCGAATATTCCGGATGAAGTCCGGTACATCGTCTATCAGCACCATGAGGAGCCGGGTGGCGGCGGGTATCCAAACGGACTTCGCTCCAATGCGATCTATTATCCGGCGAAGATCGTAGCGCTAGTGGACGCATTCAGTGCCTTGATCAGCAAGCGTCCCTATCGACCGGCCTATTCGGTCGAGCAAGCGATTCACATTCTCCAATCGGAGAATGGCAAGCACGACAAGGCATTGATCGAAATCCTCGCCTCAATCTTCCTCCGGAACGGCTCGATGTCCGGAAGTGCTCCGGCGGGCGGAGAATCGTCGAGGGTCGCTTGAGAGGCATCCGCATGAAGAGCAGCTCATCCTTCTTTCTTATCCTGCTCATCGGCCTCTCCCGATTTGCCGGAAGTGTCGGCCCTCCGGTCGCGGGATTTGCAATCGATAAAAGTCGGTGATCCGGCGGTCTCCGTGGATCCCGTTACTGGCGAGGCCACCGTCTCGGGCACAGGCTACATTCTCAAGTGGGCTTCGGTCCGGGAGCTGGAGGAGGGTCGAGCCGCTTGGAGCGTCGAGTATCCGAAATTCTATCAGAATGTGTCTCGAGCGGTAGGGAACGGGTTCGAGCCCGCGAAGGTTCCGCTGAATCTCAAGGAGGAGATGCCTTGGGACAGGCAGTTCTACACTTCCTACAGCCGGCCCGCGGAAGGGGACGGGTTCGAGCGAATCGCGATCCTGGGTGGCGTGGCCCCTCCTCAAGGCGTGGATCATCGATGAAAACCCCTTCAATCTCGATCTTAAGCGCAGTCAGTGGGTGGCTCGGTACCGTGCTCTCATCTCGGGGTCTATTTTCAGATACTTGTGCCGATCCAGCAGGACCTCTCCAGGCCTGTAGTTGAATAGCCAAGGCTGGGAAAGGCGGTAGTCCGTCGAGTAATAGCCGAGGGCCCAAGGGACTTCCTCCTGCAGGAGGTCATCCATCTTACGGATCAGGCTGGCTCGCTCCAGACCGGGGTCCATCAGCGCCATTTTCTCGTAAAGGGCGTTCATCACGGGGTGGTTGAAGTTCGAGTCGTTTGGACCGGGAGCTCCGTTCGGACCGTAGAGGAGTTGGTAGACGTTTTCCGGATCCGGATAGTCCATGATCCAGCCCCCGAGGCTGAGCTGAAGGTTGCCTTGCTTGGATTTTTCTAGAAACGCAGGGAACGTGTTGTACAGGATATTGACCTGGATGCCGATCCGAGCCCATTGCTGCGAAAAGAACTCTCCCAGCTGTCGGCTCACGCTGTCCGCGCCACGAAGGTCGAAGTTGAGCGGAGGCAGCCCTTTTCCTGCTGGGTATCCTGCTTTTTTCAGGAGGCTCTTGGCCCGCTCCAAGTCGAAGTCGTACTTGAGGGTGGAAGTCGTAGGCCGGTCGAGGATTCCCGGCGGCAGGGCCGTGGTTTGTTTGCGACCGCATCCATTGGTGAAAAGCTCGATCCACTTCTCCCGGTCGATCGCGGAGGAGAGTGCCTGGCGCAGGGGCTTGTTGCTGCCCAGGAGTTTGTCTTTCATGTTGATGGCCACGGTGTAGTAGCTCACGCCGGGATCGATGCTCAGGTGCAGGCCCTTCGCCTGAAGTTCGGGAGTGAGTATCGAATGTTGTTGGATAGCAGAGTCAAAGTTGTCCTTCGGTATGCCCAGCGCATCGACTTCTCCCTTGAGGAATTTAAGCCAGGCGGGTTGGGCTTCCTTGATGACCTGGATCTCGATCCGGTCGAGGAACGGGAGTTTCCGACCGCTATCGGTGAGCAATCCTTGTTTCGTGAACTCCGGAGAAGCATGCGTAGGATAGAAGCTGGCGTGGTAGTTGACATTCCGCTCGAGAAGGAGTGAGTTGCCGCGCTTCCACTGAGTCAATCGGAAGGGACCTGTCCCGATCGGATGGTCCGTTACGTTCCCTTCGGGGTCTGCATACGCCGCCACCACTTCGTGCGCCATCGGCGAGGTGAAAGGGAGCGTCAGAATGAACGGAAGCTGAGGATAGGGTTTCAGGAGTTTGATTTGGAGAGTATGTTCATCCAAGGCTTGGAGGCCCTCGATGGGTTCATTGAAGATTCGGGACTGAGCTTCTTTTCCGGCTTTCACGAGTTTGTCGCGGAAGGCGTTGATGCCCGCGATTTTTCCGTCGAAGATCCACCAACCGCCGGATTGCAAGGAGGGCAGGGCCAGCCTCTTCCATCCATAAATGAAGTCCGCCGCCACCAGTTCGCGCCCCTTTCCATGCGTGGCCCGGAAGGCGCTGTCTTCTTGATACATCACGCCTGGGCGGAGGCGGATCGTGACTGTACGGCGATCTTTGGAGTAGCTGGGTAAGTCCAGTGCCAGGAGCGGGGCGATTTTGTAAGTTTCAGAAAGGTAGTCGTAGTCGTAAAGCGTTTCGTAGATGTCGGGAATGACATCCCAGCTGATCTGGTCATACGCTACTGCGGGGTCGAAGGTTTTCACATCATCGACGTGGACACCCCGATAAGTAGCTAATTTCGAGTCATGGTGTCCTGGAGTGCAACTGAGGATTGCGCCGAGCACGGTGAGGATCAGGAGGATTCGGCTCGGGGCATTCGAGGGCTGAGCGTTGCGCATCCGATTGCACTACACCGTCCAGCGGCTCTTCGTCGAGATCGGTATCCAGGCAGGTTCACTCGGGTGCGTGGCAGCAGGCCTCAATATTATTTCCGTCCGGATCCAGTACGAACGCGCCGTAATAGTTCTCGTGGTATTCGGGACGGACTCCTGGTGCGCCATTGTCCTTTCCGCCGGCGCGTACCGCGGAATCATAGAACGCTCGGACTTCGTCGCGGCTCTTTGCGGAAAAGCAGACATGCACTTCATCCGGGCCGGATTTTGGTTCGCCTTCGCCGATCCAGAACTGCGGACGCGTTGTGCCGAAGCCAGCGGCTTTCCATTCTTCAAGGTGAACCAGCAGCTTGGAGCCGAGGGGCGCTAACGCCAACTCGTAGAATTTTAGACTGCGTCGCAGATCCCTGACTTCAAATCCAATGTGATCGAACATGCTGTCACCCACCCAATATTTTTCGGGCTTCGGCGATCGCCGCGTCCAAGCCGGCCGGATGAGTTCCTCCCGCTTGTGCGAGATCGGGTTTGCCTCCGCCTTTTCCGCCGATCAGTGGCAGAAGCTGCTTGAGCAAGTCGCCCGCAGAGGCCATTTTAGCGGCTCCGGGTGCCACTGCGACGAGAAGGTTGGCCTTTTCGGCCTCCGGATCCTTCATCCCCAGCACGATCACCGCATCATTGGCTCTCTGCTTGATCAAATCCGCCATGTCGCGCAGGCGCTTGATGCCGAGGGCATCGGGCGCGCAGATGCCGGCAACCAGCTTTGCGCCACTAGGAAGCGTGATGGCCTCGGACATCAACTCATCCACTTCGCCCCCGGCCGCCTTCGCTTGAAATCCTTCTACTTGCTTCCGGAGTTCTCGTTCGGTTTGCGCCATCCGGTCCAGGCGGGCCAGGATCTCGTCGGTGGTCGGGGCTTTGAGACGGTCGCGGATTTTTCGGAGATCCTGGTCGCGCGCCCGGAGGTATTCGAACGCCCCTTGCGACGTGTATGCGATCATCCTGCGAACTCCGGCTGCGATGCCGCTTTCGCTCTGGATCTTGAAGAGGTGGATCTC
Source organism: Bacteriovoracaceae bacterium (assembly GCA_043759365.1). GTDB lineage: Bacteria > Bdellovibrionota > UBA1018 > UBA1018 > UBA1018 > JAYVNB01. The sequence continues at coordinate 8,540 of JAYVNB010000348.1, read as the reverse complement.
GCCGGAGTTGTCGACGTGGGTGCCGCCACAGAGCTCGGTGGAGAAGTCCCCGACGCTGACCACGCGCACGCGCTCTCCGTATTTTTCGCCGAACATCGCCATCGCCCCCGCGGCGATGGCTTGGTCCTTGGCCATTTCCTGCTTCTTGACCGCGTCCCCGCGCCAGACTATTTCGTTGATCATGTCCTCGACCCGCTGGACTTCAGCCTCCGTCATGGGTTGGAAATGGGTGAAGTCGAAGCGGAGTAGGTCGGGTGCGACCGACGATCCCGCCTGGGTGACATGTTTGCCGAGCACTTCGCGGAGAGCCCAATGAAGGAGATGGGTCGCGGTGTGGTTCCGGGCCGTTAAACCGCGGAGCTGGGCATCGGTTTCCTGGAGATATCCGGTTCCGACTCGAATCGAGCCCTTGATCGGGCGGATGTGGGCGACGACGAGATCAGGTACCGGCTTTTGCACGTCGATTACTTCGCCTTCGAACATCAGTCCATCGCCAGCGATTGAACGCACGCGTCCGCGATCGCCGACTTGGCCGCCGCTTTCGCCGTAGAAGGGCGTCTCGCCGAAGACCACTTCGATGATCGCCCCTTTTTCGGTGCTGTCCGCGGTCGCGGCCAAAGTGGGAGCGGCGAAGGACGTGGCCGGCTTCAACCCGCTGGCATCGGCGACCAGGATCGCCAGACACTCGGCCTGATGCTCCAAGCCATCGTATCCCACGAATTTTGGAAGTTTTCCCTTGGCCTTGAGCTCCTGGGCGAGTTTGAGGTAAACGTCGCCGACTGCGGCTTCGCCGGAGCCTTTCCAGCTTTTGCGGCTTTCGGCGCGTTGATGATCCATGGCTTTCTCGAAACCCGTTTCGTCGATCGTCAGTTGACGCTCTTCACAAATGACGCGGGTGAGGTCGAGAGGGAACCCGAAAGTGTCGTACATCTTGAAAGCGACATCGCCGGGCAGGACCTTGGCGGGTCCGAGTTTGGCGAACTCCTCGTCGAGGAGTTGGAGCCCTTTTTCAAGAGTTCGAAGAAATTGCTCTTCTTCAGCGAGGATCGCTTTTTCGATGAATTGTCGTTTGTCCTTCAAGTCAGGGTAGGCGCCGCTCATCTGATCGATCACGTAGCCTGCTGTCTTGTTCAGGAACGGGCCCTTGAAGCCGATCTTCTTGCCATGGCGGATCGCCCGTCTCATGATGCGACGAAGGACGTAGCCTCGTCCTTCGTTCGAGGGCATGACTCCGTCTCCCACCAGAAAAGCGGCGGCGCGCGAGTGGTCAGCGATCACCCGGTAGGAAGTCGCTATAGCAGTACCGGGACGGTAAGGTTCCGCGCCGAAAGGCTCGGCCAGCTGCGCGGTTCGTTCGATGATGCGCTTGAAGCCGTCGGTGTCATAGTTGGTGTCGACTTCCTGCATGATCATGGCGATCCGCTCGAGTCCGGCACCGGTATCCACCGAGGGACGGGGTAGGGGCGTGAGGTTTCCGCCTGCGTCTCGGTCGTATTGCATGAACACGAGGTTCCAAAACTCCATGTAGCGGTCGCAGTCGCATCCCATTCCGCAAGTCGGCTTGCCGCAGGAGTAAGTCGCGCCCCGGTCGATGAAGATTTCCGTGCAGGGACCGCAGGGGCCCACGTCGCCTGCGGACCAGAAATTGTCTTTTTCGCCGAAACGGAAGATCCGGTCCCGGGCGACGCCCTCCTGTTTTTCCCAGATCTCGGCCGCTTCGTCATCGGTTTCGAAAACGGTGACGTAAAGGCGATCCTTGGGAAGCTTCAGTTCAACCGTTACGAACTCCCAGGCGAACCGGATCGCGTCCTTCTTGAAGTAGTCGCCGAACGAGAAGTTGCCGAGCATCTCGAAAAAAGTGTGGTGGCGGGCCGTGAAACCGACATTCTCGAGGTCGTTGTGTTTGCCTCCGGCGCGCACGCACTTTTGCGCAGTCGTGGCGCGAGTATAGGGACGCGGGTCCTTGCCTAGGAAAACGTCTTTGAACTGCACCATTCCGGCCGCCGTGAAAAGCAGTGTCGGATCGTTCATGGGGATCAGGCCCGAGCTTTCGACGATCGTATGGCCGTTTCTTTCGAAGAACTTCAGGAAACGGGAGCGGATTTCGTCGGTAGTCAGGGCAAGTGTCTGAGCGGTCGTCATTTGAGGTACTTAACCTGTGATTCCGGAGCGAAGCAAGCCGGCCCGAAATAGTTGACTATATTGGTCAATAATGATACTTCTGCCCCATGAATTTTGCGTTCCGAAACTTTGCGATGGTTTCAACGGTCTCCGCTCCCCGGATACGCGATCTCAGGGAACCCGACTGAGGGATTCGGACAGGTTTCGCAGATCTCGCGTTTAGCCATCGTTCCAGCGGTGCTTGAGGGGAGCGTGATGGGCCTCACTTCGGCGAGCGGTACGCTTTTGGACTGGAGGACCTCTTCGTCGGTCTATACCCAGCACTTGGTTCAACTGGGTACGCTCTCCTCGGGGTTGAACCGGACGGATGATGAGATCATCGCTTCGGTTACCCTCCACGAGCTGGGTCACGTGATGGGCTTGGATCACAGCTGCACCGATGAGGCGGGGCATCCTGATTTCGTTTCGTGCATGAATCTTCCCGGCAGGGAGGATGAGGCCAGTCCCTATTTCCTGGCCGTCATGTATCCCTCGGTCAGTCGAATCTCCACTGGCGACGGGTCGAGCGCATCGGAGGAATGGGTGAAGAAGGAGCAGCTCACCTTGAATGATCTGCAGCGGGGATTTTGCTCCCTCCGGCCCGAAGGGCGCTCTGTGCACTCGGTTGAGCAATAATCCGCGGGCAATTTTGCTTAGGCTCGCTGCCGGCGCTGCTCTCACGTCAATAGTTCGACGATATCGAGTTTCCCGCCGAGTTCTCGGTCTACCGTCCCTGTCACACCGCAAAGCCCTCAATTGGGAAGGCGAAACGGACGAAAAGACGGAATGGCGCGTTCTCCACTGGAATCCTTCAAACTCTTCAAACGCGGTGAGACCCTTTTTAGCGTCGGTGAGCCAGCCGACCGGGTCTACTTGCTCCAGTCGGGAATCGCTTCGGTTTCGGTAGCTCGCGCAGGACGGGCGGTGGAGATTTCTCAAGTCAATGCGCCTCAGCTTCTTGGCCAGGAAGCGCTTTGGGGATTCGCAACTTGGGGAGCCACCGCAGTGGCAAACAACGATGTCCGCGTGATCGAAGTGCCGATCGCCCGCGCCCAAGAACTCTTGAGCAACGGCTCACCGCTTCTCAAGGTCTACGGTCGGGCAATCCTGGCCAAGCAGAAAGCGATCTCGGAGTCCTTGCTCGAGATCAAGCTGGAGTCCGATCCAGTGCCTTGCCCACCCAAGCGGGTCACCCAGCTTTTCGCGGTGATTTTTCATGTTTCCCGCCAGTCAGGCACCCGAAAGGGAGATTCGACGACAGTGGTCTGGCCCGCTTTCAAGAAGTATGCGCAGCGGGTGTTCCTCGAGTCACCGGTCCGACTCGAGCAGGCGGTTAATCTATTGGTCAAGCTCGGACTCGCCCAGCTCGAGATGGTCAAGTGTGAAACCGATCCGGAAGCCCCCGATGAACTGGGCTTCGTCCATTTCAACCGGCTCGAGCGGGTCCAGGCTTTTTTTCAGGCCTATCGCCAACATCACTACTCCGGTGATCCTACCGCCTTGACCGAGGGGGACACCGACGGAATCAACTCCGCTATCCTCCGCGAGATCGAGGCCTGGAACCGAATCGGAAAGGTCGAGGTCGCCTGACGATGCCGAGTGTTCCCGCTACCCGTTTCCTCAATCGCAAGCTCAAGCAGGGGGAGATCCTTCTCAAGCCCGGTGATCGGATCAAAAACGTCTACTTGATCCAATCCGGACGAATCTCCCTCTGTCAGAACAAGGGAGAAAAGATCGTCGAGATCGCTCAACTGACTGCACCCGACTCCATCGGCGACGAAGCCGTCTTCGGCCCTCTCCAGTGGAACACCCTGGCGCTCGCCCTTCGGGAGACGGTTGTGATTGAGTTGCCGGTCGATGTGCTCCAGAAACAATTCGAACTAGCGCCCGCGGATTCCAAGGCTCTTTTCAAAGCGCTTTCGGATCGGATCCGCGCGTCGTTCGGGGAGATTCGTACTCTCCAGAGCAATCGAGAGATGGCTCCCTGTCCTCCCGACGGGACGGCCAAGGTTTTCGGGGTCATCTTCCATTCTGCGCGTGCCGTGGGAAAAATCGAAGGTGCTGGGTGCGTCGTCTCCTGGCTCGAGCTCCAGCGCTACGCCTACGAAGTGTTCCAGGAGTCGATGATCCGGCTGGAGGACGCGCTCAATATTTTGGTCAAACTCGGTTATGCGAGCTTCGAATCGAAGGATCCTAAATCGGTGCCTCATTCGGTTCGTCTGCCGGATCTGGCTCGGGTGGAAAGTTTCTTCGAGTACTACGGCAACTACTACTTCAAAGGGGGCAGCCGAGATCTGCTCAAGACCAATACCAAGATCACCTTGATGACCGAGCAGTTCCTCAAGTTCGCTGACGACTTCCCAGTGGATCGCGGCGGCAACGCTCACCTACCCTTCAAGGCCACGATCGATGCATTGAAAGCGGCCCTGGGAAAAGGCTTCGAAGCCGACCAACTTTTTCGTCTGGAGCAGAAAGGCCTGTTCATCAAGCGTCGTGCCGCCGCGGATGGCGGCACACTCTCGTTCTACAAGCCGGACTTCCAGCAAATGCTCCTCAATTGGAGGATCCTGCGGGAAATCGAGCACTGGAACGAGAAGGGTTACGTCGATATGGCGGGATTCGATTCCACGGCTGCGGGCAGGATCGGGCTACGGGGAGATCGTGAGAAGTGGAGCCGCCTTCTGGCGGAATGGAAGCCTCCCGTCGAGCGAGGAGTCGTGCCGCAGATTCGCACCGGTGCCAAATCCCCCCGGGAAACCTGGTGCTCGGTCTGCATGAGCGTGGTTTCCCAGGGACAGGTGATTTGCGAAGTGTGCGGCGTCGATCTCAAAGCAGCGTGAGCATGGCTTCGATGGCTTCGCGGGTATCGTTGTCGCTCGCCGTGACCCGTTCTTCCTGGAGCTGCGTCTTCACGCCTTCCAAGGCCTGATCGCCTTGGCGCCGTCCTTTGAAGGTCAGAAGGGAGGCGAGAGCGGCCTTTCGTTCGGTTGTCGTCCGTTTACCGGCGACACTGTCGGAGAACTTGCCCTTGGCGGCATCGCCGAGCAAGCTCACGATTGCAGTCTCATAATCGATCTGTGCTTGATCGACGGTGCCGAAGTAAAAGGGCACTGCAGGACTGCGGGTCATGGCTACCAAAATCGCCTGGCGAAGTTTCGGCAGACCTACTTTCGAGTCGGCTACGAAAGAGGTCAGTACCTTTTTCACCGAGGTCTTGGCTTCAGCGATCGCAGCGTCGGCATCGGCTGCGGCCAATCCATGGACAAAGGGGGTGGAACGCAGCTTCGCTTCGGCTTGGACGAGCATGCCATCGACCACGCCCGCCAGGAACGAAGGAAGAGCCTGGATCGAAAGAACGTCCTGCGCCCCTTTGAAGGCGCGTTCACGCATCGCCTTGGCATCATAGCCCGCTGGCAGGACGTCGTCCGCGAACTGATGGAGCGCCTTCAGATTGTTCCGGACTGTTCGCAACGGTCCATGGCGATCATTGGTATACGAATACCGGAGCGCTGCTTTCAGGCCAGCGGCCAAGGCCTGGGTCTGGAGTTTGAGGGCGTCAGCATCGGCGACCGTCGAGAGGGATTGCGCGTCTAAAGCCAGGGACGGCACTTTCTTGATGGCATCCGAAAGCGTGCGGTCGCCGGCAACGGTCTCGTTGTTGATCCGCTTGAAGCCGGTGAGGATCGCGAGGGTCGGGTCCTTCTCGACATCATAGCGGATGCACAGCGGATCGACTCCGCCCGCTTCACTATCGGCCTCGGCATCGTTGCAAGCAGGCATCACTTTCGCGTCGGCTGCGATGTCCTTGCTCTCGTTGTAGATCGCGCTCAAGGCTTGGCGATCGTACTCGAGTTGGGGGCCGTTCGAGCTGGTGAGGTCATTGAACGCCTGACGCTCGATATCGAAGATGTTGTAATCCATGATCGAGCTCGAGAAGATGCGCTCGCTTTCGGGCAGGCTCATGTCGTAGGACAGGGAGCCCTTGAAGTTGTGGCCCAGTCCGAGCGAGTGGCCGACTTCGTGGAAAAGCGTCTGGCGAAGCAGCTCACGCCCGAACTTCGCGACGTCAGCGGGATCTACGGCACCCGAGAACAGCATGGCTGCTTCGGTGCGAAGGTCGCGCGAGCAATTGATTTTGCCATAGCGCATTTCCGGGGCGCGGTTGGTCTCGCGGGGATCCGAGTAGCGACCATTGGTCCAGTAGTCCTTGCCGATCTGTACCCAGGCGGCCGGGAGATAGATCACGCTGTGAGACTGCCTGCCGGTGGAGGGGTCGGTGGCTTGCGTCTCGTAGGCGGCACCTGCGACCGTGCGAGCGTCCCAAGCGACGACGTTGTAGCGAGGATCGCCGAGCTTGATGCCTTCGGGGAGACGACCCTTGAATTGGAGGACGTCGCGCGCGATGCCCTGGTAGCCTCGATAGTAACGGTTCCAGCCTTCGACGCCTTGCTTGACGGTTTCGAGATACTCTTCGGGGATGTTCGGAGTCGCGTACCAGTCGATGGTCTTGCCATCGCTGATATCGAAGTGGGCCGCGTATGCGACTTTGTCTTCACCCTCGTAAACGGTTTCAGAACCCAACATGCGGAAGCGCGCGACCGGGCCTTCGTCTGCGCCCACCGGGCTGTCTGGATCCATCTTGAATTTTTTGAAGGAAGAGCCCGTCGCGAGTTTCGCGCGTGGGAAGATCGACTCCATGAACTCGCCGATGTTTCCATCTTGGTCGACGATGCTCGTTTCCTGGAGGATGTAGTTTTCGCGCGCGGCCTCGGTGTTGAGCGAACGCACCCAGAGGTCGAGGGAGGGGCTGCCGTTGTTGGCAGTGATCCGGCCTTCGGTGCTGGAGTGGGTGCCTTTGAACACTTCGGCGAGGAAGGTGCGAGAGTCCAGGTTGGATACCGTGAGGGTGGTCAGGGTCTCAGCCAGGATCTTGAAGCGGGTCAGGAGTAGTTCTGGGTGGTTGACGTCGCTTGGGCTGAGGCGTTTGTTGTCAGCGACGAGTTGAAGCTCTGAGCCGGCGATCCGGAACTTCGCAGGAATATGCCCGATCGCCAGACTTTGAGTGAAGAGGTCATAGCTCTTGTCGTAGATGGACGAGTACTGGAGGTCAGCTCCGTAGAGGAACTCCTGACCCAACAAGGTAGCCTTGTCCAAGGTCATCGACACAGTCACTGTGGCTGTCGGACCGTTGACCCCTGGTTTGGCCTCGCCCTGAATGGCTTGAACGTCCCGAACCACTTGGGCCTCGGGAGCTTTGTTCAAGCCACACGCCGTGCTGGCCAGGATCAAGGTGATGGAGAGTGAGATCGCGGCATAACGCAGTTGAGAAGAGATCATTGGCGCCGGACGAGCACATTGCGTACCAGGGAGTGCTCTCTCGTAAGTACCCGGAACCCTTCGGACTGGAGAAATTGAAAAGTGTCTAAGGGAGGGTGGAGCTAGGTAAATTTTTCAATTCCGGGTCCGATGCGGCTCCGGCATCGGGTTTCCCGAAGCCAATTATGACTCCCAAAGCGAGTGCGGCTCCCGCGCAGGCCAGTGGATGACGGCGTAAAAACCGAAGGGGTGCCATGACCCACTCGGAGACTTCGAGTGAGGCATTTTGGACCGCCTGCTGCATTCGGGTGTCCAATTCGTCCACAGAAGCACTCAGTCGTTCCCGATTCAATTCAACCGAACTGCGGACTTCTGCAAGACGTGGGTCATTCAAGTTGCCAGGATTCATCAGGATGACCTCCTAGGTCCAGGGGGGTGGGAGTGGGGCGTTTCGGCTGTATTTTGAAGTAGGATTTCGTCTTCGTGAAGGCTAGCTCGCGTGACGGTGAAGGTGTTTTCGGGGCTGAGTTCGCGCAGCTCTCGGAGTCCAAGGAGGATTCCGGGGATTCCGAGAATCAATCCAATCAGCAGCGAACTCAGCCAATAGCGGCCTTGGAGGAGTTCTCCCAGTCCTATGATCGTAAACGCCAGGAGCGCGATCGCCCCGAAATAGGCGATCCCGAAAAAACCCGCCGCACGCGCGAATCCTCGGGTGGCCTGCAGAGCGTTTTCACGAGCTTCAGCTGCGGCAAGCTTGATCTCGCTCCGCACGAGCGCGGAGCAATTGAACATCAACTCCTTGAGGAGTTGAGACAGGGGACGATCGTTCATGGAACCTCCGTCGGCCTCTTTTGCAAATCTAGGACCGGCGGGGTACGTTCCGCCCATGCTTTTCAGTCGAATCCGGATCGGGGGAGTTTTCCTCGCCCTCACCTTGTCCGCTTGCTCCTCCGCCTCGACCCGGGTCTCCGGGGCTCATTCGTCAGAAGCGAGGCCTGCCCTCGCGAAGGCACCTGACCTTCGTTCTTATTTCCTTCCCCAGGTACCTGCTTGGGCGAAGTCGC
>JAYVNB010000347.1:0-2738 GCA_043759365.1 Bacteriovoracaceae bacterium | reverse complement strand
TGTCGTTCGGAGCGGATTACCTCGGAACCTGGCTCTCTCCCGTCGAGCACGCCCGGGACTGGATGGAGAAGCGCAGGCTTGACTCCTCGCAATCGGCCCAAGCGACCTTGAGCAAGCTCATTACTTTCGAGCCGACGATGACCATCACCGGCGCCAAGTCGGACGAGCGTTATCCGGTTCGGGCAGGAGACGAGCTCAAGATCGCCCTCGCAATTGCCCACGAACTCATCGTGGTCAAGGGCCGCAGCCATTTCGCGTCCGATGGATCCGTCAGGACGGCCCTAGAAGGTTATAGCCTCAAAGTGGTCGCGCAAGACGTCGGCATCGAAGAATCCAAGCTCTCTCAAGTCGCTGAATCGCTTTGGTCAGCTCGCGGCAAGGGCATGGTCGTCGCCGGCGGCCTCGCGTCCAAGACCGAGAACGCGGTTGCCCTCCAGATGGTGGTCAACCTCCTCAATTCCGCCCTCGAGAACGAAGGAGCGACAGTCGACGGATCCACCCGCGCGCGAGCAGGGGTGGCCGGACCGAGTTTCGCGAAACTGCAACGCCTGATCACCGACATGAATTCGGGAGCGGTGGATGTCCTTATCCTTCATCGCGTGAATCCCGCCTACACGCTTTCGCCGGCTGTCGGGTTCCTGGAAGCCGCCAAGAAGGTGCCCTTCATCGTCTCGATCGCGGATCGTGATGATGAAACCGCGCAGCTCGCCGATATCGTGGTCCCCGACTTTCATCCCCTCGAGAGCTGGGGCGACGCCCAGGTTCGTCGAGGACTCTATAGTCTCCAGCAGCCCACGATCGCTCCGCTGTTTTCGAGCCGCGGATTGCAGGATTGCCTGATCGCCTGGGCCAAAGGTGCCGAGCTCCGGTCCTCCGGATCTCTTGTGAAAGTTGCTACTTGGCATGACTACTTGGTCGACTACTGGAAGTCCTCGGTCTACCGCGATGTCGGAGCCACCGGTCCTTTCGAGGCGTTTTGGGAGAACTCGCTTCGGGATGGTTTTGTCCAGTCCAAGAGCTTGGGGCAAGGGCGCGCTTCTGCCCGCACTTTCAAGTCCGCATCGCTCTCCCGGGTTCCCCGCTTCAAGGCAGCGGGAGCCGAACTGGTCCTTTCGCTCTACCCGACCATCGGGATTTACGACGGACGTGGGGCGAACAACCCTTGGCTGCAGGAAATGCCTGAGCCGATCTCGACCGTGACCTGGGACAACTTCCTGAACGTGGGTCCGGCTTTGGCCAAGAAACTCGATCTCAAGCAGAACGATGTGGTCGAAGTCCGCTCCGGCAACAATTCAGTCGAACTTCCGGTCGTCATCCAGCCCGGAATGCATCCCCAAGCCGTGAGTACTCAGATCGGCTATGGTCGACGCAACAGCGGCAAAGTGGGCACCGGTGTCGGCGTCGACGTTTACCCGTTCGCTCAGGTGATTCAAGGTCGCCTCGTGTATTCGGGCATGGCGACCCAGATCCGCAAGACGGGTCGGGTTTATCGCCTGGCGGAGACCCAGTGGCACAACGCGACTGAAAACCGCCCGATCATCAACGACATCACTTTGGCCGAGTTCAAAGAGAACCCGGCTGAAGCGAACGAGACCGACCCCGAGCTCCGCCTCAAATCCGTCCCCTCGATGTGGCCGAGGCACGAATACACGGGCTACCGATGGGGAATGGCGATCGACCTGAACGCTTGCACCGGTTGCAATGCCTGCGTGATCGGTTGCCAGTCCGAGAACAACATCCCCGTGGTCGGGCGCGACAACGTCCGCAAGGGGCGCGAGATGCATTGGATCCGCATCGATCGCTACTACTCGGGCAATCCCGACCAACCCACGGTTCTTTTCCAACCGATGCTCTGCCAGCATTGCGAGAACGCCCCGTGCGAGACGGTCTGCCCGGTCCTGGCCACCGTTCACGACAGCGAAGGCACGAACAACCAGATCTACAATCGTTGCGTCGGCACTCGCTACTGCCAGAACAACTGCCCGTACAAGGTCCGTCGTTTCAACTTCTTCGATCATTGGAAGTCGTATGAAAGCACGATGAACCTGGCCTGGAACCCGGACGTCACGGTCCGTTCCCGCGGGATCATGGAGAAATGCACTTTCTGCATCCAGCGTGTCGAAAAGGCACGCCACAATGCGAAGAACAAAGGTGAGAAGATCCAGGAAGCCGATTTGCAAACCGCCTGCATGCAGACCTGCCCGACGGATGCGATCGTGTTCGGCGACATGAACAATCCGGACTCGCGCGTTTCGAAGCTCAAGGCTGATGCCCGGGCTTTCCGGTCACTCGAGGTCCTCAACACCCGCCCTTCGATCTCCTACTTGACCCACGTCCGAAACGTGGAAGTCGCGCACGAAGGTGGAAAGAAGCACGAGAAGAAGCCCGGGAATTCGACCGAGCAGGGCGCCGAGTCGGCTGAACAGGGAAAGGGTTGATCCGTGGCCAACATCGAAGCCAACACTGAAATAGTCCGGTTCGTGCCTGAGAGGCTCGTTACCGGCGGTAAAACGATGGTCGACGTCAATGACGACGTCGCCCGTCCCTTGGAGAGCTTCCCCACCGCCAAGTGGTGGGCAGTTTTCTTGCTGGCCTTGAGCGCGCTCGGGGTCTGGGCGATCACGGTCGGGAACTTCGTGTTCAACGGCTTGGGGATCCTCGGTCTGAACCAGCCCAACGGCTGGGGTATCGACATCGTCAATTTCGTTTTCTGGGTCGGTATCGGTCACGCCGGTACC
>JAYVNB010000346.1:0-8620 GCA_043759365.1 Bacteriovoracaceae bacterium | reverse complement strand
TCTTTCGCCGAATGGAGGGAGGGCGCTCCTGAGTGCCGCAGGAGAGGAGGGCGAAAGTTCAAAGGTCGTAAATGCGCTGAAAAAAATCCCGAGTTCAGCCGCATGGAAGGGGATCTTTATAATCTTTGGCCCGAGGTGGGTGAGCTCAATGGTTTGCGTTCCAATTTCTCCATGGCGGAGATTCCCGGCGATGATGGGGAGTTTGGAGGCTGTAAAGCCAAGGTCGTCGATCGCAAATTCGAGCCGATGGATTTTGCCAAGGGTACTGTCGCCAGGACTTACCTGTACATGGAGCAGGCTTACCCAGGGCGGGGAATAATTTCGGAAAAAAACCGAAAATTGTTCGCTGCTTGGGACAAGCAGCATCCGGTCACGGAGTGGGAGTGCTTGCGAGCGGAGCGTATCCGGGTGAAGCAGGGCAACGCCAATCCGATCTTGGCGGAACGATGCGGTGCTTTCAAGCGTTCGCCGGAGTGAAGTTAATACATAACCGATTTCAAAGGCTTAGGGATTGATAGCAAGGGGTTAAAAACTATTTTCAAACGTTCATTTGACGACACTGGATTCGTGGCCACCTTTAAGGGAGCTATGGAACACAATTTCAATCGTCCGGTTCCTGTCCTTCCGATCCGAAACTCAGTGATCTTCCCGGGGCTCACTTTGCCTCTCCGAGTCGGTCGCTCCAAGAGCGTTGCCGCGGTCGAAAAAGCGATCCAGGACAGCGATTATTGGATCGTGACCGTCGCGCAAAGAAACGATGCTTCGACCGATCCCGTCGCTTCCGATCTTCACACCGTCGGGACCCTCTCGAAGATCGAGAAGGTTCGAGGTTCTTCAAAGGACGGCTATCAGATTCTCGTGCGCGGGGTTTCCCGCGTCCGTTTGTCTGATCTCCGCGCCCAAGGCGAAAAGGAGGGGGCTTACATAGAATCCACTCTCGAGGCCTGGACGGATCGTCGCGACCCGGATCCCAAGACCGAGGACGTTCTCCTCGAAAGCCTGCGCACCCTCTCGCTGTCCATCCTGGATCTTTTGCCAGCCAATACCGAGCAATTGTCCGAAATGGTCAAAGGCCTCGATGACCTCGCGTTTCTCACGCATCTCTGTGCAGGGAACCTCGATCTCCCCCAAGCTCAGAAGCAAGAACTCCTCGAAACGGTCTCTGTGCGGGACAGGACCTTGAAGTTGCTCGATCTGATGCAGGCTCAGAAGGAATCCTTGGAAGTGCAGCACGAGATCCGCGAAAAGCTCTCGCACAAACTCGGCAAAAACCAGCGTGAAGGAATCCTGCGCGAGCAGCTCAGGACCATTCGGGAAGAGCTGGGCGAAGACTCCGAGACCGAAGCCCAAGCGGATGATCTTCGAAAGAAGATCGAGGAAGCGGGCATGACCGACGAAGCCCGCAAGGTCGCGCTCCAGGAGTTCAAGCGTTTGGAGTCGATGGGCCCGAACTCTCCCGAGTCCCATGTCATCCGCAACTATCTGGACTTGCTCGTGTCGATGCCTTGGTCGAAGTCGGCCCCCACCGAGGCCATCGATCTGGACAAGGCGCGTGAGATCCTCGAGGCGGATCACTATGGGCTTGCGAAGATCAAAAAGCGCATTCTTCAGCATTTGGCGGTGATGAAACTCAAGAACAACGCGCGCGGTTCTATCCTGCTCCTCGTTGGACCTCCTGGAGTGGGCAAGACGTCGCTGGGTCAATCGATCGCCAAGGCGCTCGGGAGGAAGTTCGTGCGGGGGAGTTTGGGTGGCGTGAGGGATGATGCCGAGATCAGGGGCCACCGACGGACTTACATCGGCGCCATGCCTGGCCGTATTGTCCAGGGTATCAAGCGTGCGGGTGAGAACAACCCTGTGTTCATGCTGGATGAGATCGACAAAATGGCGCGTAGCTACAATGGCGATCCGGCCAGTGCGCTGCTCGAGGTCTTGGATCCGGAACAGAACAACACGTTCATGGACCACTATCTGGACGTGACTTTCGATTTGTCGAAAGTGTTCTTCGTCGCGACGGCCAACTCGCTTGAGTCGATTCCGGGTCCACTGCTTGACCGAATGGAAGTGATCGACTTGACGGGATACACGACCGCCGAGAAGTTCCATATCGCTAAGAACCACCTGATCCCGAAGCAGCTCGAGGAGCACGGATTGAGTCCGGTCCAACTGGTCCTCTCGGATGAAGCTCTCATGCGGGTGATCACCCATTACACGCGGGAGGCCGGAGTGCGTGAGCTGCAAAGGATGATCGCGACGCTTTGCCGATCTTCGACTGAAAGAGTGCTTTCCGCCCAAAAAGAGGAAGCCAAGCTCCCGATTCGGCTCGAAGTGGCGGACCTCGATGAAGCGATAGGCCCCGAGCGGTTCATCCATGAAGTGGCCGAACGCCTGACTCCTCCGGGAGTGGTGACGGGACTGGCTTGGACTCCGGTGGGCGGAGAAATCCTCTTCATCGAAGCGGGCCTGATGCCGGGTTCCGGAAAGCTGACCCTGACGGGCCAGCTCGGAGAGGTCATGAAGGAGTCGACGCAGATCGCATTGAGCCTCGTTAGGTCGAAACTTGCTCCCTCGATGCCGGGTTTCAATTTCGAAAAGAACGATGTCCACGTTCACGTGCCCGCAGGAGCGATTCCGAAGGATGGCCCGTCAGCGGGAGTCGCGATGTTGACCACTCTGGCGTCGCTCTTTTCAGGTCGAAGCGTCAGTCCGAAACTCGCGATGACGGGTGAGATCACACTTCGAGGAGCGGTGATGCCCGTCGGGGGTATTCAGGAGAAAGTGATGGCAGCGCACCGGGCCGGGATCGAAAGAGTCATCTTGCCCAAGCGTAACCAGAAAGACCTCCGAGATGTTCCCGAAGAAGTGAAGTCGCAGCTCAAGTTCGAGTTCGTTGAAACCGTTGCGGAAGTACTCAAGATCGTCTTGGATCTCGACATTTTCCCCGTTTCTCTCGCTCGAATGGACCCTCAAGCACCGTCCCCTGCGGTGGCCTGAGACGTTTGCGGTGTCAAAACAGCCTCTCGACCGGAATAGGGGTCGGGGGGCTATTTTTTCCAGGAATAGGGAAATCAAAAGTCTGAGACGAATTCCGATTCAAATCGACAGAAATCCCACTCCAGTTGAATGAGGGGTCCGAACGAACCGACGAGTTCCTCCTGGCTTGAAGGAAGTCGTTCCTTCCTCCCAAAGGAAACGTTCAATGGACAACTCCACTCCGTTCCAAATGATCCGGTTGAACGAGTTGACTTCACCCCGTTCTCGAGTCGATATCGAAGTACCGGCCAGGACCGACAGTACGCCTCGGCTCCCCAAAAGCTCGACTCCTCCCACGTGGAGATGCCCCGAAAGGATCAGATCCACTGGAAGCGAATCGACTTCAGTCGCATCGAGATGAATCCATTTGGCCGAAGCCAGCCGTGGCGTCGAAGAGCGAATGGGGTGATGCGTAACCCAGATTCGAAGGCGATTGTTCGAGACGTGCGCGAGCCGAGCCATGATCTCCCTTTTCTTCGTTTCTGGAATCGCTCCGCTCTGGATCGTATGAGGTCTGCTGGTTGAAACTCCCAGGATCGCGAGACTCTCGTCCTCGATGAGTGGCTCCGTCTCAGTGTTGAATCGCTCGCGATACCTCCGGTAAGGATCTGTGAGCCTCGTGAACAGATCGTAGAGCGGGATGTCGTGGTTCCCGGGGATGACGAGGCGGGGTGCGGGAATCGAGTCGAGGAAACGCCGGGCTTGATCGAACTCCTCGGGGCGAGCACGTTGGGTCAAGTCCCCCGAGACCACGACGTAGTCCACTTTCGCGTGTCGGGTCCAGGCGAGCAGAGCCGCGGCCTTTCTCCGGTCGATTCGCTTGAAATGGAGATCTGAGAGATGGAGGATGCACTTCATGACGGATGAGGGACGATGCATTGCGCGTACCGGTCCTATAGTTGATAGTCTTATCATCAGTTTCACTAATGGGTAGCGAGCAAGACTTATTATTATTAAACCCTTCGTAACTCCCGTAGAAATCGACCCAAGCTCAACACTCGAGCCCGTTTCAAGTCTCGCAAGGAGTCACCCTCATGAAAAGCATGATTGCATCCGCCGCCCTGTTCGCTTCCGTTTCCGTTTTCGCCGCCGATGAAAAACCATTTCCTCGCGCCGAGATCCTTCAGACCGAGCTGAGCCACATCCAGATCGACAGCCGTTTGGGTTACGGCGACATTGAAAGTGGAAAAATCATCCTGGATCTCCCTTCCGCGAAAATGAGCCTCAATCTGGTGCCTGCTTTCCATTGTCGCGGGTACATGTACTGCGCACAACGGATGCCGGCGCTGATTTCGATGGAACTTCCGATCGTCCACTCTCGTCTCGACGAGTGTGGCGCCACCGTCTACGTCGCAAGCTTGGATCGTCGACCGGTCGATGGGAACTTGACTCAGTTCGAACTGACGGACGAGCGCAACGCCCAATGCACTCACTTCAATGCTCTTCCCGGTGTGAAGGGAAGACTCAAGGTCATCACTTCCGGCTTCCGGTCGCCTTCGATCCATTCGATTTCGAATTTTGAAGGATCCTTCTTGGTTCCCTTCACTCGCGAAAACTCCGTAGCTCCGATCCAGTGAGTTGATTTGCCCCCCCCATCCCCCCGAGAGGGACCGAACATGGCTGTTCGGTCCCTCTTTTTTTTCGTGCTAAGCTCTGACTTGCACATGATGTCTTGGCGTATTTTCCACTCCGTGTTGATCAGCCTTGGGCTACACGCCTTTATCCTCTTTGCGCTCGTGAACACCGACGACACGAGCCCGGTTCCCAGCCACGCGCCGTTTCAAGTGGGATTGGAGAGGGAGGCGGTTCACGGATTCTCCGTGCGAAAAAAAGCGACCCCGCGAATTTACGCGGCAGCACCTGTTTCTTCTGCAGCCTCCGCGGTCTCGTCTTCAGCCCCTCCCGGCAACAGCCCGCCGTCACCTACTGGAGCGCTGAAAGTTTCCGGTCAAAGTGAGTATTTGAGCCAGTTGTCAAAGTGGATCGAGGCCCGCAAGGTGTATCCCCTGACAGCTCGACGTCTCGGACAAGAGGGTCAAGTTGAAATTGGATTCACGATCACTCGGGATGGCGAAATCCGTGAAGCTCGATTGACCCAAGTTTGCCGGTACGGCAGCCTGAACGAAGCGGCGCTCGCTCTGGCCCGCGGTCTCGGTCGTTTCAAACCTTTGCCCGAGGGGATGGGAATGCTCGAATGGAAGCTTCATTTACCGATCAACTACAGACTCCAGAAGTAAGGGATCTCGCTTGGGTCCTCGAGGGCCCGTCGCTGGTCGATACTTTCGCGCCTTCATTGGGGGCTAAATTCGTGGCCGACGCTGAACTTCAGGCCCAATTGAAAGGGGCGTCGTCTTCATTCTTGAGGCTCGATCGTGATCCGGGACCGTTGCAGGAATACCTGAAGGCCCATACTCAAAACCATCGCCTGGGAAACTACTTCGAAACCCTGGTTGCCTTTGCCCTCGATCGAGTGATCGGAGTGGAGGAATTGCGGTTCCGGATCCTTGTGCTAGCCGAGCGAAGGACACTGGGCGAGCTCGACTTCATTTTTCGGGATCCTAAAACTGCTTTTTGGCAGCACTGGGAAGTATCAGTGAAGTTTTATCTCCGAACCGGTGACGAGCTTTCGGATTGCATCGGAACAGACGAAACCGATCGCATGGACCTCAAACTGGCCCGGACCTTGGAAAAGCAATTGAAACTCCCAGATACCCCGGAGGCGCAGGTCTTTTTGAAAAGCTTGGGAATCCAGCAGCTTCGATCCCGCGCGATCATGAAAGGCATCTTATTTGAAAAACGCAGCACTGAATCACTCCTGGGCGCGGCGCCGATACCTTTTTCTGAATCCCGATTCAAGGGAAGTTGGTGTCGCTTTGAGGAGCTCGCGCTCTCGGAAGCGGAGCGGGAAGGGCGCTGGTTCCTTCTCGCCAAGTCCCGCTGGCTTTCCCCGGCGCTGACCCAGGGTACTGAGGACTTAATGACCGGCGAGGGCTTGTCTCGGTATTTAGCGGACCATTTTCAGGACGGCACTTCTCCCCGAATGCTGGCCCGAATGATTTACCGCGACGGGGCATGGCGTGAGATCGAGCGGGTCTTGGTGGTTCGAAGCGACTTTCCGCGCTTGAGTCCCCGGGTGCTTTGAGCGAGGATCTGGCCCGTGGATACTCCTGCTTCCGCGCCTCGTTTGCTGATGACTCCGCGGTCTCCTTTTGCTCGAAGGGTACGATTGGCCATGCTTCGGGCGGGCTATGCCTTTCGGGAGCAGTTGGTGGACCCTATGCATCCTACTGAGGATTTCCTGCGGTCAAACCCTTTGGGCCAAGTGCCCGTGCTCTTGCGTGAGCAGGGTGATCCGATCCTGGACTCTCCTTTGATCCTCGATTACCTCGACGAGTTCATCTCTCCCATTTGGCCCAAGGACCCTGAGCAGCGACTCGCCGTTCGGGCGATATCGGCCTTGTGCGCGGGAGCGATGGGGGCTGCCGTCGGCTATTTTTTTGAAACGCAGAAGTCCTCTCCCGATCCCGGATGGGTGCAGGACTATCTCGAATTGGTTCCCAGGACTTTAGCTGAAATCGAACGGCGTTTGCGTGACTCTCGTCATTTGAGTGAGGGAGGGGTCCTCACTCAGGCCGGATGGGATCTCGCTGTGGCTCTCGAGTACCTGGACCTTCGGATGCCCATGACCGGTTGGCGCGAGGCTTGTCCTGCGCTTCTGCCGGTTCTTGGAGAAGCGCGCGCGAGTCGGCATTTTGCCGAAACCTCGCCGTCGCGGAGCTGAGCCTTTGGACGCTGATTCGCAGAGCCTGAATCTCGCGGTGTTCCCACTCGATACGATCCTGTTTCCCACGACGAGTGTGCCGCTCTATATTTTCGAACCCAAATACCTCAAGATGGTCCGGGACTCACTGGAGTCGGGTCGGATGATCGCGCTCAGTTTCGGGGATCCGACCCTGCCCGGTGCGGGCGACCCTTGCATCAGCGGATACGGCCTTCCGGAGTTGCTCGAGGAGAGGCCTGACGGTACCCTAATGATCCTTTTAAAGGGCAAAGGCAAAGCGAAGCTCGGACGGGTGATTTCCACCGATCCGTACACCGTCTGCGAGGCCCGCACCGTGCCTGAAGTCACCGAGCTGCAGGAGCGTAACCGGTTCCGTTACAACCGGTATCGAAACATCCTCGTCAAGTGGCTCGAATCGAAGATCGGGGATTCCCGCTACCGGAAATCGCTCATCACATCCATCGATACTCCGGTCAGCACGATCGAATTTTTAATCGCTCATTTGGTTCGCGACCCGGATTCGCGTCAATACCTCCTTGAGAGCAATGATCTCAACGAAAAGCTGTCGATCTTGCAGACCCTCAGCCTCCGCGCGGCCGATGAGGAGCATGCGTCCTAAGTTGAAGCCGAGAAGGCTACTTTCAACGCATCGATTTTTTCAAGTTCACCCACCAGCCAGAGAATGTCACCCTCGGCGAGCGCGAGCTCCGCATCGGGATTCAAAATCCTGCGTTCGTGCCGCTCGATTCCGACGATCATGGTCCCGAAGCGCTCGCGGATCCCGAGCGCCTTGAGGGATCGTCCGATCACGGGCGAGTCGGCGGGAATTTTTAGGTTTTTCAGCTCGTAGTCGGAGACTGATGAAACTTCGCCGGATAATCCGGGAGGCTGCTCCAGATGTGATCGCGCAGCTTCGACTTGCTCATCCGTTCCAAGGACCAGGATCTCGTCCTTGGGGAAAATCTGTTCATCCGGTTGGGGGGCGATCAGGGACTGGACACCGCGTTGGATCGCGATGACGCTCATGCCGAATCGGGACCTCAGTTGAGCGTCCCGCAGACGGAGTCCGGCGATGTCGGAATTAGGATGGACCTTGATCCGGACGAGGTGGGCATCCCAAGGAGCGAGTTGGCGGAGGACGTCGGTGGTTCGACCGGTTTTTCGCACGGGTTCGAAAGTGGACAAGAAACGGGATTCGAACCAATGGTAGGAAGCCTCGATCTGCCGAAAAAAAAGCGCAAATAGCGCCAGCACCAATCCGAAAGTAAACGGCAGGGCGAAGCTCCACGCAAAGTACTCGAGGCTGAGCAGGCCGACCCAGATCACGGTGGCTAGCCGAAAAAAGAAAAGCGTTCCTCCGCCCCCGCTGCCGCGCCGGAATGACGAGAGCATTCCCCAGATGAACGGTGCGGCACACGAGCTGGAAAGGAGCCAGGCCATCCATCTCGAAGCGGGACCAAACCCGAGTTCGGCAATGGCGATGTAAATCGCGGAGACCACGATCCCATTGAGCAGCCATCGAAAAAGGAGGCGATGAAACTCCGTGCGTCGCATTCGATCTGCCCGTCGCTCTTGGATCCATAAGGCGTACCGGTTCAAGAATTCGAGGGCGGACTGCGGAAGGTGGGATTCAAACCAGGTAGCCGCTTTGTGAGATCCGCGAATCATGTAAGGGGTCGTGAAGGAAGTGATGAGACAAACAGCGACTGCAACGGGGTACAGCCGGGGCTGCGTCACTCGGAGCGAGGAGCCGAGCGTGGCCAGGATGAAAGAGAACTCGCCGATTTGTGCCATCCCGAATCCGAC
>JAYVNB010000345.1:0-2759 GCA_043759365.1 Bacteriovoracaceae bacterium | reverse complement strand
TCCGGAGAGCCTGCTCCCTTCCCGATTCCAGCATAACCATCGGCAGAAAGGAATTTAGCCGAATCAGCGTTGCAGTATTTTTCGGCGTCACAGGCGAGCACACGTACGGTTTATTTTCCATTGATCGTGCAGTGCGCCCGGCCCGTGCAAATTCGGTGTGCGGGTGCTCCTGGCGATGCCGCACATTCGGGACATGCCAAGACTTGTCACCAGCGTGACCGAGGAATCGATTTTGAGTTGAGCGCTTCCGAATTGCACTTCGACTGCTTTGTAAGGGCCTCCGGGCGCTGCCATGATTTTTCGGGTCTAATCACATCCCGCGGCTTCATAATCCACTTTGCTGATGATGCACTTGAGATCGATACCTCGAATTCCGCCAATAGGAATCCTGACCTGATCCCAGCCCGACTGAGGGGACGTTTGAACTCGCACCGTGACTTCCAATACTTTAGCCGCCATCAAAAGCGGCAAAAATCCTTCCTTCACGCCACCTGACACCGGACAGATCATGTCGAACGGCGCCTTCATCGATGCCTCTCCGGTCGAATAGATCGTGACTGCTCGACAATCCATCGGATCGGCTGCCGCTTCCGCGGCAAACACGAAGAAAGAAAGGCAGCCCAGAAGTGTTCGGAGCAGGGATGTATTCATGGACTTCCTCGTTGCCGCTGAATCACTCGGCCGTTTTCCGACTTTGCCCCGATCGCAGCCCCTTCTAGCTGGAGACGGAGACTCTCCCCGGGTATCAAGTCAGTGTGGACGGGTACCTGGTTGCGCTCGATCTTGAAATGCTGGCTCCCGTCGGCCAAGTAGACGAAACGAGAATCAAAGCGTTCGATCACTCCCCTGGCTTCGTAGAAGCGAGAAGTCGCTACGCCTGAAAGCCCACTCCATAGACTTCCCACCACGACTGCGAAGAGGGCCGGAAGAGATCGGGATGGAGACTTCATTTTGCCTCTCCGGAGCCCGTGGCAGGAACTCCGGTCCCGCTCCAACTCAGTCCCGGGGTCGCTTGGTCCAACGCAACTCCTTTGTCACGCGCGCAGGACAAGGGATCTGGACATTGATAGAAATCACCCGCAGCCGTATGAGTCGTCGAAACCACTTTGCAGACTACGGTCAGTTGCTGCTGCGAATGCTGTGGCGAAGAATGCTCTCCATCGTCCGAGCGTCTGACATCGCAATCGACCTTGCCGATGCAGAGGAGGGTGGGCGCACTCCCTCCGCAGTACTCCTTGGGCAATTCGATCAGCTTTAGTGACCGGGTTTCGGGACGAGTCGAAGCGAAGTCAAAATTCGCGTCCAAACTACTGGCCCAAACACAGGAGTTCAACAGTAGTTCCCTTCTCAGGTCGGGAACCGGAGGAACACTCGGATTGGAGGACGCATCGCTCACGGGAGCGGCTTCCTCCCGAGAATTTGCGGGAGCTTTGTCGCAGTGAAAAGCCAAGACCATGCCTTTTCCCTGGTCATCTTTGGCACAGAGGTTCCCGGCCACGCCTTTCGCGTAATTTTTTATACTTTTCCCCCGAGCCACCAAGCTCCCTGCTTGTCCTGAACCGGCTCTGAGATCGAGGTCGGACCTGCCGCCGGCAGGCCCGTACACGAACCTTTCAGATCGTTGTCGATAGGTCCGTCGCAGCAGCGCGACTGCACCGGATCCAAGATGCTTTTGTCTCGGACGAAACGGCATTTGGCCGAGGCTGATGGCTCTGCATCAGCGATTCCAGCGACCATCGCCACTACTGCTTAGGCACGAATCGAAACCGGGTTGAACCGGGTGTCATCAGGCCGCTTTTCGAGTTGCCGCCGGCTTGCGACGTGGTTTGGCTAGCTCACCACTCTCGAATAGCTCGAGCGCGGATCCGGCACCCTGGCGGGATGCCTCGGACCAGGCGATCACGCCTAGGACTTCAGCCACGGCCAGGACCGCCCGACCGACTCCCGAGCGGATTGCCACCCCGAAGTGCGCCTGTCCGGCGGAGCTACCCTTGGGTCGAAGCACTGGGACGTACTCCCCTTCGATGCGAAGCACATGGCTTTCGCCCATTTCCTCGGGACCGAGGACACGGTTCACGCAACCCAGAGGGACCCAGATCATTTTTTTTCCGGACATGAGGGTGGATCGCAGCAAAAAACCCCGCACCAAGGGTTCTAGTGGCCCGGAGAAGCGATCCTTGCGCTGCAACTTCAGCAAAACCGCGTGAACTTGTTCCAAAGAATGTCGTGCCTGCTCAATCCAGTCGAAATGGCGAGCGCTCTCCACCACGTTCTGGCAGGCAAGGCGTCCCTCGATGCCATGCAACGCCTCAACCACGTCCTCCGCACCTTCCACGAGGCCTGCAGTCCCTTTGAGGGTATGGACGATCTGATAGAGCGAACGGACCTGGGCTGGACTCACCCGTTGCTTCGAGGCTTGCTCGGTCAATTGGTTGACGCATTCTCGCCCCTCTGCGCTCAAGCGCAAAGCGTCGTTCAAGAAAGATTGCAGGATCTTTTCAGTCGGAACCATCCTGCAGGGCTCATCGGTCGAATTCCCTCAAGCCTTGAATGAGTGTGATTCTTCAGCGATTTTGTCGCCCCCTCGTTAATCTAAGCCCCTGATTCAGTTCAGAGAATGTGGGGCTCATGGAACGAGACGAGGGGATTTACATCTCCACGAATGGGCAATTCACACATCAAGCGGTGTCCGATTTTTTGAATCAGAAGCTGAGTCGAAAGGAGACGGCGGAGCTCCTTCAAGTCCGGGAGCGGACCGT
>JAYVNB010000344.1:0-8637 GCA_043759365.1 Bacteriovoracaceae bacterium | reverse complement strand
AACTGCTGGAGTCCGCCTTGGAGCAGGGAGATTGTCGGGAAGTGCGGGGAATCCTGCTCTCCTTTTGAAAAACTCCTAAACCAACAACGGAACGTAGGGGTTTCGTTGACGGCTCACAATTTCAAAAGCGGTGGTCCCGCGGGACTTGAAAGTCGCGTCGAGTTTACCGCGGCGATAAACGATGACGGTCATGTCCGAAAGTTTCGAATTGGCGCTGTAGAGGAGTGAGCCATCGGTGTCTTCGAAAGTCAGTCCTGCGAAGTCTCGGTACTCTGAAACCACGGTGCCTCGAAAACTCAGTTCACCTCGCTCCGCCCGGAACTTCCATTCATTCAAGGTGTGTTGGGAGCGGGTGTGGACGGCGTCCCAAAGCGAATTGAACCGATGATCGTGGCCCTGATAATTGAAATAGAAGGAGGAAAGTTTAGGAGTGGGGATCGCGCCTGCGATCCGAGCCCGCGCGGTCAAGCCTTCGAAAACGAACGAAGCCGGCCGGCCGTTTTCCTGGACGAACGCATTGCAGTGGCCCCAAGCCCACGAGTGCCCACTGTTTCGCCCGCACTGATGGCCCTGCATTCCGGGAGCCTGTTCCCAGGAATGGGTTTGGCCATCCACCTTCGTCGTTCCAGAAAATCGCAAGTCTTCGCCCACGGTCAGGATCTGGTTCCGGATGATCCCGCTCCTGGAAAGGCCTTCGGGGACCAGATTGAAAGAGCCTTCGCGCGTCGGTTGAAGCGTCAGATCCCACTCGATGGTTCGCCCTTTGGAAGTGACCGAGCCGCAAGTGCGATTCGAAGTCAGTTCGCAGGTATTGATGCGGACTCCTGATTCGCTCTCGGTTTTTCCCTGCAACGCGGAAAACGAAGACAGTTCGAAAGTCTGCTTGAGCGCGACCTTTGTGACTTCTCGTGTTTCCGGGTTGCGGGAAAACGAGAGCGCCCAAACTTCTGATACGCGCCGGAATCCATTCGAGCTGGAAAGTAGGGTGAACCGCAACCAGAGCGCGCGCTGAGTCGACGGGTCATTGACTTTTAGGTACCAGACTTCCTGAAATCCGGCCTGGCGTGCCGGCTCCAAGCGATTCCAGACCGGAGCATTTGAATGTAACAGGGGGCGTTCCAATGCGGTCAATCGCGGATTTCCTTATTTTTCCAGCTGTACCACCGCTCTCATGAGGATGGTATCCCCTTCGCGCCCCTCCACTTTCCAAAGCTCTGTGATTCGTCGTCCCGCTGAAGCGCGCTTCACTTGGGTAATCCATTGGATTCCGTGGGCGAGCAGATCTCGAATTCCCGAAACTGGAATGACTCCTCCGCCGTGAAGGAGGCAGAGGAGTTCAATGCGTCGGAGTGCGTCGCGAGGCGAGTTGGCATGGAGAGTCGCAAGCGCACCCTGGTGCCCCGTGTTGAGGGTTTGCAGGAGGTCGAGAACCTCGGCGCCGCGGCACTCTCCGAGAACAATTCGATCGGGTCGCATTCGAAGCGTCTGTTTGAGCAGCGTTCGGAGGGTGATTTCCCCGTACCCGTCGGAATTCGCAGGTCGGCTCACCAGGCTCAGGAACTGCGGGTGGGCGGGGGCGAGTTCTGGAGTGTCCTCCAAACAGAGGATTCTCTCCTGGACGGGCACTTCGGCAAGCAAGTCGTTGGCGAGCGTGGTTTTTCCGCTCCCAGTGGCGCCCGAAATCAAGACGGATTCTCCTTGTCGTACCGCCTCTCTGAGCCTTTCGTAAGCGGGGGAGCTACTCCATCGACTTGCCGCTTCGAATTGAACAGAGCTCGGATCGCCGAGGGCAGCTCGCGGAAGTCTTCGCAAGGAAATGAGAAGTCCTTCGCGCGCGATCGGGGGAAATGCGACGTGCAAGCGATGACCACTGGAGATCGATGCATCGACAAAAGGAAATTTCGCGTCCCAGCTTTTTCCGCAAGCGGAGAGTTGCTCAAGCACCCAGGTCCGAAGCGCATCGCTCCCATCGAAGCCCTGGGTTTCAGCTAAGCACGCAGGCTGGAGGCCCGCTCCTCGATCGATAAATACTTTACCGGGTCCGTTGATGCAGATATCGGTCACCCGAGGATCCTCAAGGGCGGGTACTAGCCAGGCAGGTGGGAGACTCATCGCGGCCTCCCTTCCGATTCGGGAGTATGACGGTGGAAGGTTCGAGGAGTCGGTCTAGGGTGGGTTCCACTGGGTATCCTGGAAACCGGAGCCGAGATCTCGGTTTCGGTCTGAGTCGGCAAGGGGCTCATCATTTCCATAGGCGCCGCCGGCGGGACAATCTGGGGAAGCAGGATCGCTACGAGTTCAGAGCGCTCGTTCAAATAGTCCTCGGAACCGAAAAGCGGCCCCAGGACCGGGATCCGCCTCAACCAAGGGACTCCCTTGGCCTGTTCCCGCACGCCGTCCTGTAAAAGCCCGGAGAGAAGGAGCGGTTTACCGAATCGGGCGTCCACTTCCGTTTTCATTCGATTGGCTTGGAGCCCGGGAATGTCGGACGAGGCTGATTGCAGGTCGAGATGGCTCACTTCGGTGAGGATTTCCAGCCTCACGCGGTCGCCGGTCTGATGGGTGACCTTCAATTTGAGCAGGAGCCCGTAGGGCTTCCAGGCCACTTGAGACGAGTACTGCGTGGTCGTCCGGATCGGGATCTCGCCGCCCGAAAACAGCTCGGCTTCTCCGGGAGCGCGCACCACGATTTCGGGTTTGGAAAGAATTTTGGCCGAACCTTCTCCTTCCAGCGCCTGGAGAGCGAGATCGAACTGAAGTGCTTCCTGGATTCCCCAGGTACTGACGCGAAAGGCGCTCGCGACACTGCCGGGCCAGGAGAGTCCCAGGGATCGAAATCGGGACTTTTTCAATTCCAGGAGGAACACTTTGAAGTGGATGGTCGGGGCCTCGTCCGGAAGTGCTTGGAGGTCGAGTTGAATGGAAGGGAGAATCGAGCGAGCCCTTTTCTCAACTAGGGCCCGGTCTTGGACCCGGTCGAGATTCCCAGCTAGCCGAACCTTTTCGCCATCCCTCTCCAATCGAAGCGAACGGGCGAAGGTCGTGTCCTGAAGCCAGGCTTCCAGCTCCTTCTGCGCCCGATCCAGGAGTTTGGGATCAGGCTCGGTTTCGTCCCGGATCTCCTTCGGAAAGCCTTGAGCCAAGGCTGACACCCGCCCCAGTTCTACCCGGGAGTGGATTTGGCCGCGGAGGACCGCTCCTTCACCGGAAAGGAGGACTTCGGATTCTTCGAGCCTTCCCAAGGCCAAGGTGAGCTCCGGTTTCATCCCAGGACCACGATTTTTTAAGACTTCGAAACTTCGGTGTTCGGTCGACCCATCCCGGTTCCAGACCCAAAGGTCGGATATTCCGGGTTGGATGGCTTTGATGAGAAGGCTCTCCGAGGTCCCAGTAGGACGCTCACGGGAAGGCTTCCACGGATGGATGCGAATCGATGGCCCTCCTACTGAAAAGCGTTCAATCCCCGTGAATTGGAGCAATCTCTGTTCACCGACCAGCAAGGAGGAGGGCGCCCGCTCGATGACTTCGGCGCCTTGGACTGATGAGATGCAAAGGAGGAGAAAGGGTGCGATGAACATGGGACCCACCTCCGCAAAGGGCGGACCGATTGGCCATTTCGCGCGCGAACTAGATCCTGTCGCTGTCGCGGGCGTTCTTGTCGATTGACTTTGCAGGCGGGTCGGAGCTATTTTCGCGATTCATTTTAAGCCGAAGTTGCCTATTAGGAGGATTTCATGGTTTCTCGTACGGGAAAAACCCGCATGGCCCGCAAGATTCGCAAAGCCCGCAAAGGCAAGACCCGCAAGCGCAAGGAACAGAACAAAGGCACCACGCCAAAGTTCGCAATTCATCAGGATTAATCGCTTTTTCCGTCTGAGGAGATTCAATGTCGGGCAATTATCTATTCACTTCTGAATCAGTCACTGAAGGCCATCCTGACAAGATCGCGGACCAAATTTCGGACGCGGTTCTCGATGCGCTTCTCTCTCAAGATCCCAAGTCCCGCGTTGCTTGTGAAACGCTGGTGACGACGGGCTTGATCGTGGTGGCCGGTGAAGTGACGACCAATGCCCGGGTTGACTACGCCGATATCGCTCGCCAAACGGTGAAAAAGATCGGCTACGACTCGTCGGACAAAGGGTTCGATTACAAGACTTGTGGCGTGATGGTGACCCTCGATCGTCAATCCCCGGATATTTCCCAGGGTGTGACGGTTGGAGCGGGGATGCACAACACGAAGGAGCAGGGCGCCGGCGATCAAGGCATCATGTTCGGATATGCAGTTCGCGAATCCGACAATTTGATGCCCTTGACCATCGACATGGCCCACAAGCTTGCGCTTCGCTTGTCAGAAGTCCGCAAGAATGGAACGCTTCCTTGGCTTCGTCCCGACGGCAAGACTCAGGTCACCGTTGCTTACGAAAACGGCGTGGCCAAGCGGATCGATGCGATCGTCGTCAGCACGCAGCACGGCGAGGATGTCACCCACAAGCAAATCCAGGAAGCCCTGATGGAAGAGGTCATTAAAAAGACCGTTCCTCAGCAATACTTGGACAAAGAGACGAAGTATTACATCAATCCTACGGGACGCTTTGTCGTCGGCGGCCCTATGGGCGATTGCGGCTTGACTGGGCGCAAGATCATCGTCGACACCTACGGCGGCCATGGAGCCCACGGCGGCGGTGCTTTCTCGGGCAAGGATCCTTCTAAAGTGGACCGCTCGGCTTGCTACATGGGTCGCTATATCGCCAAGAATCTGGTCGCCGCGGGTCTCGCGGATAAGTGCCTGGTTCAGTTGGCTTACGCCATCGGCGTCGCTGAACCCGTCAGTGTCATGGTCAATGCGTTTGGAACCGAGAAAGTCGAGCTTCGCAAGCTCGAGAGCGCAGCGCGTGAAGTGTTTCATTTGCGCCCAGCCGGTATCATCGAATCGCTGAATCTTTTGCGTCCCATTTACGGCAAAACGGCCGCCTACGGTCACTTTGGACGTGCTGAGCCAGAGTTTACCTGGGAACGCACTGACCAGGTTTCCGCGCTCCGCAGTCTAAAGTAATCGACTCCTCGAAGACTTCAGCCCGATTGAGTCGAAGGTTGAAGGCTCTCGTTTGAAAAGCGGGGGCCTTTCCATTACACTCGTCTCGAAAATGCGAATTGTTTTTGCCGCAGCGCGATTCTTACCCTACTGGGCTTTGGGCTTTGCTCTCGTTTTTGCCGAACTGGCACGAATCAATCGGCAGCGCGCACGCAGAGGCACGTGGATCTACCTCCTGATGGGGGGGGGGTTGACCGTATCCACCGTCGTTTGGTTTTACTATCGAGGTTATGCCCACTCCGATGAATGGGTGCGCCTTTTGTTTCCCGGGTCATGAAATCAACCTGCACCTCCCCTTATGAAAATGGAGATTCATTCCGTCATGAAAAGTAACAAAATGAGTTCAGGTTTCACTTCAATTGTTCATGTTTCACTGCTTCTTTCCATCGTCGTTTTCTCGGAGAGTTCTCAAGCCGCTGAACATACGCGCGTGACTTACCCGAGCGCGATCGGAGTGGAAGTCTTGGGGCGGGCGGGCCTTTGGTCCGTATTCTTCGATCAAGTGGTGAGCGACGAATTGTCCGTAGGCGTCGGTTACGGGGGGGTGCCGCTTCAGACCCTCGCAGACGCCGAACTCGGTACTTCGGCCAAACTCCTACCCGTGTACGGAAATTATTATTTCACACGCCAAGCAGGCTCGTTTTTTGGAACGGCCGGCATCGATGTCGTCTTTAACTCAGCCGATACCCGGTACGCCAAAGCCAACCCTTCGGGTGCGGAGTTCGGAACCCAGTCGATCTTGCCTTCATTCGGATTGGGTTACGAGAATCGAACGGACACGGGGTTTTTGTTCCGTCTTACGGGATATGCCTTGATTGGGCATAAGGTGAGCCCGTGGGTGGGGGTCTCTTTCGGCTACGCAGCTTTTTAACGGGCGCTTTTTCACTGAGGGCTTCGTCAGCTCCCGCCCTAGGCCCGGATCCTCATGGGCGGTAGCCCATTCCGGTCGGGCCTGGGCGGGGCTTCCTCGCCTCAGTGAAAAATCGCCTCGTTAAAACTTCTTCTGCTCTGTTTTTTTTTGGGCTTGGGCTCGGGTTCTTGGATCGGGATCTTGGAGCGGGTTGGCGCTTTGGCTTCGCCGGGGGGGGGGCGGGGGGAAAGAGGCCTAGAGTACAGAGGGGGAGCGATTAGAGCGGGAGTCGAAGGGTGAAGGTGGAACCTTGGCCGGGTTGGCTTTGGACTTGGATGTGGCCTTGATGGAGGGCTACGATCTTTTTGACGATGAACAGGCCTAGACCCAATCCACCGAAGTGGTTAGCGGGGACTGCTCTTTCAAAGAGGTCGAAGATCCTGGCTTGATCGACGGGGGCGATCCCGATTCCTTGGTCTCGGACCACGACGACGGCTTGTTGGGTATCCGGAGTTGTTTCGACGCTGATCTGGATCGGACGGCCTTGGCCGTATTTTTTCGCGTTGATGAGGAGGTTGGTGACAACTTGGTCGATACGGATCCGATCCCAATGGCCTACGACTTCGCTTGAAAGTCTTTTGAGCTCGATCGGTGATGAGTCTGACGAACCACCATCGAGAATCAGGCGATCGATGACCTCTTGGACGAGATCAGCGAGTTCGAAGCGTTCGGATTCGAGCTGCAAGTTTCCGCTGTTGATACGAGAGACGTCGAGGAGGTTCTCGACCAGGTGGGTGATTCGCCTCACCTGCAGGTCGGCTTGGTGGAACAACCGTGCTTGCTTTTCGTGCGGGAGCTGATCGAGTTTGCCTTCGAGAATGAAGCTCTGGAGGGTCTGGATCTGGAGCGCCAAGGGTGTCAGCGGCGTTCGTAGCTCGTGCGATGCGATCGAGAGGAATTGGTCGCGGATCGCCACTGCGGCGGCGGCTTCCTGATGGAGTTGGGAACGCTCCTCGGAGAGCGTCGAGAGACGTTCGTAGCGATCGGCGTTTTCAAGCGCGGCCCCTGTCTGAGTCGCGATGAATCCGGCCATCCTTTCTTCCCGGGCACCGAAGAGGCGGGCGATCTCGCGATGGGAGGCGAAAACGAATCCTTCGATCTGGCCATGCACGGTGATGGGGGCGCAGATCATCGAGCGGACCCCTGAAAGGGAGCAACTCTCGCTCGGGTCGTCGGGAAGTCCTTCGGTCCAACTGAGGGGTTGGTTCAACTCCCGTGATTTCCGGATGAGATTCAGGGGGAGGTCCATCGGCGCAGGGTCAGACTCGGGATGGGCGGATAGGATGCGGCTCGGGTTCCCCCGGAGAAGTCGCGAGGTGGCTTCCTGAGCTGCGATGAGGACGGCCTCCCGAGTAGAGGCGGTGACGATTGCCCGTCCGGCTTCAAGCAATCCTTGGAAGCGATCGAGGAGGTCCGCGCTGGGTTCATTCGAGCGGGATGTCGCACGCGAACCCGAAGCGCGGGGGGATTCGGTGGAACGGAACTGAAATCCTGCTCCAGGATCAGCGCCCATTTCCTCCAACTCACGCAAAGCGCGTTCGAGGTCTGTCTGCGCGGCGTTCTGTCCGTCGCCGCTCTTTCCATCGCCGCTCTGCTCGTTTCCACCCTTTCCCGCTCCGAGGATGATTCGAGCGCGGGCCAGCTTGGAGTGGGCGCATTCGAACTTCTGAGAATGGGCTTCGGCGCAGGCGATGCTTTCGTCGATCCAGATCAGAGCTTGCCGGAAATTGCCTTGGACGGCTTCCAGATAGGCTGATTCGCGCAAGGACCTGGGGAGTAGGTATTTGAATCGACGGGCGATCCGGCGGGATCGTCGCGCCACTTTGAGCGCGTGTCCCAGGAGCGAGGCCCGCGATGCGCGATCGTAGACTTCCGCGGTTTCATAATTCTCGCGCAGCAAGGTGAGTAGCCAGGGCAGGTAAAGATAAATGTATCCGTTGCGGGCCTTCGACTCCTGGACGGTCTGTTCCATCTGAATCATGAGGGCGAGTGCCTCCCGAAGTCGACCTTGACTCCGGAAGTGCAGGGCGAGGGTTCCAAGCACGCCATTGCGGGTCATCAGGTCTTGGTTCGGGCGATTCACTTCGGTTTCGATCAATTTGCTGCTGATGCGGCCGCTGCAGGCACTGGCCCAGATCGCGACTCCGATCTGGAGTGCGTGCGCATCGCCGACTTCCAGTCCATCCTCGTAGACCTCGCGCCCGATCTGGGCCGAGTCGCGCAACTCACCCATCTCGTAGAGGCAGGAAGCAACGTGGAATTTCGCGGTGATCGTCTCCCAGCGATCTCCGGAGCGCTCGAGAAGCGGGTAGGCCTCCTTGAAGTATTTCAATGCCTCTGGAAAACGGGCCGCGAGGAAACTGACGATTCCCACGTGATGAAGAGCATGGCCTTCGCCCCAAAGGTTGCCTTGCTTGCGATACTGCTCGAGAGCGAGTTTTCCGTACCGTCGTCCCCGAGCGAAAGCGGGAAGCGCAGTCATGACCACGGCATGGTTGGCATATGCCTGCGAACGGAGGGTCGAGACGGGATACTTCTCCGAGAGGTTCATCTCTTTGAGATGGGCCCACAGCATCAGCTTTCCGAGCTCGGCCTGATGGAAACAAGCGACGCAGAACTGGCTGTAGTGCTTGAG
>JAYVNB010000343.1:0-8695 GCA_043759365.1 Bacteriovoracaceae bacterium | reverse complement strand
CCTCCACCAAGTGTCGGACGCGTTTGGGATCCAGAGCGGCGCCGGCTTGCCCATTCCGTCTCAGCGTCGAGCCGACGATGAGTCCCTGAACCCTCGCGAGCAGCAGGCCCTCGATTCCGTCGGGTTGCACTCCACTTCCGATGAATAGTGGGATGCGATGGGAACGGGCAACCTGGACTGCCCGTTCCAACTCGAGCAAATCGACAGGTCGACCGGTGGTGGGACCGGTCAGGATCACCCCATCAGCCCTGGACCGGAGAGCGGTTTCCTCGACGGCCAGTCCAATATCGTCCGAAGAAAGCGTTCGGGCATGTTTAACGTGAACATCGGCTAGGATGCGTACGTTGGCTCCCAGTCGATCCCGTTCCCTGAGCAGTTCAGCAGCACAGCCTTCGATCATTCCCTGATCTGTCGCGACGACCCCGGAAAGGACGTTCACCCGAATGAACTCGCACCCGGTCACGGCAGCGATTGCCAGAGCGGCTCGTCCATCGTTTCGAAGCACGTTGACCCCCAAGGGCAGTTTTGTCGCCTCGCGAACGGCCCCGGCGATCACTGCCAAACTAGCCAGAGTTTCGGGACCCACTCGTTCTTTCTGAAAGGGTGAGTCCCCGAAATTCTCGAGAATCAGCGCTTCGAAACCGGCACGAGTCAGGGCTTGGGCTTCTTGGACCGCCCAGAGCCCGGCGCGACTGAGCGCAGATGCCGGGTCAAGGCCCGATGCGCCTGGCGACCCAGCTAGAGCGGGGAGGTGGATCACGCCGATCAGTCGAGGGAGTCCGTCGGAAGCCTTGGCCAAACTCAGCCTTCCTTCTGGCCGCGAATCGAACGCCAGAGCTTGCCGAACTTCGAGGACGTTTCGGCCGAGTCCGGGCCAGGCTCTCCAATTAAGTTCGCTTCGGCGATTCCTTCGGCCCCCAAGAGCTGCTCGGCCTGGTCTTCCGAGATCTTGCCTTCAAGGGCGGCTGCCGCAACGATTTGGCGGGCTTGCTCTTCGGTCAGGCCGGCATCAAATGAAACTCCATGGGAGTTTTCGGAGAATGCCTGGGTCGCGGCCGCCAGCGCGCTTTGAGCCGCTTCCCCGCCGGCCCCCGAGGCCAGCTGTTGAGCAGCTTCTTCCATTCCCGGCATTTTGAAATTCATCATTAGGCTTTGGAGATCGGGAGGCAGGGTGCGTTCGAATTCCGCGGCTTCCCGCGAAACGTCGTTTCCCGACATCGCCTTCTGCATCATCGCTTGCAGGCGTTGCATTTGCCCGCGTGGCATGCGCTGAAGGGCTGAAGTGAACTGCATCATCCATTGCGGGTCGAGTTGGCTCGGGTCGAATGGAAGTCCCCCGGCTCCTGGCATTCCACCTCCGGCCCCGAACGCCCCTGGCATTGCTGCTTTCGGAGTGCTCAGTTTGGGTGCGGCATCAACGCCATGACAGCGCTTATATTTCTTGCCGCTGAGGCAGGGACATGGCTCGTTCCGAGCAATTTCAGGAGTCTTTATTTCTTCCATGCTTCGGAACGTACCATAAAGAAACCTTGACCGCATCCGTGGCTCACCCTACTTTCCTTCAAGTGACCCAGACCCCTAGGCGGACCGTTTTGTCCTGCCTCATTCTGTTCATCCTGAGCCTCGTTTTTTTCCTGGTGATGATCCAGTTTCCCCGGGGTCATAACTTCGACGAGTTCCATTATGTGCCCTCCGCCAAGCTTTTTCTGGCGTTGAAGGAGAACAGCAATTGGGAGCATCCGCCCTTAGGCAAGGAGTTGATGGCGATCGGCATTGCGACTTTCGGGGATCGCCCGATCGGTTGGCGCTTTATGAGCGCTGTCTTCGGATCTTTGACGCTTGTCGGAATGTACCTTTGGGGACTCGCTGTTTTCCGCAAAGCTTCGAGTGCCCGGTATGTCGCGGCTTTGACACTGCTCAATAGCCTCCTTTACGTCCAGGCCAGGATCGGGATGCTCGATACTTTCATGTTCGCTTTCCAAGCCTGGGGATTGGCCGCGTTTTTCGCGACTTGGAATCCAGGCACCGATTCGAGCCGCAATCGCAAGCTTCTGGCGTTCGCAGGATGCATGTTCGGTTGGGCGGTGGCTTCGAAGTGGTCGGCGGTTTTTCCTTGGCTCTTCTGTTTCGGGCTGATGGTTTCAATCAAGCTCTACTGGAAATTCAAGGCCCCGATCCGAGCCCACGCACCCAAGAAGGCGAAACCGGGTTCCACCGAGGTTTCCGGCGAGGATTCCTGGTACTCACGTGCCCTTTGGAGCGAAACCCGCTGGAGTACGATCTTCTTGTCGCTGGGGCTGATTCCAGTGGTCGCTTACTTCTTCACTTTCATCCCCTTTCTTTTTGTCCAAAGAACACCGGCCTATACGTGGCTGGACCTGATCCGGATGCAGTGGACGATGTACGAGGGCCAGCTCCGGGTGGTGACCGCCCATCCCTATATGAGCGATTGGCTCGGGTGGCCTTGGCTGAAACGGCCTATTTGGTATGCCTTTGATCGGGAGGGGGACGCGGGCGAGTTCGTCCGCGGAGTTCTGCTGTTGGGCAATCCGGTGATCATGTGGCTAGGGATTCCTGCCGTGATCTATTGCCTCTACCGTGCGATCCAGGCACGTTCGCGGGTGGCATTTCAGATCGGGTGCACGTTCCTGGCGATGTACCTTTGCTGGGGGATTATTCCTCGCAAGATCTGCTTTTACTATTACTACTATCCCGCTGGAATGACTCTGAGCCTGGCACTGGCCTATGCGATGGACCGGATCGAGCTCACGACCCGGAATCCCCTGATTCGGTGGCTGTTTCTCGGGGCTTGCGCCGGAATGTTCGTGTACTTCTTCCCCATTCTCTCCGGGATGAAGATCGAAGGCGACAGCTACCGGCAGTGGATGTGGTTCCGCGGTTGGATCTGAAGCGACTTTCGCAGCCGATTACTGAGTCAGGTTCGACCCTTGGGTGACTTGTTTAAACAAAGGCTCAAAGACTCGAAACGCATAAGCGGTTCGTAGGCCTAAGCGCTTTTGGATTTCATCTCTCGAAATTCCGCTTCTGAACCATTCGAGGACGCTGGAATGGCGAAACGTCCTGGGAGTGAGCTCTGGAAATCCCAGGCGATCCGAGTAGGCGCGCACGAGGAGTTCGACACCTCTCGCGCTGATCGCTCCACCGAGCGGCCCGAACTTGTTGTGACCGAGGAAAAGCCACTCCCCTGCTCCTCGCGCTTTGAGTTTGAGGGCGTGGATTGCGGCTTCCAGCTCATCGCTGACTTCGAGGAGGCGGGGTTGCTTCATTCCGATCGCAACCCAGGCGCGGTTTCCCTGCCGTGTCCAATCCTCGTAGCGGATCTGCCTGACTTCACTCACCTGGCAAGCCGTCTCGGCCAGTGACCACAGCAGAACACGATTGCGAGCATCCAATTCGGTGACTTCGGGGAGTGCTCGGATAGCCGTAAGCAACGCGGCTCGCGGGACAGTCATCGGAATGCGTTCGATCTTCTCGGGCGCGGGAAGTTTGCGGCCCACGTCAATCTTGATTTTGTTTCGCTGCGTCAGGTAGCGGAGGAGTCTTCGCACCGTGAGGAGCTTTCTGCGCCGGGTATTGGTCTTGAACCCTTGCGCCTTCAAGTAGTCGATGTAGAGCTCAAGGTCGTCGCGACTCACTTGGGAGAGCGCTACGACTCGGCTTCCGAGCCCTTTTTCCAGGAAATTCTGAAAGCTCATCAAGTCGGATTTGTAGTTACGGACAGTATGCAGCGACTTCTCGGTGCCTTCCAGGTGTCCGAGAAAACTGCGGAGAGCATAGGCGAAGTTCAAGGGTTTCTTCACACGCTTTCGTTGACACTGGCTCACTCGACGCATAGTCTGATGCGGCCTTGACTCTGTCAAGATTCAGCTAGTCAGATACCACGGTTAGCGTGGCTAGCGACTTGTTCGGCCCGGGTTGTTCATGACTTGGGGGAAGGAAAATTAAAATGAAGCGTTCCATTTTTTCGTACTCCGCAGTCGTTGCCGCAATCGCTTTGAGTCTGCCCGCGTGCAAAAAGTCGGCTCCTCAGGGAGACGCCTCGAACTCTTCGGGCGGCGCATCCGCCGGTGAGACCATCAAAATCGGTGAAGTCGGCTCCATGACCGGAAGTGAAGCGACTTTCGGAAGTTCCACGCACCAGGGCATCGAGCTCGCGCTCAAGGCCGCGAATGCCGCAGGCGGGGTCAATGGCAAGAAGCTCGAACTCGTCTCGATGGATGACCAAGGTAAAACCGACGAAGCCGCCATTGCAGCGACGAAGTTGATCACCCAGAACCACGTTGCCGCCCTCCTTGGTGAAGTGGCCAGTTCCCGGTCACTCGCCATGGCGCCAATCGCGCAGCAGAACAAAGTCCCGATGGTCACTCCGTCTTCGACCAATCCCAAGGTCACGGAGATGGGTGATTTCATTTTCCGCGTCTGTTTCATCGACCCCTTCCAGGGCACTGTGATGGCCAAGTTCGCCAATGAGACCCTGAAGGCCAAGAAAGTGGCGCTTCTCCGCGACGTGAAGAGCGATTACTCAATGGGCCTAGCCGACTTCTTCAAGCTAAGTTTTGAGAAAATGGGCGGAACCGTAGTGGTCGAGCAGAGCTACAGCTCCGGTGATACCGATTTCAAATCCCAGCTTACCGCGATCCGCGGCAAGGGCGCGGACGCGATCTACGTTCCCGGTTACTACACCGAGGTTGGCTTGATCGCCCGTCAAGCCCGGGAACTTGGCATCACTTCTCCGTTGATGGGCGGAGACGGCTGGGACTCCCCGAAGCTCACTGAGATCGGCGGCAAGGCCATCGAAGGCTCCTATTTCTCCAACCATTATTCGCCCGAAGACCAGGCTCCGAATGTCCAGGAGTTCATCAAGACCTTCAAAGCGGCCTACGGCGTGATTCCCGACGGTTTGGCTGCCATGGGTTATGATGCGGCTCTGGTCCTGGTCGACGCCATGAAGCGCGCCAAGAGCCCGAGCGGTCAGGACCTCCGGGACGCGTTGGCACAGACCAAGGACTATCCAGCAGTCACGGGCAAGATCACCATCAACGAAAAGCGCGATGCTGTGAAGTCCGCGGTGGTCGTCAAGGTTTCGGGGACGGACTACAAGTACGTCACCACCGTGAACCCGTAATTCAATTCAATTCAATAAGGATCAAACCCAGTGCTGGAGTTCGTCCAACATACGATCAATGGCCTTTCGCTCGGCAGCATCTACGCTCTCATCGCGTTAGGTTACACGCTTGTTTTTGGTATTCTCCAGCTCATCAATTTCGCCCACAGCGAAGTGTTCATGGTCGGTGCATTCATCGGGTTCTACAGTGCCCGAGCAATGCACTTGGCCGAGCACCCTTCGTTGTGGGCGCTGATCCTGACCATCGCTTGCGCCATGGTGGGATGCGCAGCTCTGGGCTTCCTGATTGAACGACTGGCTTATCGGCCCCTTCGGCGCGCTCCCCGGATCAACCTGCTGATCACCGCCGTGGGCGTTTCCTTGTTTC
The DNA here is from genome assembly GCA_043759365.1 of Bacteriovoracaceae bacterium. GTDB lineage: Bacteria > Bdellovibrionota > UBA1018 > UBA1018 > UBA1018 > JAYVNB01. The sequence goes on along the minus strand of JAYVNB010000343.1, from coordinate 3,182 downwards.
TTCAATTTGCCGGACAGATGCTTTTCGGTTCCGAACCGAAGTTTTTTCCGCAGATCTATCAACCTTCCGGCGACTACTCGATCGGGGAGCTGCGCTTCAATCCTCTCCAGATCATCGTGTTCGGGATCTCGATCGTCCTGATGGCGATCCTGCAATACATCATCTTCAGAACCCGCCTGGGTCGTGCGATGCGTGCCGTGAGCTTCAACCATGACCTAGCAAGCCTCATGGGAATCCCGACAGATCGGGTCATCTCCTACACTTTCATGTTGGGATCCGCCCTGGCGGGCGCAGCCGGAGTTCTCGTCGGCTTGATCTATCCCAAGATCGAGCCCTTGATGGGCTCGATGCTCGGCCTCAAGGCTTTCGTTGCGGCGGTCCTGGGCGGTGTCGGAAACGTCACTGGAGCCGTGGTGGGCGCGATCCTCCTTGGCGTGGCCGAGTCGATGTTGGTCGGCTACGGAGCCCCAACTTTCCGGGACGCGCTGGCTTTCGTCGTCCTCATCCTGGTCCTCTTGTTCAGGCCTACGGGTCTCTTTGGCTCCCGTCGTGCCGAGAAAGTCTGAGCACAGGAACATACCCCATGGCAAACTCCTCACTTAGCTCCTCTTCGAAGATCTTGTCCACCCATCCCCGAGGGCAACATGGCCTTCGCGCCGCCCTGCCTTGGCTCGGAGCGCTGGGTCTCGTGATCCTTGTACATTTTTTCGTCGCTCCGGAAATCGACGCTTATTACTACACGATCCTCATTTACTGCGGGATCAACATCATCCTGGCGACGAGCCTGAACGTCGTCAACGGCTTCACGGGACAGTTCTCGATGGGGCATGCGGGTTTCATGTCGATCGGCGCCTATACTTCGGCATTCATCAGTCTTTGGTTGGCGCAAAACCATCCTGACTTGGTCAATGGCCCTTTCGCCCAGGTCGTTTTCCTTCCCATCCTGATCGCCGGAGGGCTGGCTGCAAGCCTGGGGGGGTATGTCGTAGGACTCCCTTCTTTGCGTTTACGAGGCGATTACCTGGCGATCGTGACCTTGGGATTTGGTGAGATCATCCGCGTCCTGATCCTGAACATCAACGCGATCGGCGGTGCTCGGGGCCTCCCCTCGATTCCACAAAGCAGTAGTTTCGGGATGGTCTACGGCTGGGTGGTTTTCACCGTTTTCGTCGTTTGGAGGCTCGTGAATTCGGCCCATGGGCGCGCGTTTCTTGCGGTCCGCGAGGATGAAATCGCGGCCGAAGCCATGGGGGTGAATACCACCCGGGCCAAGGTCCGGGCTTTCGTCGTCGGGGCGTTCTTCGCGGGGGTCGCTGGCGGGCTCTTCGGTCATTTCTTGCGCTACCTCAATCCTCAGACCTTTGATTTCAACCGCAGCTTCGAGATCATCATCATGGTGGTTTTGGGCGGCATGGGAAGTGTCACGGGCTCCGTAGTGGCTGCAATCTTCCTGACCGTGATGAGGGAAGCCCTCCGCTACCTCAAGGATAGCGGCCTGACGACACTCGATTTCCGGATGATCATCTATGCCCTGATGTTGATCATTCTGATGCTCACTCGGCCCAATGGACTTTTCGGTACCCGCGAGATCACCGATTTTATTCCGAAACGATTTCGCGCCCGTCGCGATACCGCTCCCCAGGGAGGTGCCTCGTGAGCTTAGCTGGCGAACGCGCCCCCTTGGAATTTGTCCTTCGCACTGAGAATCTCACCATGCAGTTCGGAGGGCTGAAGGCGGTTTCAGACCTCACTTTAGCCGTCCCAAAAGGCATGATCTTCGGATTGATCGGTCCCAATGGTGCCGGCAAGACCACGGCTTTCAACATGCTGACCGGCGTCTACCAACCGACGTCTGGCAAGATCACTGCTTTTGGCGAGGATCTGATCGGACTTAAACCCTATCAGATCTCGGGCAAAGGCTTAGCGCGGACGTTCCAGAATATTCGACTGTTCAAGGACCTTGCCGTCCTCGACAACATCCGGATCTCGATGGACCATAGTCCCACCCGAAAGAAGTTCGGCGTGACCGCCTCCGTGCTCCGCACCGGCTCCGTGGTTCACTCCGAGGAGTCGATTGAAGTGGAAGCCGATCGACTTTTAGAGATTTTCCAGCTCAATTCGCGAAAGTACGAATTGGCCCGGAACCTCCCCTATGGAGACCAGCGTCGGCTGGAGATCGCGCGCGCGATGGCCACCGGCGCGAAATTCCTGCTTCTCGATGAGCCTGCCGCAGGCATGAACGCCCAGGAAACCTCAGCGCTCATGAATACGATCCGTCACATCCGCGACAACTACTCGATCACGGTACTCTTGATCGAACATGACATGAAGCTCGTCATGGGGATCTGCGAGCGCATCGCAGTGCTCGACTATGGCGTCAAGATCGCTGAAGGAACTCCTCAGGAGATCCAGAAGAACCCGAAAGTCATCGAAGCCTACTTGGGAAAGGCGGCCGCCGCTCATGAGTGAAGCCCTTCTCCGGTTCGAGAACGTATCGGTTCATTATGGGGCGATCCAGGCGATCAAGGACGTATCCTTCGATGTCCAGAAAGGGCAGATCGTCACTTTGATCGGTGCCAACGGTGCGGGTAAATCCACTTCGCTGCGCGCCGTTTCCGGGCTTGTGAAGGTCTCCAGCGGCCGGGTCACCTACCAAGGTCAGACGATCTCGAACCTGCCTGCCCATTTGATCGTGAGAAAGAGGATCTGCCAGGCCCCTGAAGGTCGCGGTATCTTCCTGAATCTCACGGTCGAGGAGAACTTGGACCTAGGCGCGTGGGCAAGCCCGACTCCCGGGACCTACCAGCAAGATTTGGAGCATTCGTTCGAGCTTTTTCCTCGACTCAAGGAACGTCGAAAGCAGAATGCCGGCACCCTTTCCGGCGGTGAGCAGCAGATGCTCGCAATCGCGCGTGCTTTGATGGGGCATCCCGATCTCCTCCTCTTGGATGAGCCGAGTCTTGGCCTGGCTCCGCAAATCATCGAGCGTATCTTCGAGATCATCCAGACGATCAACCGCGAAGGAAAGACCGTGCTCCTGGTCGAACAGAACGCGCTCCAGGCGTTGCAGATCGCCCATCGGGGAGTGGTTCTGGAGACCGGTCGCGTGAGCCTTCAAGGCCCTGCTAAAGAGCTTTTGAGCTCGGACGAAGTTCGCAAGGCCTACCTCGGCGAATGACGGG
>JAYVNB010000342.1:0-2808 GCA_043759365.1 Bacteriovoracaceae bacterium | reverse complement strand
CCCGAGCAGAGCAGGCGCCTCAGGGGCTCGTTGATCCGGCGTTTCTTTTGATTGCGGGCAGGAGAAGAAGTGGCTGAGGAAAAGGTTCGCTTGCAGTTCAGGCACCGAAACCGGGGAGTCCTCCGGCTATCGGAGTGGCGAAATGAGAAGCCATGTCGGACGATGCGACTTTCACTCGGACCCGACAAATGAGCAATACCAGCGAGTGAGCAGTCAGGACGAGGGCAGACGCGTTTCATGAAGGGCTACTCTTCAAGTCCCTGGCCGGCTTTGGCTTAGGTTCTGGAGAATTGGAGAGGTTCGCGCATCAACTTTAGTCCGATGAAACCACGGGGTTCGGGGGCAGTTTTAAAACTGCCAACCCTGCCCCTGCTAGAAACGCGAAACCAGCACCGAGATCGAAAGCATGGCGCATTCCGTAGGCCTGCCAGACCCAGCCGAAAAGCAGACTGGCTGGAAGGGCGCCGATTCCGATGATCAAGTGATAAAGGCCAAAAGCCGAGCCGAGCCTCGCTTGCGGAACGAGATCCGCGATCCAGGCTTTTTCGGGTGCTTCCGTGAGTCCGAAGTAGAGCCCATAGGCGAGGAACCAAGCGAGGACCATCCCGGAACTGCCAGATCGCCCCATCCCGAAGTAGACGAGGGAGTAAAGTAACCAGCCAAGTAGGATCGAAGTGCGACGCCCGATCCGGTCGGAGACGCGTCCCCCAGCGAGCGACGCCCCCATTTTGACGATGTGGAGAGCCGCCCAGAGGGCTGGTAGCCAGGCATCGCTGAATCCGGCATCCTTCAATCGCAGAAGCAGGAAAGCATCGGTTGAGTTGCCCAAAGTGAAAAGCAGGAGAACCGAAAGGTAGCCGTAGAAAGAGCGGGGAAATCCACGAAGCGAAGCCTGGGGGCGTTTCGAAACGATCGTTTCCACTCCCGGAAAAGTGGCAGTCGCTTTCGCTCGGAGTTGGATCCGCTGCTCCTTCCAGGCCATTCCGATGAGGATCACGGCCAAAGTGCCGGGGATGAAAGTGAGGAGGAAAAGAGGCCTGAGATGGCCAGGATAGAAGGCGAGGAAAAGTGAAGCCGAGAGCGGACCGAGAACCGCCCCGCTATGATCCATCGCCCGATGGAACCCGAACACTTGTCCGCGGGTGGTGGGAGTCGCGGATTGCGCCAGCCAAGCATCCCGGGGAGCGGAGCGGATGCCTTTTCCGAATCGATCCAGGAACCGGATGCCCAGGGCTTGCCAGGGGGTGGTGACCAGGGCGATGAGCGGGCGGGCGAAGCTGGTGAGGCCATAACCCCCCAATACGAAAGGTCCGCGATCCTCGTAGCGATCGGACCATCTTCCGGCGAAATACTTGCTGAGGCTGGCTACCGATTCGGCGATCCCTTCGAGGAGTCCCACGAAAAATGTGCTGGCGCCCACGCTTTGGACGAGAAAAACAGGGAGTAGGGGATAGATGGTCTCACCGGCCCAATCGGTCATGAGGCTTGCCAGACCCAGGAGCCAGACTAGACGGGGAAGGGATGAGCGCCTCTTCATGCGCGCGAATAGATCACGCTTGGGCCGGGAGTGAAATACCCGCTTGTGAAAACTCGGCGCGGGAGGGTTTTTGAAGTAGGAATGGAGGGATGCCCGGTCCCGTCCGCTACCTCCTCCCGATTCGCCCCTACGATCCCTCTCGGGTCCCGCCTCCGCGGTCGGGCACTCCCGCACCCAGGGAAGGCTCGGGCCTGCTCGACATCGAAGTAGGCTGCGGTGTGGGACTTCATCCCATCCGCTACGGGCAAACGCATCCCGGAAGGCTTTTGATCGCGATCGAACACACACCCTCCCGATTCGAGGCGTTTCAGCGGCGACTGGCCCATCATCCGGAGATTCACAACGTCCAGGCCATTCAAGCCGATGCGGTGTCGTGGATCACCCACTGCGTGAGGCCTTCGAGCGTGGATCGGTATTTTTTCCTCTACCCGAATCCATATCCCAAGCGGACTGATCTCAATAAGCGCTGGTACGCAATGCCGTTTTTCTCCCAAGTCTTGAAAACCCTCAAGCCGGAGGGGACCCTGACGTTGGCCACGAATGAGGAGTTTTATTTTCGGGAAGCGCTCGATTACTTGACTGGGCCCTGGGGCATGACGCTGGTCCAGGCGCGGGAACACTCGAGTCCCGAGAGTGTCGAGGGGCCCGGAGGAGGCGCGCGCACGCATTTTGAGAAAAAGTACCTGATGCGCGGCCAAGTCTGTCGCGATCTCGTGGTTCGAAAGGGCTAACGCAGAGCGCATCTCTTGTCGAGCTGCGCGGGTCTAGGTTATGGGTGGCTCATGCAAAAGAAATTGAATGGGCTTCAGGCGGTGTTCGGACTCGCGATCCTCGGAGTGATCGGAAGTTTCACGATGTCGGTCGTGACTGCAGTTCGTGAGCACCATGCGAAAGAAGAGGCTAAGTTGTTGCCCGTCGCGGTCCCCGCGATCGCAACGCCCGGCAATAGCTAATCTTTAGACTTTGCCCAAGAATTGCCCGGGTTTTGGCAGTGTGGCACCGGTTTTCGGGGCCAGAGTGCAACTGAGGGTGATGAGAGTGATTTTTTTGATGCTCTGCGTTTATTGAGATCATTGAACTAAATTTCGGCATGGCGATTGCTCCCCGCGTGGCTCGATTGCTTTTTATTCAAGCGTCTTGAACCACTCAGAAGGAGAGGGATTGTGAAACCGTATTTGTCTTGGGTTCTATTCGCAGCCGCAGTGTCGCCGATTTTGGCGACGACTTCGGCTCACGCTTTTGGGGGAGGTCGCAATCGGGGGATTGATGGC
>JAYVNB010000341.1:0-24709 GCA_043759365.1 Bacteriovoracaceae bacterium | reverse complement strand
TTCCCTGCATCCGGTTCTAAACTCGTCCAGCTTGGGCAGCCATAATAAAACCTACGAGTTTCGCTGAAGCCTACTCACCTCGAGTGGGCTTTTTGCGTTGTTGGATCCGCGGACCGAAGCAGGCGAGCGATGCTCCGCTCTGGCAAGGGCGGCCAAAAAACAGATCCTACCCATTCATCTTCAATCAACTCTTCTTCAACGACAGTCTCGAAACTCCATTTTAAAAGTGAAGGAGTCGAGACTGTCAGCCGTATCCATCGTAATCACTGCTGCATTGGATTGGAGCGCCGTTGATTTTTTGGTCGAAAGATTGAGGCGTACCAAATGGGTGGAAGTTCCTCCGCAATCCGACCCTTCGACCCTTCGACCCTTCGACCCAGGAGGTGGCCGGAGTTTTTGAAAGGAGGAAGTCCTGGTTGACGGAACCGACGAAGTCCTGCGCATAAACAGGCGAGCTCTCGATTGCTCCTATTCCAGCATCGATCGGAAGCAAACTGAACTGGGCCTGGATGCGGGGACCTCGGCCCAAATTTTATTCACTCGGCGATTCATGCAGTTTTAACGCCAAAATCAACTCCCTCGATCCGATGGATTTGAAAGTGATTTTGACTCGGGAGACGGGAGTTAAGTACAATGCGCGCCTGAAACTCTAGCCTATCCCTGTAAAAATAATCCTCGGGTTCTAAGATACCTTCTTCCTCCCTTGAATTCTGAACCCTTGCACTTACGGACAAGTTTCGCCCCAAAACTCGGGGGGATGGGGTCCGCGCCATCTTCGGCATGACCTTTTCCTTCGATTTAGAACTCCGACGAACCACATCGTCAGCTTGGAGATGCCATGAGACTCAGTTTTGAACTCTTGGCGAACGCAGAAATGGGCCGGAACTATGAGAGTCTTAGGGACATAGTAGAAGAATCGCGGAACAACATACTCGCTCCCGCTCGGAATCGCGGTGAGAGCTCGGGAGATCTGAAGATATAGAAAGCGCTGCTACCGTAGAAAGTATCCAACGAAATGCTCCGCTGCATTTCGGCCGGTATACTAACCGGATGCGCAGTCGCTCCTCGGCAAAGGGAGAAATCTTCGACCGCAGGAAGCACTTCATCCGGGGTCGACTCGAAGTTGTCCTCGGCTCGGCTGACCACTTGATTCGCAAGACCGGTGGTATCCTCCCACCGGGAGCCGATCCCGAGAAACTCAGTATTGAACCCTGTCACCGTGGAAAATCGGAGTGCTCACAAAAACTCCTTGAATCAGCTCGCACCGGAAGTGAGCGGAGACCAATAGTCAGCCACTATATCTGTCAACTATACATTTTTTAGATACTTAATGCCTGCTCCAACCGAATTCTGTGAAATCATCTGGGTATGGCCGAATCCCCTACTTTGACTGAGCTCAATATGAGCGCACTTGGCGACTGCGCCGTCTTCACAACCGACTCGGCCCAACTTCAATTGCGCCAGCTCTGGAGCAGTCAAACCGCAATTTTCGTCTTTTTGAGGCACTTCGCCTGCATTGCTTGCCGCGCGCACGCAAAGCAGGTCTGGAATGAGCGAGAAAAGTATGAAAAAACTGGAGGAAAACTCATTTTCATCGGGAACGGCCAGCCCCATTTCATAGAAAAGTTCAGCGAGGACTTGGCTTTGAAAGGCGCTCTGATCGTCACCGATCCGACTCAGTCCGCTTTCAAGGCCGCGGGATTTAGAGAGGGTTTCTTCTACGTGGTCAACCCCGCCTCTGTCGTCAACGCCGTCCAACTGGTAGCCCAAGGTCATCGACAAACTTCTTACTCACCCGACGCCGGCAAGCATTGGCAACTCGGAGGTATTCTTGTCGTTTCTAGAAACGGCAAACCCCTTTACCACTACATCAGTGAATCGCTGGGGGACTTTCCGGAAGAAAGAGGCCTCAGGTTCATTCAGAAGAACGAACGAATCGATTAGGCACCAAAACTGCTTTGCATCGAGTTGGAAGTCAGCTGCTTTTCGCGGCCTGTGGCTCGGCCCGCCGGAATCGCGGAAGAGTGAGGGACGGAAACTCCGGATTCTCCGCGATGAGGTTCGCCCAGTTCTCCGTTCGAGGATCAGCCGACAGGAAAATGCGGATGAGCGCCATCATGGGGATGGCGAGCAGTAGCCCGAGCGGTCCCCAGATCCAGCCCCACACCACCAGCCCCACCGTGGCCGAAGATGCGTTCACGTTGATGCGCGAGCCGACCAATTTAGGGATCACGATGTTATTGACGAGGAAGTGGAGGAAAAGCGAAGCGACGAAGATCGTCAAGACTTCGGTCAACCCGTTGAACTGAAGCAGGGCCTGGGTTGCGGGAAGGATCGCGCCGATGAATGCCCCGAAAATCGGGATGAGGTTGAGGAATCCCGCGAAAAGCGCCAAAGCCATCCGATTTTCGAGGCCCAGAAACGCGAATAGACCATAGAAGCCGAGGGCAGTGATGAATCCGACGATGACGTTGCCGAAAAAATAGCCGCGCACCATGTTCGCGGTCTCTAGGCACACTCTTCCCAACGGATAGGCCGGACCGAGCGATTGCTCGAACTGTTTGCGCAGATAACCTTTTTCGAGCAGAAAAAAGACAGTCAGGATCGGAATCAGGAAGAAATCGGCGATCAAGCCGAAAACAGAATTCACTCCGTGCAGGAGGGCGGACGTCCATGTGTCGTTGCCACTGCCCACCACTTGGACCTTCTGCGTGTCATCGGGCGGGGTCTGTTGGGGAATGAGTTTTTCGGTTCCCTGCTGGAGGTGCTTGGCCTTGACTTCAAGGGTTCGAACGATGCCGCGAATTTTCTCCGAATATTTCGGAATTTGTTGGGCCATACCCGATACGCCTCCATAGACCGCGCTACCGACCCCGTAGAGCCCCAGGACGGTGATCAAGAGGAGAGCGGGCGCTGCAACCGCTCTCGGGATCCGAAACCGTCCGGCCCACGTCACTAGCGGATCGAACAGGAAGAACGCGAAGACAGCGAGGAGGATCGGAACCAGGACTTCCGTGGCGAAGTAAGCCAGCGCTAAGGTAGCCACTGCCAATAGGAGGTGAGTTGCGACAGAATTCCGATTTTCCATTTTCGGGTTTGTAGCAGATGCTGACGCTGAAGCGAAAGAGCGGAGTCCCTCATCGACAGGTCGGTCCCCCTCGGGTGACGCAATGGAGTTCACGGAGTGCTGGATTGCCCCTTCCCAGTGCCGCTTGTGCCTGCGAAAGGCATCCGTACTGGTCGTGGTAAGTGACTTTTCCTCCTCCGGCGAATTCCAGTTCGGTTCGGCTCGAGGACCCTGCACCAGACACCCGCCGACGAGTCACCGCTCGTTTCACCGACAACCCATCCGGAGAAGTGAGAGCGATCGAGTGGTTTTCGATGACCAAGGTCGTGACCTCGCCTGCTGCCCCGACCGTGCAATCGATCACTCGCGCAGGCGCCGCCCACACCGAGACATGAAGTCCGGCAGCGACCGCCCACGAGACGAGTCCCCACTTCAACTCACGTGATGTGCCTATCATCGACGGCTCAGCGTTCGTTGCCGGGAATCCGCTCGAGCGCGACCACCTTGTACTGGATGTCACCGATCATCGCGGGCGCAAGCGGGATTCGGGAACCGTCCGGCCGAAAAAACTGAAACTCGAGCTTGGTCTCGGCGGGGTACTCGGAGATTCCTTTGGCCGCGAGCTCCTCCAGAAGCTTGTTGTAGTTCAGATTGAATGGCGGAACCGTGGAGCCAGCCATGTGCGCGGCGTGCTCTCCCCCTTCCGCTTGGCCGAGGAAAAAGTTGTAGAAAGTCAGGAAAACCCGATCTCTAGGCTGCCCTCCGACGGGAGGAGTAATGAAACTGAGCTTCAACAGCGCCCCTTTCCTGTCCACGGGCTGCACCTTGGGAAGGTTGAGCACCTTGAGACGGAAGATGAGGTTCTCAAGCTGGACTTCGTCGCCATTCGCGGCAGTCAGGCGGGAAGCCCGATGGTGAAGGAACGCAACATATTGATCGAGGTACTGCCCGATGGTGTTCCTCACGTCTGGAAAAATGACTTCAGCCACGCCCGTCGCCGCACTGGTCGCGCCAACCCGCGTCCGGATCGGATCGCGGGTGAAGGCCCTGACTTTCAACTGCGTAGAAACCGCCGCCGCTGATGCACGTACGCTCGCCGGTCCGCGGGGAGCGCCCGAGTCGGCATAGATGTAACCGCAGCTCCGGGTGTTGATCACATCCTTTGCCACACGGGCGGAGGGCATCGGTTTTCCATCGGTATCGTAGAACCCGTCGAGTCGCAAAGGTAGCCACGCGTCGAGCTTGTTGACGAACAAAGTATCGGGGCTGGACCACTCGGGATGGATTTCCTGCCACTTCGACCAGAGCCGATCGACGTTGCAATGATGCAGCCAGAAGATCGGATCAAGGGGAGAGAGGAAATCGCCCATGGGTCCCCCATAGGAGCCCAAAACCACGTGCACTCCATTATGGGGACCATATTCGATCTGCCCACTTGAATCCGGAGATCCCATAAAGGTCTCAAAATCCTTGGAAACGACGGCAGACTGGCAAGTCTCCAGGCCCGCGATCTTTTTCAGGCCGGCCGAGAGGTCGGCCGTGCGACTCCCATCGAGGATGGCGGGATTGCGAGAATCCTGGATCGCGAGCGCGCCGGACTTGAAGGCGATCGGGAGATTCGGATTGGCCGACCAATCCCAGTACGGCAAACTGAACTCCGGATCGCCGCTCATCTTTCGGATGATCTCCTCAAAGCGGAACAGGTATTCGCGATGCCAAGGAAAAAACCTCCAGGTCCCGTGCGGGCATTTGTCTTTATGGACTTGGGCCTGGTTTTTCCAGGATAGTCCGTTGGCGATGCCATTGACCGTATCCGGCTGGGCCTTCATGGCGACCACTGCCCTCGCGTAGCTTTCAAGATGACTGCGAGCCTCCCGACTGCTGGCTTCCACTCGCATCCGCGCAGGAGCGCCCGCAGCTGCCGGGCTTCGACTTTCGTTCGTCCCGGGGTCCGTTCCGTTTTCGAGGGTGGCGACTCGCTTAATGAAGCTGCTGCAACCCAGATTCGCCAGGAGAGGTAAACCCAACGGCGCACCCATTGCACCGATCCTCAAAAAATCTCTTCTTTTCATGGTCATTCCCTCCCATGGAATGTTCAACGGATTGGCGCGCGAGACCGGGCCCCGTGATTCCGCTTGAAATAAAACTATAGGGTCCACCGCGTGCCCTTTTCTACTTCATTCGGACATGGCCGCAGCGGGTAACGCCGCCAAAAATCCGACGTTACCGGGTCTTGGATTGTACGCCCTCGGAACATCCGGTAGATTCGAGTTGTGACCGCCCATCCCAACAATAGTCCTTGGCAACCGGATCCAGAAACCCGCTCCTATCGGCGCAAATCATTGCGAAACGACGGTGAGCTCGAACGTAAACCGATCAAACTCATGCTTTCCTTAGTGGATCGATGTAATCTCCGCTGCTTCCATTGCCTTGGATCCCAAGCCGCGATGTTTTACCGAGCTGGCGGAGCCTATGCTAGCCGTGAACAAATCGACTTCGTCGTCGATCGAATCTTGCCCGAAATCCGCTTCCTGCGCCTCGGCGGGCTAGGGAACACCGAACAGTTGATTGCTCCTGGATTCGACTACTTCCTATCGAGGGTCCGCGGTACTCGGCTCCCCGAGTTTCAATTGACCACAAATTTGAGCGTCATGAATCCGTCGAGGGCGCGCATACTTGCGGCCAGCTTGACCGAGCTTGAAGCGAGCCTAGAAGGTGTGGAGACGAACTACACTGCATCTCGGGGACTTCCTTGGGAGCGCTTCCGAGCCAATTTCGAGATGCTCAGACGGGCGAAGGCCGAGACGCCCCAAAGTCGGATGACCCTAACGCTCTTGATCTGCGCCATTCCGCGACACTTTCCCGACCTGCTTCGTTTCGATCTTTTCCGGGAAATGGGAGTCGAGAGAATCATACTCCGCGAGATGGACCCCTCCTCTCCCGAGCTGGCCCTCGATTGCTTGGGCACGGTGCCCTCAAGGGAAGTCGCGCAATTCATCGAGCGTTTCCAGGTTCTGGCGAAAGCGGCTTCGATCGAGTACTCGATCCCGTTTCAGCCCCGCTTCGTGCCGCAGACCGATCCACTAGCTAAGCTCTGGGGCCACGTTCGCGATCGAATTTTTCCGGACGGGCGACTCCGCGACTGCCATTTGCCATTCGAAACCCTCTCGATCACCGCCGATGGAAGTTACGGAACCTGCTGTATCATCCGGGAGCTCGGCGACCTGAAGGAGACACTGCGTACGGGTAAAGTCGATACCGCCTGGAACAGCCCAGCTTTTCGTGGATTACGGAAGGAAGTCAATGCGCGGGAGCCATTGCCCAGCTGCGCGAGGTGCGAGATGAAAACCAGGAATCTGCGGGGCCGCAAACGGGACGAGCTGGAAGTCCCGCGAGTCTCAGCGCCTCAGGAGTGAGCCAATGTCGCCATGCAACTCAGCTCAGACGAGGTGAAGAACTCGTACCCGGAAAGGACTTTCTCGACCTGGATCCGAACCGCGTCGATGTTGGCCTGGGTCTGGGTTCGGACCTCATCCGACTCCTTGCCCTCCAACACGGCAGCGAATCCGGCTTCGTCGCAGATCTGGGCCTTGATCTGCTGAACCACGTACTTGCGGATCGCGACCGGACTCGTCGGTCGATCCGCACGTGCGAAATTGGTCCAACCTTGCGAAGTGGCCACTGCGCTGTAGGCGTAAAGAGCTAGGCCGTTCACTGCCACGCCCAACGGGGATTTCACGTCGTCGATCGTCCAGCTGGAAGCGGTCGCCTGTTTGCGCGCGATCATGAGATCGATGACTTTGCCGAGGCGAGCCTCGAAAAATGAAAATGGATCGTTGCCCAGATCGCTGCTCGAGCATTCCGCGGACTTCGTCGGATCCGTGGCTTTGGCCGAGTCCTCGTCGGTGCAGAACCAGTCCTTGTGTTCGGGAGTCACGCCCTTGTACCCGTAGCTGATCGCCATGACGTCATAGGGGCTGATGTGGTCCATTTGGCGATGAAGACGGCTCAAATACTCCATGACCGAACGGGAGACCGTGCCCTCGCCTGGGACTTGAGCCGCGCCCAAGTTGCCCCGAAAATTGTGGCGAAGTCCAAGATTGTGTCCAAGCTCGTGGGACACCATTTCTCGAAAATAACCGAACATGTAAGTGTCGAAAGTAGAGCCGGTGGGAATGGTTTCGAAGTCGTCACGCGACATCAAGGGGTCTTCAAGGGAAGGAAGCTGCGATACCACGCGCATCTTCAGTCCATGACCAACCGAGACGTCGACGGGAGGCAAGCGATGCCCGAGAAATCTTGCTTCGAGCTCCCGCCTGACCTGCAAGAGCTCTGAATCAGGACGATCCTGGACTCCGAACCACTTGGTGTAAATTTCGAGGATCGCCGGGCCTTGGATCAAGACGTTGGCGGAAAAGGTCTCCCCAGTGGCCTGGTTCGCTATCGAAGGACCAAGGCCGCCATAAGAAGCCCGGTTCACGAGATCCCACTCGAGGATGTTGTAACGGACGTCTCCCGGGACCAAGACCTTGGCCCGCGGATCGTCGACCGCAATGAACTCGTAAGAGAGGAGCCTCTTTCCCAACAAGGGCTCCAACTTGCTGTTCCATTCGTCGAATGCCGCTTGAAACGCGGGCTGAAACCGGTTCGGCACGTTCTTCACGAAATAGTGCACCGGCGCTTGTCCATCGACCGAGGAGTTGTAGGAAAACCGGGTGATCTTCGTATCCGCGGCCAGGTTCGTCGTGAAAAAACCGACTTCCGGCACGGGGTTTCTCGGCTGAAAGGAGGGGTTGAACACTGAACCAAGTTTCAAATACCAGCGACTAGTGATCAGGGTCGAAGGGATGGACGCATCAGCTGGATCGGCATCCTTCGGGATCATCTGGCTTTCAACATCGAAAACCAAGGTGGCGAGCGAATAGTCGTAACTGACCGTCTTCGCACTCCGGGTTTTCAACCCGCTATTTTCTCCGGTGGGATCCAGGCGCTTGACCAAGTCAAGTCCCTGTCCGACCGCTGAAAGATCAACGATGACTTTGCCATTGGATTGATCCAAACCGAGTACCGGAAACGAAACCAAGGAGACGGGTGGGGAGTCTTCTCCGCATCTGTCGGCGCAGCCTTGAAGGCTGAGCACGTACTTTCCGCTCACGGTCTTGCCGATCACGTCTTTGACGTTGAGGGCAGAAAGATCGGTCAGCTTGAGGTCACCGAGACTCTCATCCTGGGTGTCGGAGACTTGGGTGATCACCCCTCCGAACACGTTTTGCTGGTTGAGCAGGTCCAGGGGGATCGCCAGAAGCAGACCGGTACCATCCGCGGCTGGCGGGGGATGAAGATCATCGGCGATACCGGTGATTTGCACCAGTGCTTCGAGTGACAGGGTGGCACTTGGAGTGACCGGGCTGACGAAGATGTTCAAATCCAGGCCGCGATCGAGAACTTCGCTACCCATCACCCGCATGCCGTTATTGTAGGATTGGGAGGCCGAAGGACTCGCTTCGACGAAGTTAACGCCGATCCCAGTGCTCTTGCTGGGAGCAACGTTTTGCTCAGCAGGGAAGCAGGCGGAAAGGATGGAACCCAAAACAAAGACGGCGGCCCCGCCCAGAACAAAATGGAAATGCTGGTGTAGGGACTGGTTTTTCTCGGATTTCATGGCTTTGCGCTCCCCGGGGATATCGACGACCCTATGCGAGGAGGGTCACTACCACAGGGGCGCTGGCTGAGCAAAAGCAGAGCTGGCAAGTGATGAATCCGATTCGGATACAGTCAAAATAATGGGAAATCCGATTTCAAGCCGCTTCCTGGGATTCGTCGTCCGCGGAATCCACTTTCACGATCACCGGCTCAATAGGGAACTCCCCGTTGAGGTTGGACACGGACGCGCTCTCCGGAAACAACTTCCGGAAAAAGGCCCCCACCAAAATCCCCCCCAAAAGGAGGCCCGAGATCCCGAGCCCTGGATTCTTCTTGATGAAGGCGACCGGATCACTGACCTCCTCGAGAGTTCGCTCCGCACGATCGATCATCCGATTGATTTCCTCGGTCCTAGCCGAAAGGTGCGCCCGCAACTTCTGGGTGACTTTCTCGGCTCGGCCGAGAATATTTTCCGAGCTTCCCACGAGATCCCCGCGGAAACCCGTGAAGAGATCCTCGACCCGATAGAGCATTCGGTCGGCACCGGTCAGCAGCTCCTTGGCCCTGCCGCGAACTCTCGAGACGATGCTCTGAGCCTGTTCGATCGTGAGATTCACGTCAACGAACGTACCCATGACCACATGGTCGATATGCGACAGGGTTTCATCCAGCTTCTGCTTGCCCTCTTGCACAAAAAGGTCGATCTGGACAACGCCCTCGTCCAATTTCCCACAAAGCATCTCGACCTTTTGCTCCACCGCAGTCGCAGCGGCCTCGACCTTATGTTCCAGTTCGAATTTTGTGCCCTGGACCAGTTCTCCGATCCGATCGAGTGTGCTTTCAAGCCGCCGACTACTCTCCTCGGCCTGACGCTCGGCCAGGAAGACCTCATGGGATGGGGGGTTTATTTTCACGGTGCTGGCTCGGTTCATGTTCACTTTCATGAGGCCTCCCTGTGACTAACAATTCGATTGGCCTCAGAAGAAGTGGCGAGGGTGAGCTCGCTCACTTTCTTCGCAAGCGTTTTTTTCTCCTTGAGGAGCTGGATCCGGGTGCGCGGAAGGGTCATTTCCATGAGTTTGAGTTTCTGGAGCGAACGATAGGCGACGAGTCCCCCTACGCCCGAAAAAACAAGACCCACGATAAGGGAACTCAGCCAGTAATTGCCCCCTAGGACGCGCCCCAATCCGATCACCAGAAATGTCATCCAGGGGAACACTCCCAAGATCGCGATCACGGATGCGATGAAAAATGCGGGCACGTTGGACTTGAACTCGGCAGCGGCCTGCTTGAACTCCGCAGTCGCCAGTCGGAGATCGCTCCTGACGACTCCGCCGAGTGATCCCGAGATCTCCAAAGCCGCTTGGACAGCTGTTCGGACGACGCTCGACTTATCTAGGATCACGGGTCTGTCCTGATCACTCTTCTGATCGATTTCGATTCTTGATTCCATGATTCACGCCTTCCCAAGGTGGTTTGATGGACAGAGAAGCAATCCCTATTCCATGACTATGTAATAAGTCTAGGATCAGTGCAGGAGGGCCAAGCCGGCCGGCTGCCCTGGTCCCTGGCGCATCCCTGATTTCCGGGGTAAGCAGGCAGCAGCATGAACGACATTTTTCCACCGATCGGCGTGATTCGAACTAATTTTACGGAGAAATTCGGTGTTCCACGTCAATCCATGATGATCAGCGAAGCCCTGGGTGTCTTGAAGCTGGATCCAAATCCATCTTTTCGTGCAGCCCTCAATCATCTGGATCGCTTCACTCACGTCTGGGTCGTTTTCGTTTTCCATCAAAGTTTAGAGAAAGGGTGGCGCCCGACTATTCGTCCTCCACGGGTCGATGCGCCCCGGAGAGTGGGGGTCTTCGCCTCCAGATCCCCCCACCGGCCGAATCCGATTGGGCTGTCCGCAGTCAAACTGGAGCGCATCGATCTGGATGCGCCGGGAGGCATCGAGATCCACTTGAGTGGAGTGGATCTCCTGGATGGGACACCGGTTTTAGACATCAAGCCCTATTTGCCCTACGCCGACTGCATCAAAGAAGCGGGAGGAGGATGGGCAGAGGGAGAAATTCCCCGCTACCAGGTCGAGTTCTCGATCGAGAGCCAAGAGAGACTGAACCGCGAAGCGACTCCCTCTCATCCCAGAATCCAGAACCTGATTGCCCAGATGCTCGAGTGGGATCCACGACCCACTTCCCAAAGGCGCGCCATGCCCATTGAGGACCCTTTGAGTGAGGGGCTGCGTTTCGGTTTCCGGATTCTCGATTTCGACGTGCAGTGGGAGATCCGAAATTCCGGCATTCGGGTGATCGATGTAGCTCGCTCCTAGACACGATCTTCAAGCTCCCAACTCGGCATCCGAACTGCAGAGTTGCGGGAGCCATGAACTCTCTTTTGATTCCCCAGAGCGGCAGGCTTGTTCCCTATCTCGCCTTACCCTTGGAAGCATCTCTCAGAACGTCGGTTGACGAAGTGGTGCAATCCATAGAGCGGTTGGTCAACTCTGAAGACTACCCTTGCATCGCTGCGATCCGGTCATTTGCCAAGAATGAGTACTCGGTGGGACCCTACCCGAGTTTCGGGACCGGGCGATCCGCCGCTCATCTGGCACGGGACCTCCTCCTCTTTCGCGACTCCTATAGGGAGCGTCAACCCGATGGCTGAAAAATACGGAGTTGCGTGGGAAGGGATTCAATTCTCAGGATCAGAAAACCCGTCGGATTGGAAGTGCCTGTTCCAGCATGGGGCCAAGCCTAAATGGGAGACGGTTTCGAATTGAAGTGCGGGCAGTTCCTTAAAGTGATCGACCCGGAGGGCAGCCAAGTTTCAGACCCTTTCTGCTTTGACCAGTCCGATCCTCGGGATGCCCTTTCATCGGGTCGTTCGATCGATTACGCCGACACAGTGTTCCTCACAGAGGGACATGATCTGTACTCGCACCGGAGTGAAAAGATGCTTCGAATCGTGCAAGACACTTGTGGGCGGCACGACTTCTTACTGACTCCTTGCAGCCTTCGGATGTTTCAAATCGTTTCGAGAAGCGAAGAACACCATCCCAGTTGCCATGAGAACTTGGCCATAAACTTCGCACGCTTCGATATCGGCCCAGACCGAATCAGCACTACTTTCAACCTGTTCATGAACGTCGAAGTGGCTCAAGGAGGAAGGATTCAGATTGGCCCACCGCGATCTCATCGTCCGACTGACCGCTTGTTCACATGAAGCGACCAACCATGGACGTTGCAAACCTATTCGTTATGAAATCCTGGAGGCAGGGAGTTGAGCGGATGAAGCCTGTCCAAGAGCTGGTCCAGCCTTTTGAAGCTTCGGTCGAATCCCGCCGTATGAGCACACTCCGCATCATCGCTCCCGAAACCCGGCCGGGGCCGGGGTGCCGAAACCACTCGGGATTGAAGCGTCAAGGCAGGCTGGGCTGCTAGGCTGTGACTCCGGCGATAGACTGACACGACTTCGGTCCTCAAGGCGTTTTGATTCGCGATGGCCACTCCCAACTTTGAAAGGTTCGCCGGGAGCGGACTGACCCGCTCCGCAGTATGCTCGATGGCTTGGGCCACTTCTTGGAGATCGGCGATCCGCTTCAGCGCCAAACCAGCTGATTTGGCGATGTAGCGGTCGCTGGAGGCCTGGTTAAAAGGCGCGAACCTCAGCTCGCCGGCCCGGTGCATCTCCTGAAGCGTGGTCTCGATCGTCACTTCCTCGAGAGGATAGCGAAGGGTCACTTGCCTCACGAGCGAGTAGACTTCATCGTAGGTATCGATCAATGCCGCCACGTTTTCGGTAGTCACTGCGGCATCGACTCGATCCTGCACGGCGATCAGCCGATCCACTGCGGACTTCAACTGATCCTGGAGCCGCGACCCACTCATGCCTGTGGCACGCGCGGCCTCCGTCTCGAACAAGTGATGCATGAACTCATGGACCACGGTCCAGCGGTTCGCGTCGCGGCGGACTCCGATCTCAGCCGTCACCTGCGCGGAAGCGATATCGGGATGACTCTTGTCGATGTAAAGACCTGCGAGGAACGATTTGGAACTCAGGGGAGCGTCGGCGCGGGCCCAGAAACGGGCGAAGTCCGTCGGCGCCACGTCGAGGAAATCGAAGGGAGTACACCCTCCGACGGTCCGATCGGTGCGATAGACCCTGACCGAATGGGCCTCCTCGAACCGAACAGTCTCGATCATCGAAGTGCGCAGCACCGAGGTAAGCAAGGCCTGGTTGTACTTCTTATCGAAGAATGTCGTCCGGAGATCGAGGGCCGGCTCAACAGGGCTGGCTTTCTCCCCCTCATCTGGCTTGTACTGGCAAGCCGCCGCTTTGTAGGCAACGAGTGAATCGCTGTCCACTTCTTCCCTGGTTTTTTCAATTTGGGGACCACAACTCGTCAAGAGCGCGACTCCGAATAAAAACATGGTCATGGGTTTCACCCCGACGAACAAACCCTCTTTCACCTCGAAACTCCCGATCTCTTCAACGAAGGAGTCAAACATTGAGGCAGATCATTTGCGGCTTTTGACTCGATTGGTCAAGTAAAGAAGTGATAAGTTGCTTACTTAATTCGCCCTTGGTTTGCTCCTTAAAATTACTAAGGAAAGCAGACATGCAGCAACAAAGTACCGACTCCAAGAGGATCTTTCACTCCCTTGAGTTCTCCCGCTGGTGCGAGCGATACGCGGATCTCGCCGCGATGAATGGCATCGAGGTTCGTCCTTACCGGTCAATCGATCTACCGCTGTTCTCTCAGCTGTCCACCACCGACCAGGAGTCGGCTCTAAACGCGATCGAAGGCAACGTCAAACTCTTCGAATCCATGGTCCTCGAAAAAGTGAAGTTGACCGACTCGAAGCAACTCCTCTGGAAGTGCTGCCGCGCCCTTGGCCTCACCCCCCGCTCCGACATCTTCGACCGGATCGGGGATGAGGATGTGGTTGAAATCTATTCGACCCAACAGAAACAGATCTTCAGGAATCTCCAATTCTTCAAATACGTCAGCCTCACGCTCGAAGACCTCTACTGCGACACCTGGTACGATCTCACCCGCCGAATCGGCGAACTGGAGGGTTCATTGCCCCTCGATGTTCCCGAACATGTTGTCCACGAAATCAACACCGAGAAAATGCTGAGTATCTCGATCCGTATGAAGTGGCTTTCCCCGGTATCCCAGGAGGGCCAGCTCGCCGGCGTTTTGGTGATCAACGAGAGCCGACTCGTGGGAGTTCAAGCGTGAAACACGTAAGGACGGAGTTGCCTTTGGGATCGTTTTTACGTGAAACCCGCATCATGTCCGGCCTCACCCAAAAGCAGGTGGCCCTGCGCCTGGGTTATTCCTCTTCGCAGTTCGTCTCCAATTGGGAGCGTGGCTTGCGCGAGCCGGCCTGCAACACGCTGTGGAAACTTGCCGAAATATACGGTGTGACTGCGGAGGAGCTTTACGATCTCCTGCTTCGCGACACCCTCAATCGCGTCGAACGCAGTCTCCATGACGAGTTCTTCGAGAAAAAGTCGCAGAAGCGCCGCTCCGGTTGAAACTGGCCCGACCGATCATCAGGCCAGAGTCGTCGCCAGCCATTCAAGCATTCCGTCCAGGATCCCGAGGGAGTCTTTTGCCGTCGTCGGGTCCGTGTACTCCTCGATCGCGACTACTGCTCGTCCCAGGATCTCATCTCGTTTCTCGGCGGGAATGAACACCACCCTCCCCGGACAAAGCTCGATGAGCTTTCGGAAGTAGCGGTTCTGCGGTTCGATGAACCGGAGATGTTTCTCGAAATTGGCGCGCCTCCGTGACGGATCCTCGGCGCATCGGCGGCGAATCTCCTCGGTGGAGGCTTGGAGGATGAGGTAGAGGTCCGGAAACGCCAACCGCCCAAACTCCACCTCGGATCGGTAATATTCACGAATCTCCGCGAGAGTCTGCCAGCCTTCGTCTTGATAGACCCAATTATACCAGAGAGGTTGAAAGAGATCTCCGTCGAGGATCGCGTGATCCCTGCGGGAAGCGAGTTGCCACCTTTCGACCTGTCGTTCAAAATACCAGCTGCGCGATTCAATCAAAAGCGGACGACTGAACAGGACATTGACTTCCGGAATGACGTCGGTGCCCCATTTCGCAGCCAGCGCGCGGGCCAAGACACTCTTTCCGATTGCACTCGCTCCTTCAATGCAGATCTTCATCCAGGAATCATACACAGGATCCCGAATTTTCTCATTCCAGCCGCTCGATCCGTCCCGGCGCGTGGCGAGCGATTTGCAAATCCCGACACCATGACCGTGTTTCACCAGTATTCACTCGCCTTGCTCGTCTTCGCCGCTCCCATGGCTTGGGTTTCGTGCAGCCAATCCGCTCCTTCTCGTCCCGATAGTCCCGGTACCGGGGGAGCACCCGGGGCAATCGCCGAGTGGACGCAACTCTCCCGAGAAGAAGTCTGTGCTCCACCCAACAATGCTCCTCAATGCCTGGATGGGGTATTTCGAGTCACCCGTGACGGAGCCTACAGCTTTGACGGAACGCCAGGACAAGGAACCCTCTCCCCAAGCGAGCTCGAATCGCTCATGGAGGCGGCAGACGCTGCTGCTTCACAGGACCTGGGGGGAATTTCCGTATGCCGACAGGACCACGTGGGCATTCCAGAAATTCTCGGCACCGAGATCAAGCTCACCTACAACGATGGGACCGAATTCATCCTCCTGCAATCCGGTCGCCCCAGCGGAAACCAGGGGCAATGCGTCCACGGCTCGAAAGCGAGGGCCGATCTCGTAGACTCGCAACTTCGTCGCCTGATGCGCCGCTATTTCACGCCACCCGGGAGCGCCACGCATTTCGTCCTCAATTCGAGGAGCGGCGCAGAATGACTTTGGTGGAGATTCCAGACGGAGTGCCTGCCTGAGACCCGGAGTCTTCCGGGGAGGGGACTTTGGGCTTGCGGGTTCGAGGCGCTTCGTCCTCGCTACGAGCGAGTCGCTCCGTTTCTTCCCGGGTCGGTGCTTTTCGTTCCTCTGCCCAGGATTCACGGTGATTCATCAATGGCAGATGAGCGTCCCAGCAGGACACTTCGCAAAAAATAAGCCCTGTGCGCTTGCGATTGCAAGTCGACACATTGCATACCCAGTAGTTCCTGGAAAAACCGATCGGCTTTTTGCAGCTACTGCATTTGCGCCAATGTTCCGACGGAGCTGAAGTGGCAGGGATCTTTGAATCTTCGCTCATTCCCAAAATTCTATCAGGAGGCCTGGGGCTCCGAAAGCATGGAAACTGCGCCGGGCAAAGGTCGGCACGTCGATAGGCCATAGGCCTCGAACCTTTGCCTGCCGACAGAATTCTTTTAGGAATTACAGTTCCCACCTCGCGCCTTGTCGCTCTGCCGTGGCTACGTTAAATGGAGTTTATGGAACGAAACCGATGCACTTGGGCGGGCGAGGAGCAAATATACCAGGCCTACCACGACGAGGAATGGGGCGTTCCGATCCACGAGGACCGGAAACTCTTCGAGTTCCTCGTACTGGAGGGTGCTCAGGCCGGCCTCTCTTGGATCACAGTCCTTCGAAAGAGGGAGACCTATCGCGCGGCATTCCGAGGGTTCGACCCCGCCGTGGTCGCGCACTTCGACGAAAAGGAGGTCGGTCGGCTCCTCGCTGATCCCGGAATCGTGAGGAATCGCCTGAAGGTGCAAAGCGCAATCACCAACGCCCGGGCGTTTCTCGAGGTGCAACGGGAGTTCGGGAGCTTTGATCGTTACGCTTGGGGTTTCGTGGATGGCAAGACGATCTCGACTCTTCGGGACGGCTCGAGACCACTGCCAGCGACGACCCCTGAATCAGATGCCTTCAGTCAGGACCTTCGAAAGCGCGGCTTCAAATTCGTGGGCTCCACCCTTGTCTACGCCTTCATGCAGGCCTGCGGCTTGGTCGACGACCACACGACAGAATGCTTCAAGGCCCAGCGGACTCAGGATCCTCTCCCCGGTTAAGCTCGAGCAGAGTAATCAGAAGTCCCCCAGCTAGGATGCCGATGGTCGAACCGAGGATGGGTGAGGCTCGTGAAATTCCCGATGCAAGGCTTCCTCCCCTCGCCAGGAAGAGGATCGCCCCGACTCCCACTAGAATGGAGGCCAACAGGACCGCGACGAAACCGCCCAAAAATGTGGTGAATGAATCACCGCGCGGACGCAGGATGCGAGTCACGATCCTGGCGATTCCGTTTCCCATGACACCGCCCGCTCCTCCTTGGAGGAGGACCATCGCCATAGGGAATTTGCCGACGCCTCCAGAGCTCGTCAGCCAGGCTAGAATGGCCATCAGGAAGCTTGAAGCGACTCCGACGATTGCGGCAACTGCGAAGGAACGCATGAAGGAATTTTCCATTTGATTCATGGATCCCCAGCATGCGCCCATTCACTAATTAACGCTTCGCATTAAAATTACAAAATCCTCTCACCTGACTACAGCAGATTGATCCCAGGTTGCGGACCCATGGTCTCCGCGCTTAGACTAGTGGAATGCAAGACGAAAAGCCCTCCTGGAGGAGACGCAAGTACCTCATCAATCCGGAGTTCCAGCTCACGGTGATGGGATTCTTCATCGGATTAGGGGCCGTCACAATCGTGGTCTTTTTCTTCGCGTTTCGTCTGATCTTCGGAAACTTTGTCGACCAGGCCAAGGAAATGGGCCTTCCACCGGGACATCCGATTTTTCAATTTCTCCTTGAACAACAGTCGGTGATGAACCTGATCATCCTGACGACGTCGATTCTCCTTTTTGTGTTCCTGATCGTGGGAGGACTCATCCTTTCCCACCAGATCGCGGGCCCCCTCCATCGCCTTCGGATGCACATGGAAAAAGTCGCTGAAAATGACGACTTCTCGAATCTGTCCTTCCGAAAGAAGGACTTTTTTCAGGAGCTCCTACCGCCGATCAACAAGGTGCTCGACAAGATCAGGAAGCAAGGCACCACGACTTAAGGGTTTCGCTGAAAGCGATTGGGTCAAAGGCGGGAGCCACGGGACCGGCGATTTCGGACAGCTCCCCTCTCCGGTCCACTTGAGCTCTGCGAACCCCAGCCCAGACTCCCGGTTGTAGCGGAGATCTCCGGCGATCATCGCCTCACCCTCGGACTTCCAGAATGGAACGCGCGCGAACTGGAGAAACGCGGCAAACGTGCAACTCTGCGCTCGCAGCGCCTCGAGATCGGCCCACTTGGCCTGGAACTGCCCGAGCCAGTGAAGCCCACGCGTCGAAGGAAGATCAACAGGGACCAAGGGCGCAGTGCCGGGACGGACCGCCCGAGGGATGCATCGAACCGGGTCGAAGGTTTCGGACGCAAAACTCAATACCCCGACGCGGGCGCGGTAAGTCTCTCCCGGACCACGTGTGGCCACGACCGCGCGCCAACAGAAAGGATTGGAGGGTGCGGGAGCTGGAGTGGCCCATCTCCGCTGCGCTAACATCACGATCGCCCCAAAGAGGGTCAATGCGAGAGCAACTCTCCAGTCCATCAACTGCCCGCTCCAAGCACTCAAGAGAATCAAGAGGCCCACAGTCGACCAGAAGCCCTTCGCGAGTTTGCTTTTCGAACCAAAGATGGCCAATGGAATCATCGAAAACCAGAGATGCGGCTACAGAATGAAGATGAAATCGCCATAGAACCACCGGTTACCCCATGGGAAGAACGGATGGATGCCATACTCGTTCCAGGAGTCCGCAACGAGGTGAAGCACCGCCGCCGATGCTCCGACCCCCAGCAGCTGCGGCCAAGCCCTCAGCTCCAACTTCGCCGCCTTAGCAATCAACAACCCCGCCAGCAATCCCAGAGGGATTGCGAAAATCAACGCATGACTGTAACCACGATGCTGAAGCAGGTATCCGAGTTTTCCGTCGCTGAGCGCTTGCGGAAGCAGAATGTCGAGATCCGGCAAATTGCTGGCCACCATGGCCGTCCAGATCTCCAACCGCCGATACCGGCTACGCCGAAGTGTGCAGACATGACCTAATGTGATGCCGATCAAGGTGTGAGTGACGTTGTCCATGGACCGATGCAAAGGTGGCACAGGGGTTGCTCAATGACTAGCGATGCAAGTCCTGAAAAGTACCGCCGCTTCAGCGCTGGTGTTCCTCGGACTCTACTTCGTGGTTCTCTGCACCGTGGTTTTGAGCGGCATTTTTTGCGCAATTTGCCGAACTTGGGCGGCCTTGAGCGGAGGATCGCCCGGCTGGATCCTTTTAGGGATCGCAGGAGCGATCGCCTTGACCGCCGGTTCCTTCGGAATCGCCCTCCGATCCTTGGGGTGCACTGCATGGTCCAAGGCCATAGGACTCGCGACGATTTTCACGGTCGTCAGAGTCCTGATCTGGAGCTTTCCAGGAGGCCTCGAGAGCAGTGCGCTCCTCTTCTCCTGGGCCCTGCTTTGCACAGGTGCACTCGAAGTCGTGCATCACCGCTCAGAAGTGTACGAACGGATCGAGCCTCTACAGGTCGGTGTTCACGGAGCCCTTGAGCACCCCACCCGCGCAACAAGCTGAACACGCGATTTTGGCGTTGGAGTTGCACCCTCGAATCCCCAAAAGGAAATCAATCATGAATCAACACGCACTCGCTTTGACTTTGACTTGCGCCCTTTCTCTGGCCTTGCCTGCGTTGGCCGATGAAACCAGCCCCAACTCGGCTCGAAACGACCAAAACACAGCTGGAACTACCCGCGAAAAATCCCCAGTGCCGCTCACTGGAAACGACGCCACCGCCGAAAGGGGACGCGCCAAAGTGGAAGCGCGTGCCGATGATTCCAAAGTAGTCGAACGGGACGGCTCGAAGGCTCTTCTCGCTCCTCATGCCCTGATGATCCGAGCTTCTCTCGAAAGCGCCCTGAGCCAAGTCAAGGGAATGAAGAGCCAGTTGAACGAAGTTCCATTCGACGGCCAGAGCTCGATGATGCATTTCCAGTCCTATGAAAACAGCTTGAAAAGCGACCTAAAAATTGCAACCATCCACCAAGCCGAGCTTAAGTCAGGTGTGAGCCGCTACCCTGACCTCGCGTCAAGCGAGGAGTTCCGGAACATCGATCGCGCGTTGACCGATATCCGCGCGTTCTCGACGAATTGGAGCACCAAATCTACAGTTGCCTCGTATTGGCAGAATAAAGATCAAGCGATGATTGACTTGAAAGACTTGGAAAAGCGGCTCAATGACGCCATCGACAAGACTCGCAGCTTCAGCACGGCAAAGCTCGACCTGAATCGGTCGCTCGGCTGAGGAATCCCCCTACTAAAAAGCAAGGTCGTCTCGAGCGGGCGGAGCTTTGGCTCCGCCTGTTTCGTTTGCAACGTTCATGCGGTCATGAGCCGCCCGCCAAGCCGCTCTCGCAGCATGGCCCTGACGTTGCAATTAGACACCGTCTATGAACACAATCCTTCGCTCTATCAAGGTTTCAGGCACTGTACTGCTGGCTGCGCTCGGCGCAGTCTCAATGAGTTCGTGCGGCAACGACGCAAGCACTAGCCTCGCCCCCCCAACCCCCACTCAGCTCGGAGGGACGGTTAACCTCGCGTGCGCTCTCGGGGGTTCTCCAGCGGGCGGATCGGGGACGGGGACCCAACAGGGTCAGAGCTCCAAGCAGCAACAAATTCCATTTCAACAGAAACCTGAGTGTCAGCAGCAACAGCAGAACAATCCCGCTCAGCAACAGCAGCAGCTGACTTTCGCAGGTTCGAAGGTTTCAGATTTCGACATTTCCGTCGACTGCGTCCAGCGCAGAGTCGTGGTGCGCTCCAAGGGTCAAGACCAGAAGACTTCGAGTTTGCCGATCCGAAGCGACGGAACCGTCGTGGGCGAGCTCAACTTCATCAACGGGCTTGAAAACGACGGGAAGGGGAGTGGCTCCTGCTGGGTCGGTTACAAAGTCGCGTTCAATGGCAAAGTGGATTGCAATGCGAACAAGCCGGGAACCTCTGAAAAAAATCCCGAGTTTGGAAAGGTCAGCCTCAGTGCGGAAGTGGCTTTCAATCAAACGAACTCGTTTGAACTTCAGCAAGCGGGAATTGCCTCCATCGGAGACGACGTAACCACTGGAACGGCCGTTGACACGGGGTCGGGCAACGTGGCGGGGATCGTTCCGTCTCCTTCTCCAAGTGCGAGTTCGACTCCGACGCCCACTCCTACTCCTAGCGCGTCCGTGACCCTGACTCCGGTCCCAATTCCGCTCCCGAGCTCGACGATTACCCCGATTCGGGTTTGCATCATCGAAAACCCTTGCCCTGTCGTCGGCAAAGCGGATCTGACCTGTCCCCAGTAGTTCAGCATTAGTTCAGCATTAGTTCAGTATGAGTTCAGTCGGTACCGCAAGCCTCCCAGAGCCGCGCTTGGGGGCTTGCGCTTCCTTTATCCGCTAGAAAAAGCTGATCCGAACGGACTTTCAGGTTATGACCGTTCCATCCACTTTCTAACTTTGGCTCGTTTGGGGAACCGACTGAAATGAAGACCCTCCATAAAACCGCACTGCTTCTGTTGACTGCCGCCACCGCGATGATCACCCTCGCCTCTCCTGGCTGCAACTCCAAGAAAGGGGATCCGGTCGTGATCGGCTCCCTGCAGATTCCCACTGAGCTCCAGTCCAAGATTTCTCCCTCGGCTGCGCTCTACATCATCGCTCGACCCACAGGGACCCAGGGGGGTCCACCCCTGGCGGCTCAACGCGTGGCCCAGCCGTTTCACTTCCCGGTTGAGTTCAAGCTCACCCAGGCCGACTCCATGGTCGCAGACCGTAAGTTCGAAGGAGTGGTCGTGGTGACAGCTCGAATTTCCCAGAGCGGTTCGGCTTCCCCCGCGGCTGCCGGCGATATCGAAGGAGTCTCCAACCCACCATCGGTCGAGATCGGCTCAGGCAAGCCCGTGACGATCGAATTGATGCAGGTTCGTCCTTAACTCCACCGAGCGTTCAGTACGCTCAGTGAATTGCCGGAGTTTTCGACAGGATCAATCCATTTTCGGAATCGACGACGATTTGATTTCCTCCGACTGTGAATTCGAAGGAGCGTCGACCCTGAAGGGAAGATCCCCGCCGTTCCACCCAGATCACGGGTCGGCCTCGATCGGCCAAGAAACGGGCGGCTCCGGTGACCTCTCCCTGCCTCTCCACGGTATCCCGCGCCGCTCCGAGCGTGAGAGTTCGGTCGCCAGTCACGACCAAGGTCGAAACGACTTCAGCCACTAGGCTAGAGGCCTCCCTCATTTCATCCAGCTCGAGGGTGATTTTTCCTGAAGGCAGGAGAAGCACACCTTCCCGAATCTGCCTGAGTTCCAAGCGAAAGCCCGCTGCGGCAGGTGACTCCCGACTCACTTGCCACGCGGTGTCTGGAGCAAGCCCTTCGAGCTCATTCAGATCACGGGCAATGCCCAAGGCCTTCTCCTTCGCCGAAGAAATAGAGACACTCCCCCGCCGATGACTCCGAAGTTCTCGACCCTTCAAGCGAAACCCGACCAACGCTCCCTCAGAGTTCCAGCTGGGCTCCAGAGCCTTGCCCTGAACTGACTGAAACTGTTTCCAGCGACGCGCCCTTTCCGCTGGATTCCATGCCCTAGCGCCGCCGTCCCTTCCCAAGTGGGGGTTCCTAGTGACTGGCGGTAGAGTCGCAGAGCGGTGACCCAGCAGGGAAGTCAGCATGGCGACCAAGAGTATCGGCAGAGGCGCCCAAGCCAAGGTGATCGGGCTGAATAATCGGGACATCACTAGTCCTACTGCGAAGGCAGCGGACTAGCGAAAGAAAAGGGACTAAACTGGGAGCACCGTGAAAAGACCTTACATTCTCTGGGGTGCGTTCGCGCGTTTCGCATGCGCCCCTTTCCTGCTCCAGTGGTTCCATCCGGACGAGCGCCAAATGCTCGAATTCGCGCATTTTCATGCCCACGGGCGACTTCATCCCTTCATGGAGTCGAGTGTTCACCTTCGCAACCAAACCCTTCCGGTCCTGTTTTCCTGGGTCCTGCGCTTCTGTGATGCGATCGGATTTCCGCAGCCTTGGGCATACCTGACCGCCCTCCACTGGATCATCGGCGGCATTTCCTGGCTGGCCTTCGTTGCATTGGTCGAAGACTTCCGAAAACGCTATCCCGAACAGGACTCCGTGGCCGACCGACTGGGCTGGTTTTTCGCGCTCTTTTGGGCGTTTCCGTTTCTTTATTCCAGGCAGCTGCTCGAAGCGGTCTCACTTCCCCCTACGCTGCTGCTGCTCATCGCCGTCCGAAACAAGCGGTTCAAAAGTGCGGGAATATGGGCGGGAGTGACTTCGTTTTTACGCTATCCGAGCGCCCTGTGGGCAGTCGGGGCGTTTCTGGTGGGAATCCGTCAACAGATCCGAAGCAGAGCTCCGCTGGCTCAGCCCTTCGCCTGGGCCTTTGCGGGAGCCCTCGGAGCGATCGCAGTCGGGGGATGGGCCGATTGGGTCGTGTACGGCGAGTTCCTGGGCAGTGCTCGTCACTATTGGGAGTTCAACCATCCTGGTGGGCCGGTCCATCAGCTTTTCGGCGATGACAGTCTCGTGGTCTACTGGCGTTGGTTTGAATTCCTTTTCACTCCTTGGGGAGCACCGATCTTCGTGGGCTTGGGCCTGTTCGCGCTGGTACGAGTTCCGGAACTCCTCCTGTTCTGCGCCCCCTACATTCTCGGGCATCTCTGGACGCCCCATCGTGAGCCGCGGTTTCTGCTGCCGCTGACTCCGATCCTTTGCCTGGCGATCGCCGAAGCCTATGGCCTCGGAAAATTCGATCCGATCCGACGCGCTTATTTGAAAGTGCCCAGGTTCGTCGTTCCTCTGGGCATGAGTCTCGCCGCCCTCCATTTCACCTTGAACTTCGCTTGGTATCCCTTGAACGCATGGGCCCAACTGAAAAGCGCCCAAGGAGTCCTGATCCGGAGTCATGGAGTCATCTCCAGGGAGCCTCACCCCCTCCTTGCCATGGGCGATCCGGCAATCGACGCTCTGATCCCCACCTCCGTCCGATGGGCCGATTCGAACTGCCACTGGCATCGCCCGACCCGTGCGCTCCCCGAGGATACTGAAGCCTGGGTGATACGCGAGGAAGGAGGAGCCGGTTGCCATTCAGTCTTGGGCCAAGATCTCCCCGAGCTGAGAACCGGCCCATGGACCCGTCTCCTCCGGGTCCGGACGGCCCATCTTTGGAAATGCCCTTGGCCGTACACTGCTCGGATGCTTTGCCCCGAAGGATTTACAGAAAATAACGCTCAGGAGCCTTTTTTCGGCGCTGATCTGAAGTCCACTCCCTAAGCTGCAGCTTTGAACTCCGGGCTTCGCTCTTGCACCTCCTGGACTCCATGTTTCGTATTCCCCATCGCATCTTGGCAGGCTTGATCGCGGGAACCGTGGCCGGCTCCGGCATGGCTGCCGTTTTCATGACTGCTTCAGCCGGTGCACGGGAGCCCATCTATCGTCCGTTCCAACTCGTTGCCGCGACGATGCTCGGGGAGGCCGCCCTCCTGCCCTCCGCCGGACTGGGAACCGTCGTCATCGGAGTCGTGGCCCATTTTGTGATCGCCATCCTACTCAGTGGTCTCTTTTCGACGTTGACCATGAGCCGACGCCGTCTATTCGTGGCCGCAGCAGGATTTGCGTACGGCGCACTGGTCTGGCTGTTCATGCAATACGTCGTTTTTCCATCGGGGGTGAACCTCGCTTGGATCGCCCGCGTCCCTAGAAACGTTTTTGCGATCGCGCATCTGGTGTTTGGCGCATCCCTTCTCAGCATCATCCCGATTGAGACTTACCTGGTCCGCCGCGAAATCCGCGATCCCTCTTCTGGATTCAGCAAGAACCGCTTGGCTGCCTGAGCGCGCTTGAAGTTGGAAACCGCCCCCGCTCAGAAACTGTAGGTGATCCCGCTCGCCATCGAGACGCGGTTGTAGGAGTAAGTCGCTTCGACCGTCGATGAGTTCGTGGTGTAATCCAGGTTGCCGAGTATCGTCCATTTTGGCTTGA
>JAYVNB010000340.1:0-8813 GCA_043759365.1 Bacteriovoracaceae bacterium | reverse complement strand
TGCAGTCGTCCCCGATCACCGCGTCGTCGAGCACGATTGAACCCATTCCGAGCAAGACGCGATTGCCGATGGTGCAGCCATGCAGTGTCACCCGGTGGCCGATCGTGACCTCGTCCCCGATCGTGAGCGGGCTTTTTTTGCGAGTCACGTGCAGCATCGTGTGATCCTGGACGTTCGTTCGCGACCCGATCTTGATCCAGTGCACATCTCCCCGGATCACGACCTGGAACCAGACGCTAGAGTTGGCGCCAATCTCGACCTCGCCGATCACATCCGCACTCGGCGCGATGAAAGCGGTCTCGTGGATCGAAGGCCATTTGCCGTGGTGGGGGAGAATCATCCCACGACCTCGGACTCGCGAACCCCAACCAGACCCGAAACCGCGCGATCCGCGAAGCCATCGTCCTCGATGAGCCGGCCTTGGAGCGAAAGGCTCGTGGCGCCCGTGATCTCGACCTCAACGAACTTGCCTGTGAGGTTACGCAACGAATCACTGAGGAAGTTGACCGTGCGGAAGCAACCTGTACGTCCCGTCCAGACCCGGTCCGTGCCAGGTGCCGGAGCGCTGCGGTTTTCGGCTCCCGCCATTTTCTGATTCTTCGCCATCCCTTCGACGAGGATCTCCATCCTGCGGCCAACGCGCGAAGCGTAAGTTTGCGTCGCGATCTCGAGCGAGTGCTGAAGGAGCCGGTTCAACCGCTCATTCTTCATTTCATCCGGGACATCGTCCTCCAGCTTGGCGGCGCGGGTGCCGGGTCGCGGAGAATACGCGAAAGCGTAGATGTTGTCGAAACGCACGCGCTCGATGAGCCGCATCGTCTCCTGGAACTCTTCTTCGGACTCGGTCGGAAACCCCACAATCAGGTCGGTCGAAAGGCCGACGTCCGGGTTCAGTTCACGGAGGCGATCCATTTGCGAGACGTACTGCTCGATCTGGTGGTGACGGCCCATTTTTTGAAGGACTCGGTTCGAGCCGCTTTGGACGGGCAGATGCAGATGAGGCGAGAGCCTCGCGACTCCCCCTTGATCAGCCGGGGCGTAACACCCGATCAACTCATCCGAGAAGTCCAAGGGGTGGGAAGACGTGAATCGGATGCGCCTCAAGACCGCGCACCGCGGATCCGTGTCGATCGCCCGCAGGAGCTGGGGAAAGTTTTCTTCCCCCGCGCGCGGCCCGACTTTTCCGATGACGTTGTGAAGCTCCTGGGGTTCACGCGTCTTGTCGTTCGAATTTCCTTTGCCAAAAGAGTTGACGTTCTGTCCGAGCAAAGTCACTTCCCGCACACCGCACGCCACGAGTCGCGCGATATCGCTCACCACTTCGTCGATGGTTCGCGATTTCTCGCGCCCACGGGTGAAAGGGACGATGCAGTAGGTGCAGAACTTGTCGCAGCCTTTCATGATGTTGACGAAGGCTTGGGCCTTGGCGGTCACGACTTTGGTTTCGGTCGAGTAGTCCATGGACTTATCGAAGTCGGCGTAAAGGACATGACGTTCGCCATTTTGCACGCGATTGACGATCTCGGGAAGATTGTCGATCGTATCGGTCCCGAAGACGAAATCCACATAAGGCGCTTGTTTGAAGAGCTTCTCTTTTTCCAGCTGACCGACACAGCCGCCGACGCCGATGATCGGCGACTTCCGGGAGGGATCTTTCTGAAGATTGTGGTGATAGACGCCCAAAGTCGACAGCGCTTTATGGACCGCTTTTTCGCGCACGGTGCATCCATTCAGGATGATCACTTCCGCTTCTTCCGCCGCCGAGGCTTCCGTCATTCCCTGACCCGCCAAGAGAGCGGACATCCGCTCCGAGTCGGCGACGTTCATCTGGCATCCGAAGGTCTTGATGAAATACTTCTTCATTCGGGCTTCTTCATTCCGGGAGGTTGGGCGGTTGGAATTTCGCTTTGGATTTCGTAATCCTATACCGCAAAAGCAGGGTTTCAACCACCAGGTAAACCATGAATGTAACCGTGAAGCCGACCCCTTTAAGGATCGCCCAAGCCCGGGTCGACCAATGGAGCGCGGCCCAAGCGGCCAGGACCGCGTGAAGGACCAGAAATACTCCGGAACGGAATGTAAGCCCCCGAAACGCTTCACTCATCACGGGGCGGATCACTTCTGGAAACATCTCCCACTGACCCTGCTTGCGAGTCATGCTCCGAAAAAGCGAGCCCCGATCCTTTCGACCGGTCCAGAGTGATCCCCAGAGGAGACCCGCAAAAGCCGCTTCGAGAAGGGAGGGTTGGAGCTTGAACCAGACTCCTTCCTGGGTCACGAGCGAGACCCCCCCCAGAACGAGAAGCAGCCCATTGCCGCCCCAAGTGACCGGATCCACTTTTCCAAGGCTGAACTTCTCGTAGAAAATCTCCCCCACCCCGAAGAACATCCCCGCAATCAGTCCCGCGACGACGCCGAACTTCTCCTCAATGACTGTGAAAGCGATGATCGGAAGCAAGCCGCCCAAGAGGAACTGCCGAATCCCAGGACCTTTTTTGGCTTGGACCGCAGGACGGGCCTCACCGCTTGCGGAGCTCACGCCTTCTTGACCGCTTCGCGAAGGCGCCGAGTCGCGAGCTCGATCAAATGCAAGGGGTCGACCCCTTCGGAGGGGCAAGCCGCGATTCCGAAGTGGAGCGGCGATTTGAGCCCCCTCTCGATGCGGTGAAGTAGCCCCGGAGCATCCTCGGGCTTACAGTCGTCCAGGACGAGCGCGACCACCTTCAATTCGGGCAAAGCGTAGGCCGCATCCGACGAGCGAAACAGGTGACGCTGAAGCTCCATGCGGAACTCACTCAGGGTCGTGCCCTCGGGAACCTGGACCAACCCCAAAGCCACCGCGCTGAGTTCGTTCGAGGCCTGATGGGCGCGCGACCCCAAAACAGCGCGCAGTCCTTCTTCGGAGGAGAGCTCCGGGATCTCGAGAGTGAGCCAGGATCCTTCCAAAGTGTCTTCATAAAGGAAGGCCCCCTGATGCTGCCTCATGATCTCGTGGATCAAGAGGAACTCGCTGCCCAAGCCCTCCTCCTCCCGTGTCAAAAATGCCTGCTCCGACTGGAGAGTGCCCGCGAAAGCCGAACCTGGGCTCGCCACTCCCCCTTGAAACCCGGCCAAAGCTTGGCTCCAGGCCTGGTCCCAATGGCGCTTCAAGGTGGGCTCCAATTCGAAATGATACCGAAGTCGATTGACGAGAACTTCGATTCGAATGCGGCTCCCGATTTTTCCTCGTGCAGCGATGCTGTGAAGCGAAAGATCCATCGCACGACCGAGCTTCTGCGGGTCGGCCAAGAGCGGCGTCATCCCCCCTTCCGCGCGGGACGAATGGGATTTATCGACCTCCACTTTGAGGGAACGATCTTTCAGGCTCAGGGCCTGCTCACGAACACGACCCTCGATGAGACGGCCTAGATCGACTTCGCGCAGGCGAATGTGGAACGAACCACTCTCGATCGCCGCCAAATCCAGGAGCGAAGCCAAAGCCTGGTTCAAACGGTCGGCGTTGCGCCGTGCGATCGCCACCAATTCACCCGGCTTGAAATCCGCGGCATTCTCGGTCTCAAGCAGACTCAGTGCGTTGATGATACTCATCAACGGGGTCCGGAGCTCGTGAGAGATCAATGAAAGCAGATTGGACTGGAACGACTGGAAAAGGACTTCATCCTGCGGCTGAAGCGTCGAGTGAGGGGCATGACCTACGGCCAAGCCCTCAGCAAAGACTGCCGAATGCGGCCCGGAAGCTTTAGTCGTCGGACTTCCCGTGGGAGTCTTTTTCTTCGCTTTCGACTTCTTCGTCCTCGTCGTCGTCTTCTTCGTCTTCATCCCAGTCTTCGTCTTCTTCTTCGTCCTCATCGTCGGAGTCGCTGGCATCTTCACCTCCGGAGAGGGTTTCTTGCAGGTCGGTTCCGTCCTGGATCTCGAGTTTCACGAGCCAGCCTTCTTCGAGAGGATCTTCCGAAACCATGCCCGGTTCAGCCTTGGCGACCGCATTGATCTCGGAGACCACTCCCGCTGCCGGAGTCTTGATCTCGAGTTTGCCATGCGTTCCATCCACGGTCACGACGATTTCGCCCTTGTCGAAATCCTCGCCTTCATCGGGGAAAGTGATGTCTTCGATCGTACCGATCTCCTCGATCGCCGAATCGGTGAGCCCGAGAGTGACGATATCACCCTTGCGCTCGAACCAAAGCTTACCGCCCAGGAACTCCCCACCTTTTGGAATCGAGTCAGACATGAACGTGACAGTGCCACGAATCTTCTGAAAAAAGAAGCCACGCCTCCCTCCCACCCTGATTTCATGTCTTTCGATAAGAAGTGGGAGCCGTGGCGCGACGGGATCACAAACCGCGCGCTCTTCAAAATGCGATCCTGGCTCTGATGATCATGCTCGTTCGGAAACTTCGACCCGATCGATGCCGTCGCACCGGCGACCCATGGCGTGGCCATTGAATGAGGTTCCATTCCAGTCGATTGCCTGGTCATGACCGCGCGAGATGAACGCTCTTGAATCCGTCGCTCGAAAAATCCGCCCAGTGATCAGTCCGGTCCGAGTCCGAGCTGGCATCGGAAGTCGTTCATGCGGCCCTGAATATCGAAATGGACACGATCAGGCCCTCTTGACTGTCAGGCGTATCGGGTAGTCCAGGTTGAAGTTCAGGGTCGGACATTCTGCAGTTTGAAAATATCATAGTTAATACAGGACTTTAGCAAGAGATGAACCCATCTTTACCCCTGTCGGCCGGGAAGCCAGAAAGAGGTCAAGTCCAATTTGTTGATCTTTTTTATCAACTACTTCAGACTGATAGCTGGGGACTAGAGGAAGGACTCGATCACTCGAGCAATCCTTCCGATAGGAATACGAAGGGGATTCACCACATGAAACTGAATGGAATCAATTTCCAGCGCCGCAAGGGGCTCGAGTCAAATTCACATCGATCTGGGTTCCACCCTGTTTCATGGGGAACTGCGGCGCTGAGGTCACTGCCCCTCACGTTGGCACTACTCCTTCTCCAGAATGGTTTCGCCCTAGCTACGGGAACCAGTTCCCACGTCACCAGTGGCGGCCAAACCTATTCAAAAGTCGCCCAGCAGGATGGCTGCAAACCGATCTTCTCCAAGAATTCGAAACAAGAACTCGATGGGTTGAATGGCAGCGCTCAAAGCAGCGCCCGCTGTTGCGGGGGAACTGCCGTCAGGAGCTATGGCGACTCACAAGGGGGCAGCTGCCTCTACTTCATGACCGAAAAGGGATACGACGCTCCCGCCAAAGGGTCCTACGTTGTCCGATACAATAAAGAAAAAGCACCGCAACAGGCGGCTGCTGACAATACTCCTGGCAGCACGAAAACTGACAAGGGTGCCACGACCTCCACATCCGGCGCTACCAAAACCGACGCCCCCGCCACGACCTCCGCATCCGGCGCTACCAAAACCGACATCCCCGCCGCGACCCCTGCATCCGACGTCGCGAACACAAAGGCTGAACCCGCTCCCGACAAGTGCGATGGAGAGTCCTGCTGCTCACCGAGAGTCGCATCCCAAGTCACAGGCACTGCGATGTCTTCAGCGCCGCAATCCGAAGGCTACACGGGCAGATTCGTCTGCTGCATCACCGGCAGTAACGGGGGCAAACCAGGGGGGTCGATCACCCTCGTGAAGGAACATGCCATCAAGAACGCAGCAGGTAGAAAGGACTCCAATGGAAAACCACTGCAGCCCCTCGATTACAGCTTCTACGGCACTTGCACCTGGAACCCTGAAACCATGACCCAGGGACAAGTCTACGCAGAACGCGACCCCGCGAAGTTCCAAGGGAGTTCGAGCTTCAGCAAGAACCAGAACTACAAGCGTAGTGACTTCGTCGACGCGGATGGCCCGTGCGCCTATGGCGAGACCATCGTGCAAGGGAGCGGCGAGGAAGGCCGCTTCAGCTGCAAGAAGACCGAAGGCAAAATCCAGGAAGCCGACACTATCCGAGGAGTCACCACGACCTTAGGGACCGCTCTTGCCCAA
Organism: Bacteriovoracaceae bacterium; assembly: GCA_043759365.1. Taxonomy (GTDB): domain Bacteria; phylum Bdellovibrionota; class UBA1018; order UBA1018; family UBA1018; genus JAYVNB01. The sequence goes on along the minus strand of JAYVNB010000340.1, from coordinate 2,804 downwards.
AACGCTGGGCAGGCGGCTCAACAGAAGGCGCAATCCGAAGGTACCCAATCCTCGGCTCTCGCTGGAGCCTCCTCGACGGCAAAGGCCGCGGCCACGGCCCAGACCGTAGTCGGCGTCGCAAGCCTTTACAACGCTCTCCAACTGAAGAAGGAGATGGACCGACTTAACAAGAACGCGGCCGAATTCAAAAGTCATACGAGGAGCGGGACCTTGGTCCAGCAAACCGTGGGCAAAGAAGGTGACGCCTCGTTCGAAACCGATGGCACTCATGGAAGCGACGCGACCAAACAATTGACCGGCGACCAAGGCCATTTCACTAGCAACAAGAAGTGGGGCCAACAAGTCGTGGAAAAATGGAAACTGAACGGCGACGCTCCCAACGGTTTCGGTAAGCTGACCGCTGTGAGAAACTGCGGCCCTGAAATTCCACCGACCGTCCCGCCGACGCCAGAATACCTCGATTACCAACGATGCACTTCGATTCGGGAACAGGAAGTCCAGGCCAGGAAGTCCGAAGCCGACAGTCGGCAAGCGGCGGCCGGCAAGGAAATGCAAGCCATCGGCAACATCGCCGCGAGCGAACAAAAAGAAATGGCTAACAAGGCCAAGTCGAAGTTCATGGAGAACGCCGCTGGCGCGATCGTCGCTTTTGTCCAAGCCAAACTCGCCAACGACACTGCCAAGAGCTTGAAAGATGCAGAAATAACACTCCGGCCCAATCCGAACCCGAGCACCGCTGGCTTCACCTTTCAAGGTGCGGATCCATTCGCCGACTCCAACGGCATCGCTCCCGGCAATTCGCAAGTCATCGATGGCGGCAGCGTCCAAGCCAGTGGTGCCGAAGCCGGTCCAGACCCCCGCTCGTCGGCGCCGCCTCCAGGCGGTTTCGGCGATGTCCCCTTTGCCAAAGAGCGCGGAAGCGAAAAGACGGGGAACCCCGATCCAGGAGCATTTAATGCCGGCAACAGCGGAGGCGGAGCCTCCGGCGGAGGCGGCGGCGGATCGGGCGGCGGTAGCACATCGCCTTCTGCAGGCGGCGGCGATGGCGACAAGGATCCTCAATCCTCTTATGCAGGCCTTGGCAAAAGCTCCGGCGCCTACGAGTCCGGTGGCGGAGCTCGTCCTGCGGGCGGTAGTGGAGCGGCTGGCGGTCCAGACCTTTCGGGCCTTTTAGCCCAATTCCTGCCCAAGGATAAAGATGCGGGCCCGGACAACGGAATCCTGGAGTTCGGAAGTCGCGCTCCGGCCGCGGGTAACACCGACTCCCTGCTCGACTCGAGCGTGAACATCTTTGAACGGGTCCATGAAGCCTATCAAACCAAGAGCCGCAAGGGCTTCGGACGTTGAGGAATCGATCCATGTCGGGGGACAAAATCATGCTCAATCGATACATCGCAGCCCTCATGGCGGTTTGGATGACTGCAGCGGCACCGCTCGCTTACGCCACGAGTGACGGAAGCGCAGTCGACATCCCCGCCGACAAACCGAGTTCCGTAATCGCTCCCGTCAGTTTCGCCAAACCAGGAGCGAACGGCTCCGGCACTTGGGCCCGGGAAGCCAAGGACGCCAGTTCCTTCGAAGAGGTTTGCGGTGTCGCTCTCGGTCATCGCAAGGATCCCGCTTGCACCACGGACTCCATCAATTCAGCGGTGGACGACCAGTTGGCCACGATCGAAAAGGTCCGCGAACAAAATGCGCGGAACGAAGGAATCACCGGAGCGTCGGTGATTGAACGCGTCGGGACGCCCAAAGAGCAATCCAAATGCTCCCATAAAAGGCTCGGAAACGAAGGGTCGAAGCAACTTCTCGCCCATTGCGCCGCCGCCCAAGGCGCCAAGGACGGAATGAGCAAGAACTCAGGCTTAAGCACCGTGTGGTTCGGCGTCGCAGCGATTTGCACCGTCGCTTGCGTGACCCCGGCGATCGGACAAGCCTACTGCACGGTTCCCGCGATCGGAGCCGCGGTACTCGAAGTCATGAAAACGGGCGAAGCCCAAGGTCTGTTCTCGGGTCTCACCGGACTCTTGGGCGGAAAAATGGGCGCGAAGCAGTCGCATGATCGGAACCGTCACATCGCCTCTGATCGTGCGATACCCGCACGCCTCTGGTGGGCGGTCGAAGTGGCGTTGCAGGCTTGCATTCCGAATGTGATCGCCGATGATTCTCGGACAGTGAGCGGCACCGCCCCTTCCACAGGCACTACTCCCGCCACGACCGCGCCGGTCAAACCTTCGCAACCGCACTCCGTAGAACAGGACGCTCAGTTTTGCGACGGGCACCCCTGCGGAGCAACTGACAACCGCTACAATCAAAACCTGAACGCAGAAAACGGTGGAGATTCTAACGGAAACCAAAACACGAACGGGAATCAAAACACGACTGCCAACGGTGGCACGAGCGGAACCGGAGGCACGCCCAACATCGGAAGCGTCGAAAAAGTCCTGGGCAAAGCAGGCGGAACATCCCATCTCGACATGCAAGCCTGCGCTACTGCGGTTTACGCCGCCCTCCAAGCCATGTCCAAGACCAAGAAAAAAGGGGAGCTCAACAAAGTCTACAACGACAGCCTGGCTCAAGCACTCGCACTCTACAACACCAAGAGCCCTGCCTTCGACGGTACGTCGCCCGACGGTAGTCCATCGAAGCAAACGGGATTGGCTTTCGGCGGCGGCTCCAACGGAATCGGAGGCTATAGCGGTGCGGGCGGCAGCAACAGCGGCGGAGGCAGCGCGGGCGGAAACTCCGGCTCCTCGGGCAACTCGAAATCTGCCGACGCAGGATGCGGAGGCGGCGCCAGCAGCGGC
>JAYVNB010000339.1:0-8825 GCA_043759365.1 Bacteriovoracaceae bacterium | reverse complement strand
ATCCGACGAACCGGCTTCAGGGCCCTCGTCATCGGCGGGCGGAAGGGGCCCAGACTGTACAGATGCCTCAAAACCGAGGGGAGAGGCCGCTGCCCGACTCCGCTCCTCCTCTTCGATATAATGGGCTTGAGTCATCTTGTCGAGGATCGTGTCGACGGTCCGGGTAGCATAGCTCGTCAAACTTTTTCGCCGAAAGGACTGGCCATATCGAATGGGACTCGGGAGCAGCATCGCGAGGAAAGCGCCTTCCTTGGGCAAAAGTTCAGCGGGAGACTTTTTGAAATAGAAATTCGCAGCCGCACGGATCCCGTAGACCCCCTCTCCCCATTCAGCCACGTTCAGATAGGTCTCCAGGATCTTTTTCTTTCCCACGGCTTCTTCCAGACGGATCGCAAGCCAAAGCTCCTTGGCTTTTCGCCAGAGGGTTTTGTCGGCTTCGAGAAACACGTTCTTGACCACTTGTTGGGTGATGGTGCTCGCCCCCCGCTTGAACTTTCCTTTTTCCAGATCCTCGTGGATCGCGTCTCGGATTTGGGCGGGATCGTAGCCTTTGTGCCGATAAAACGCCCAATCCTCACTCACCACGATCGCACCGACGGCAGCAGCGGAAATCTCGTTCAAGCCCGCCCAGCTGGCCGGACGGGACTTTTGAAGGGTCACTGTGGGCGGTAGTTTTTTTCCACGGTAATGGACGACCGGGAACTGGGCCTTCAGCGCGGAAACGTTCGGGAACTCGGCGCGGACGAAATCGTATCCTGACCACAGGACAAACCCGCACACCAAGACCGTCATCAGGCTGAGAAGAATCACGAAGTTGCCCATGGAGAAGGGCGTCGATGGATTGTGTTTGAACCGCTTGAATCCCGCCATAGAAACCCCACCGGTAACGCGAGGCGTTACTACCTCGCACAAGAGAAATGCACTTGTACCGCAACTCCTCGAAATGTAAGCTTCTTCAGGTGCAAAACAAAAAAGTCCTCGAGAAGGGCAAGTACATGTTGCCGGACAACCCCTTCATTGTACCTAACAACAACCGGATCTACACCAACCCGAAAAAACTGAAAATCGCTCGCGACATCCTCGAGCGCTACACGGGCAGTCCGGTTGAGCGCTTCCGTAAGCAGATCATTCTCACCAATTTCGGCTACTACGTTGAACGTTTTGACCAGCTCTGCGGCGACGAACGCACCAAGGGCTCCGTCATGAGCGTCGTTCACAGCGACAAGGCCGACGTCTCGATCATCAACTTCTCGATCGGTTCGCCTACCGCGGCACTGATCATCGAAGTCCTCGCGACCACCGAACCCAAAGCTGTCCTCTTGCTGGGAATGTGCGGAGGCCTCCACCGCTCCCTCAAGGTCGGGGACTTCATCCTCCCGACGGCGGCGATCCGCGACGAGGGCGTCTCACGTCACTTCCTGCCGCCCCAGGTGCCGGCGCTTCCGACATTCAAGATCCAAAAATTCGTCTCCGAGATCCTGGTCGAGAAGGGCATGGATTACCGAACCGGCGTGATCCATACGACCGACTATCGCTTCTGGGAATTCGACGACAAGTTCAAAGCTCAACTTTATGAAGAGAGGGCCTTGGCAATCGATATGGAAACTGCCACTCTTTTCATCACGGGATTCGCAAGCAAAGTTCCGATCGGAGCATTGCTCCTGGTTTCAGATCTTCCGCTCAGACGCGGAGGCATCAAAACCAAGAAGTCGGCTAAAGCGGTGTTCCGCGAGTTCACGGACCTCCATCTTGAATTAGGAATCAAATCCATGAGTGAGATCGCCGTGAAGGGCGAACACATTCGACACTATAAGTGGTGAGGCAGCACAGCAAATTATGATGAAGAAGTTTCTCGATTTCTTCTCCAACGACTTGGCGATTGATTTGGGCACCGCAAACACCTTGGTTTACGCCAAGGACCGCGGGATCATCATCAATGAACCCTCTGTGGTGGCTATCCACCGAAACGCGCGCGGGCAGACTCGGGTGTTGGCTGTGGGCAAGGAAGCCAAGGACATGCTCGGCCGCACGCCCGGATCCATCCAGGCTATCCGTCCGCTGCGAGATGGGGTGATCTCCGACTTCGAAGTCACTCAGTCCATGCTCAAGTACTTCATCCAAAAGTCCAGCGAGCGCCGCACCTTCATTCGTCCCCGCATCATCATCTGCATCCCTTTCGGGATTACCCAGGTGGAGAAACGCGCAGTGAAGGAATCGGCTCAAACCGCAGGTGCCCGAGAAGTTTACCTGATCGAGGAACCGATGGCGGCAGCGCTCGGCGCCGGACTCCCGATCCGCGAGCCTTCCGGCAACATGATCGTCGACATCGGCGGCGGCACGACCGAAGTGGCCGTCATCTCCCTCGGCGGTATCGTCTATTCCCGCTCGGTCCGCGTGGCGGGAGACAAGTTCGACGATGCGATCGTCAACTACATCAAGCGCAAATACTCCCTCCTGATCGGAGAGCGCACCGCCGAGCAGATCAAGCTCTCCATCGGCTGCGCCTATCCTTTCGAGGAAGAGAAGACCTACGAAGTCAAAGGACGCGACCTGATCTCCGGTGCGCCGAAGACCATCGAAGTGAACTCGGAGGAGATTCGCGATGCCTTGGCCGAGCCAGTCTCGGCGGTCGTCGAAGCGATCAAAACCGCTCTTGAACGAACTCCTCCCGAGCTTGCAGCTGATATCGTCGACAACGGGATCATCCTAGCCGGCGGTGGCGCCTTGCTTGCCAATCTTGATATCCTGATCAAGGAGAAGACCGGACTTCCGGTCGCGCTCGCCGAAGATCCCCTGACCTGCGTGGTGCGCGGCTCCGGCAAAGCGCTCCAGGACATGGACCTTCTTCGCAAAGTCACGATCGTCTGATCGGGAGTGTCCATGGAACCAGACGGTGCGAAGTCCCCTTTCGTGCCCGTCGCGGATCTTTCCGAGTCATTGAGCCTCCTGCCACAAGGAGTCCTTACCCGCTCGCCCGCGATCGTCTGGACCCACGATCACGCTCACGTGATCCAGTCCCAGCTTTTGGCGGTCGATGCGACTGCCCGGACCTTCCATGTCCGGATCCCTACCGGCTTTGACCCCCGGCAGTTCATCGAGCGCCTCCTGAAACAGAACAGGCAGGAGTGTTTCCTCAATCTCACACTCCCTGCTGCCAACTTGTTTTTCGGCGCGCTCTATCTCGGGACCGACTCGAGTGGTATCAAGTTCGCTTTCCCCACGCAGGTGTTTCAGGTCCAAAGGCGCGCCGATCCTCGGGCTTCACTCCGGGACGAGGAGTATGTGAACGTCGAATTCGAGGACCCGCTCGTTGAGGGGCGTACCTACCTGCGACCCGCTCTCGACTTGAGCGCGAGCGGCATCTCCATTCTCGTCACCTTGGAGGAACTCGGCCAGTTCGTGAATGGAATGGTGATCCAGCAAGTACGATTCACGCTGCAAGGCACGCGGATCGTCAGCCCTGCCGAAGTCATGCACGTCAGTCCACACGGGACTGCGGATGGAAAAGTGGGATTCCGTTTTCAAGGACTCCCTTTTGTCGAAGCGCAGTTCATCGCGAACTTCGTCAACGAGGAGAATCGTAGACAGTTTTCGGAAGTCTCGTCGCGCCGCCCTTGAGTATTGGTGTCCTCCCAGGCTCCCGTCAGCTCTCTCCGCGATAGGAGGCTACGTTGTTTTCGGTCTCCCGCAGCTTGATTTCATGAAGGGAACCCGTCGGCAGGTGTGGAACCAGCCGGTTCCAGGCCACGACGACGATGTTCTCGGCTGTGGTCGGCACCCCTTTGAACCAGGCCACATCCTCATCCAAGTGCTTGTGGTCGACTCCATCGACGAACTGCTCCTCAACGATGCGTTTGAGATCGACCAGGTTCATCGCCATTCCGGTCAGCGGGTCGATCGGCATCTTGAGCGTCACTTCGAGAACGTAGTTGTGACCGTGACCCTTGGGGTTGTTGCACTTTCCAAATACCTTCCGGTTTTCGGCTTCGCTCAAATGCACGCTGTGGAGGCGATGGGCGCAGCTGAAAGTCGAGCGACGGGTAATGTAGACTTGGGGCATGAGACACCTCTCAGAGGTTGCTGTGGATTTCGAGTGTCGATCCGGAAACGGCTCCGGAGCGCGAATCGTCGCAAAAATGGAGGATCGCCTGCGCGATCTGGTCCGGGGTCGTCTGGGTCTTGAGTTGCGGTGCAGCTTTTCTCAGCATCTCGGTATCCACCGCCCCGGGAGCCACGCAGTTCACGCGGATCCCGAAAGGGCGTCCTTCGACCGCAAGACTCTCGGTCATCCCGACGATCCCGAACTTGCTGACGACGTAAGCGCTCAGGCCGGGAAACTTTTCCGTACTCCGCAACCCGCCCAGTGAACTCAGGTTGACGATCGCTCCCCCGCGCTTCGCCGCCTTCAATGCTAAAAACATCCTTTGGCTGCAGAGGAAAGGACCCCGAAGGTTCACGGCCATCGTCCGATCCCAGCTTTCGGGAGTGACCGAGCCGACGAACTCGGAACAGACGACTGCGGCGTTGTTGATCAGGATCTCGACGGGACCGAAACGCGCTTCGATCGTTTCGAACAAGGTTTCGATTTCGCTAGCGACCGAAACGTCGCTTTCCAGAGCGAACGCTCGACCCGGACCGCACTCGGAAGCGATCTGGGCCACCGTGCGATCCAACTCGACCCGGGTACGGCTGGTCACGCAGACCCGCGCCCCCTCACGCGCCAGAAGCCGTGCGGTTGCGGCCCCGATTCCACGGCCGGCCCCGGTCACCAATGCGGTTTTTCCGTCCAGAGCACTTCCCATGACCCCCCACCCTACACTATGGTCTCGTCGTCGACTATGCCCAACCCCCCCCGCCGCCGCCTCATTCTGGACTGTTCCGCCCTGCTTCCGGGCCCTTTGGCAGGCAAGCTCTTGGCCCAGCAGGGAGCCCGGGTCCTGAAGATCGAAAGTCCCGAAAGGCCCGATCCTGCGCGCGAAATGGGGAATGGCACCTATTACAACGACTTGAATTCCCTCAAGGAGCTCGTTTGGATTAGTCTCATGGATCCCGAAGGTCGCGCCCGCTTTCATGAGCTCGTCCGGCAAGCCGACGGATTGATCGAAGGATTTCGGCCTCAAGCCAAATTAAAACTGGGCCTGGACGAAGTAACCCTTCACGCCGTCAACCCGAAACTCTGCATTTTGAGTCTGGTGGGTTTTCCCGAGGACGGCCCAAGCCGCGACCGAGCAGGGCACGATATCAACTTCCAAGCCCTAACGGGATGCTTGTCGCTTTTCGAGGAACTCCCGGGCCTGCCCCTCGCCGATCTTTTGAGCGCCTATGAGGGCGCCCTGAGCCTGAGCTGCGCGATCGACTTGGCTTCACGGGACGACGGCCGCGGAAAGCGTTGCGTGGTCAGCATGACCGACACCCTGAAAGGCGCACAAAGCAAGTTCGCCGCTGAATACCGCGAGTCCCGAGAACTCCCCATCCACGGCCAGACCCTCATCACCGGTCGCCACCCCTCCTACCAGATCTACCGCTCACGGGACGGCAAGCGGATCGCGGTCGGAGCGTTAGAAAAAAAATTCTGGCACAAGGTCTGCGATATCCTCGCACTGCCTGCGCTCCGGGACCTGGGTCAGTCCTCTGGAGAGATTTCTAAACTTGCTCAATCCCAGGTCCAAGCGGCCCTAGCGCTTCAAGACTGGGCGCATTGGGCGCCCCTTTTTGAAGCCGCAGACTGCTGCGTGGATCCTGTGCTCGACTACTCTGAGGTATTCAAAGATGGCATATAACGCGAAAGACTTTTTTTTCCACAAGGCCAAGAAAGAAAATTACGTCGCCCGCTCGGTCTTCAAACTCCAGGAGATCGATCAAAAATTCAAGTTGTTCCGGCCAGCGATGAAGGTCCTCGACCTGGGGGCTGCACCCGGATCCTGGTCTCAGTACGCTTCCGAGAAAGTCGGTCCGAAGGGCCGAGTTCTCGGCATCGACATCCAACCAATCAAACTGACGATGCCCAACTCGATATTCGTCACTGCCGACATGCGGGGCTTGGATGTGGGAAAAATCATGGCCGCGAACGGCATCGCTCCACCGTTCGATGTCGTTCTATCGGACATGGCCCCAAAAACCACCGGTATCCGCATCACGGACCAGACTCGCTCCTTCGAACTGTGCGAGCTCGCACTTCAAACGGCCGAAAGGTTCCTGAAGCCGGGCGGAAGCTTCGTCGCCAAGCTTTTCCATAGCGAAGAGTTCGAAATCTTCAGAAAAATGCTCCAGACCCGCTTCAAAAAAGTTGACTTCTTGCGGCCCAAGAGCACCCGGACCGAGAGCAAGGAGATCTTTTGCATCGGCTATGGTTACAAGGCTCCGAAGACAAAAGTCGTTGCAGCTGAACCCGAAGAATCCGTGGATTGATCCCACCCATGTTCGTTTTCTCGAATCTTGCGACCACCGTGGACGGCAAGATCGGTTTCGCCGACCGGAGTCATCACCCTCTGGGGACGGCACTCGATCGCCGGCATATGCGGGAGCTCAGAGGGGAGGCCGACGCGGTCCTCTTCGGAGCGGCCACTCTGAGAGCTTACCGAAAGTTCTGCGGAGTTGGACGGGGACATCCCGAACAGCCCATGAACGTGGTCATCAGCTCGGGACTCGAGGGGATTTCACCTCTCTGGCCGTTCTTCTCCCGCCCCGATCGGCGCAGAATCCTTTTCACGGGTTCGGAGACTCCCACCCGCGTAGTTGACAAATTCGAGAAAAAATCGAGCGTCCAGATCCTCGTCCGGCCAACCACGAAAAATTCTCGAGCGAGGCAGATACTCAATCATCTTTCCGGGCTTGGGGTCAGGCGCCTTTTAATCGAAGGGGGCGGGAGCGTGATGTGGGACTTTGCGAGCCAAGACCTCATCGACGAATACCATGTGACGGTAACTCCCCACATCCTAGGCGGGATCGCCTCACCCACCCTAGTCGACGGAAAAGGGTTCGCTCCCGGCCGGCAGCTCGCTCTTAAGCTCGTCCAGTGCAGGATCCGGGGAGACGAACTCTACCTCACTTACCGCCGCCGAGTTGGGGATCCTTCGTAGGGCAAGTGGGGCAAGCGGCCGAAACCTCTTTGGCCATCTGCCGCCAGAACTTCATGATCGAGCCTCGAAAACCCTGGGCGATAGCGGTCACGATCCCGAGCGCCACAAGGATCATCAACATGTACTCGACGAAGGCTTGTCCCTCCTCGTTTTTAGCGAGCCTACGCATGCCTCGATTCTAGCATATTTCGTTTTCTGGGGTATGATCGGGCGATGGAACTCCTCGTACCCCAAAAGAAATACCCCGCCTGGCGCGGGACGCTTTTGAGCGTGGCCGGGGTGGTTTCGGTTTCGGTCCTGGCTGTCACTCTGGTGAAATACGGAGCGAAAAGCGATCCCGCGAGTCCACTGACCACGTTGAGCGGTCCACAAGGCGGCATTGCGCCCGCAGCCCTCAAGATCGGCAATACGATCCCCGATTTCCCGATACAAGATTTCAAAATAGGATCGACTCGATTCGCTTCCGCGCTGACAGGCGACAAGAAGGTTGTCATGGTCAATTTCTGGGCAACTTGGTGCGAGCCCTGCACCACCGAAATGCCGACTATCGTCAAACTTCGCGAAGCCTACGCTCCCCAAGGGTTCGAAGTGCTGGCGGTCAACGTAGACGAAGATCCAGGCGAAAAGTTGACGTCGATGATCCTTCGCCTGAAGATGGACTTTCCGGTGTACGTCGATCCCGACCAGAAAGCGGCCGACATTTTCGATGTCCATGCGATCCCACTGACCGTCATCCTAGACCGCAATCGCCGCGTTCTTCTGATCGAAACGGGAGAACGGGACTGGAACGGCTCCGAGTTCCGGAGCCAACTCGACCACTGGCTGGCAGGTTGAGTCTGAAGGTGGATTTTCAAGCGACAGCCAGAACCGAGCAACGAACAGTGAGCCGCCTCACCCTTCCGATCTTCGTGACTCCGGAGAACAAGTCGATCGTCGGCGCCTTCGGGCTCCTGCTGGGAGCGGTCCTCTACTTGGGATCCAACCATTTTCACTTTCTCGAACCCCGACTTTTACCGATGTTCTGGATCGACCGGACCGTCCCCTTCGTGGCGAACACAGTCTGGATCTACGTAAGCGAGTACATCTACTTCATCACAGTTTACTGGCTTTGCCGGGACTGGGAGAACGCAAGTCGGCTGTTCTGCTCCTTTTTGACACTTCAGGTTTTGAGTGTCCTGGTTTTTTGCCTCTGGCCCACGACCTATCCGAGAGGTGAATTTCCACTGCCTGCGGACCTGAACCCTTTCACGAAAATTCTGTTCACCACGCTCAGGCAAACCGATACCCCCGCGAGTTGCTGCCCGAGCTTGCACGTGAGCAGCGTTTACCTCTGCAGTTTCGTGTTTCTCAGAGAGCAACGATCCAAGTTCATATGGATTTTCATCTGGTCGACGCTGATCGCGTTGTCGACGCTGACCACCAAACAGCATTATGTGATCGATGTCATCGCCGGACTCGGCATGGCGATCCTCGTGTATGGGCTCTTTCAAACTCAAGTTGATTTCCGCTCGCCCGAGGCCTGATGACCTCGCCGGAACTCAAAGTTTTCTATTCGGATCACTTCGAAATCCCTTTGCCGACGGGTCACCGGTTTCCCATCGCCAAATATAGGATGCTTCGAGAACGACTGCTCGAAAACGGCCTGCTTGTCCCTTCCGAACTGGCGGAGGCGCCATTGGCGGGTCGCGAAACGCTGCTTCAGGCACATGATCCCGACTACATCGACCGCTTTCTCGAAGGGCGCCT
>JAYVNB010000338.1:0-8850 GCA_043759365.1 Bacteriovoracaceae bacterium | reverse complement strand
CACATGAAAATCGTCTCCCACGCCACTGGGAGCTGAGCCGGCTAGTCGTTTGAAACCACTCTCAACCTTGCGCGAAGTGGGCACGCGCAAGGTGGGCGTTCTCATCAGGGTCTCCGAGATCCATGGTCCAGTGTCGGGCTTTCCGAAGAGTGTGCATCGATGCCCAAAGGCGACTGCAGGCGATGGCTCCGAGTCGCGCGACTTGGGACGCCTCGGGGCGCAAGAGATGTTCCGCCATCTGGGGAACTCCGATTCCGATGACAGAGGCCCGGAGGAGCTCGAACGCCGACCTAGCACGCGAGGACCTGCCGAACCCGGCTGAAGTCGCAACACTCCGGCGACAATGGACTACGTGACTTAAGAGGGCGGGTGGAGCCGGGTCTCCCAAGGTCTCCAAAAAAGGCAGAAGCACCTTGACCGGTCGACCCGATCGCCCGAACCCGCGACTCTCTTCGTTGTGCAGCCGATACCCGCTGAGTGAGATCGAACTGCGGGAAGCAGCCACGCGAAGTGGCATAGGGTACACGACTCCAGCCTTCAAGAGCGGAATCTCATCGGAATGGAAGCGAACCGAATTCGGTGCGAGCCTCGCACGCAACGTGAGCGCCAAGGTCGACTTGCCGACGCCCGAATCCATGACGAAGAGCGCAGTGCCGCCCTCGATAAAACTGACGCTGAGACCGTGCACCCGATGGAAACCATCGAGATCCAGCCACTCGCCGAGTCTCGAAAGCAGGAATAGGTAGGATATCTCGTGAAGTCGCTCCCGGGACGGAGCTGAAATCGAGGTTTGCCCTTCGGACCCGCGGCTCCGCAGGACTTCTCCCCCTTCGACATAAAGGACTCGCCCCTCCCCTGCCCGTGCTGATACCGCTGCTCCCCGAAAACGGAACAAAGGGAACCAAAGGGGGCTGCTGGATGGGGACTTATCAGGACTGCCTCCCAGCTTGAGGCTCAAGAGATGGCGGCGCTGGCGTGTGAGCGGGAGAAACAAAGACTGAACTGCAGGAAAAGCAGCAAAATCCGCCTCAAGCTCCCGAAGGACCCAGTCGTTGTCGCAATCGATGCTGATCGAATAAGTACCGAGTCGGAGCTCCATAGACGAGGAACCCGGCGATCAGGCCAAGCGCGTAGGACGCGTGGATCGCGGGAAAAAGGATCAGCATCCACGGCTCGCGCGAACGCAAGGCCAAGGCCGAGCAGATCGCTGCGTAGACCACGAACGGAAAAAGGCATCCGGAATAGTTACCGGTGACCCAGGCGATACCCGGAAGAAATCCCGCCAAGACGAGGCAGATCGCTGGAAAAGCATGGGCCCAGTGCAAGGACTGCGGGTTCAGGAAGGAGTTCTGGGCGCGACCCCAACCATATTTGTAGACCTGACGACAAAACGAAGCGAGGTTCGCGCGCCTTTCGTGAAAGACCCAAAACCCAGGATCATAGACGGCCTTCGTCCCGGATTCGATCAGGCGTTGGATCAGGAGGTTCTCTTCGTTGCAGTCCAAGGAAGGCTCGAAACGGATCCCCGATCGCGCGAGCAGTTCCCGGCGGACGAGAAGATTGCAAAGCATGAGGGACTCGTCACCGCAGACCCAAGGTGCGGTTCCCGTCCCCACATAACGCTTACTCGAGAAATAAGCAGCGAATCTCGACTGCAAAGTCCGACCGGCGGCACGCTGGAAACGAGGGGCTTCCGGCGGAGTCAAATTTGGGCCTCCGATGATTCCCGCCTCCCTCTCGATGGCGCGATCGATCACTTGCGACACCATCCCCTCGCCCCGTTCAGGCAGTCGAGCATCGTCATCGAGAAAAAGGATCCACTCCCCCTTTGCAGACTCGATCCCTTGATTCCTCGCGCCCCCCGGGCGCTGCCTCGAAACCCGGATGACCCGGATATGTTCTCGATGGGCGTCCAGTACCTCTTCGTCAGCTGGATCGGCTGTTCCATTCACGATCACAAGGGTTTCCAGGATCACGGATTCGTGATCGACCGGCTTTCCACTGCGCAGTGACTCGAGGGCCCTTCCAAGAAGGGCTGCCCGACCGCAAGTAAGGACCACCACGGAAAGTGTTCTAGAATTCACCGGCGCTCGCTTCCCAAGAAGTACCTGAGGCCCTAAGATGTATAATGGATGTGGGGTTTCGTCACTTTAATCTTCTTTCGCTGCAGCTACTTCGTGGTGCTCGGAGCGCTCCTTCTCTGGGCGCGAAGCATTCACGCCTCCCTCATTTCTCAGGAAACCCCGACCGAATCTCGAAGCGGAAGTCCTGTGTTGGCTTTTCTGCGCCGCGAACGATTCGCCTGGATCGCGGCCGCTTTACTGACCGCATCCGTCTGCTGGGCCGTCGGCGCCAAGTTCCGGGTACTCACGGATGAAGCCGCTCTGACTCTGGTCGGCAAGTCGATGTTCGAGTTCAAAACAGTCCAACTGCCTATTTCCGGCAAATACTCCTTCGGCACTTTCCTGCCGATGGAGAGCTGGATCCCAAATCGGCCCTTGCTCTACCCTTTCCTGGTTTCGCTCGCTTACACTCTCGGCGGAGAGTCGATGACCAGCGTCTTCGCGGTGAATGCATGGGTCCTCTACGCCCTTATCGTCACCACGATAGTTGTCGTGGGGCGATTTTCTGGCCGACTTGTCGCACTAGGCGTCGCCTGCCTCTTGATCTCCCATCCGATCGTGGTTTACTCGTCCCGCTCGGCTGGCTTCGACCTGCTCGCTTGCCTATTTTTCTTCTGGAGTCTACTCGCTGTCGCGAACTACCTCCGAAGTCCGGGTCCGGCGCATTTCGCATTGGCTTGGATGACTCTCGTGATGTTCGCTCACGTCAGGTACGAGTCAATCGCCTTGATCCCGGTCGTGGGCCTGGTCCTGACGAGTTTTCGCGCCATCCGAAAAACCGATCTCGCTCGCAACGCCTGGCTTCTCTCATGCACTCCACTGCTTTTTTTCCCTCACCTCGCGCAGCAACTTCTCATTGACCATCGCACCATCAACTACTCCCCAGAGCCCGCATTCAGCGCCACGCACTTCGTCAAGAACGGGCGCATCCTGCTCGAAAGCCTCTTGGAGGACAACGCGACCCTCTTGCCCTATAACCGAATCCTGCTGATCGTCGGCGCGCTTTGCGGGCTAGACCTCGTTTGGAGGCTGGCGCGGCGGAAACTCCGGATTCCGCCTGGGCCATGGCGTCCGATTTGGGCCACGGCCATAACGGGAACGCTTCTGTTCAACGGAATCTACCTCGCTCATTTCCGGGGCGGGGCATTCAATCCGACCGAAGCCCGGTTTTTCGACCTGCTCTGCCTATGTTCGGTCTATCTTGTAGCGATCCAACAACATCTCCGCATGCCCCTATTCTGGAAGCCCGCTTTTTTGGCCGCGTCGATGACTCTCCTGATCGGTTTCGCCGCCGTGTCGATCGGCCAGCGCCAGACCAATGCCCTTACGTTTCCGCGTGAATCCGAGAGGATCGCGACCATCTTGGGGGCTCCGGGCGATCGCCCACCCCTCATCATCGCGGATCGCCCGATGATTTACTTGGCGATGGGATTCGGCGCGGTCGGATTCCAATTCGCTGCCTCGCACTCGCTCGAGCTTCTGTCGGAACTCAAGCGTGCACTCCATCCG
The DNA here is from genome assembly GCA_043759365.1 of Bacteriovoracaceae bacterium. GTDB lineage: Bacteria > Bdellovibrionota > UBA1018 > UBA1018 > UBA1018 > JAYVNB01. The sequence goes on along the minus strand of JAYVNB010000338.1, from coordinate 5,218 downwards.
AGACTCCTCGTACTCCAGCGCATCGAACATGAAACAGGTCTCCCTTTCCAGGAAATGACGCTCCCGAAGGAGTACACTCTCAAAACCGTCGAGAGTTTCCAGACCGCCGACGGATACGTGAGCCGGCTTTCTCAAGTCGTGACACCCGCGGAGAATCGATGAAAACCTGGGAACTCCTGCTCTGCGGTCTCCTGATCGCGGCTTCGGCTTTCATGAACGCCTCCGAGATCGCCCTTTTTAGCATCACACGCTTCCAGCTTCGAAATTTGAAGGAGAAGTTTGGAGGAACCCATCGCCGGATCAAAAGACTTCTCTCCGATCCGGCAGGACTCCTCATCAGCATTCTCATCATCGGCGAAGTCGTCAACGTCGCATTATCGACTTTGATCGCACGCGCAGTGGCGCGCAACTGGAGCGGCCCCCCCTGGCCCAGTCACTTGGGCCTGGCGCTTCCCAAATGGCTCGAGCAAACCATTGTCGGAGCGGCGATCACCGCACCTCTCGTCCTGTTCTTCTGTGAGATCACTCCCAAGGTGGTGGGAGCCCGCGCCAATCGCATGGTGTCGATGGTGGCTTCGGGTCCCCTCTCTTTCGTCTATGACTGCCTCAAACCACTCCGCTGGTTGATCAAGACTTTCGTCAAGGGCTTCTCCCGCCTTTTAGGCAAGGCACCCAAGGACGGCACCGGTGCCCACGGATCGAATGAACCGCTTCTCCGCGAGGAGGAGTTTCTCGTGATGCTCGAGGAAGGACACAAGGAGGGAGCAATCCACGAAACCGAGGTCGACCTCATTCGGAACGTTTTCGACCTCGACGACACGACCGTCTCCGAAGTCATGATGCCCATCTCCAGGGTCTATACGTTGGCCGCATCCCTTCCTTTGTCCGACGCCCTCGCATTCTCGCAGAACCGAAGCTTCTCCCGCATTCCGGTTACAGGAGCGAACCGACGTCGCATTGTCGGCGTGCTGTATCGCAAGGATCTCCTGCTCGCCCGTGGCGAGCCCGACTTCAACACCCTCAAGGTCGAAGATCTCATGCGCCGCCCCCTCATCGTCAATGCCCAAAGCCGATTGAACTCGGTATTCAGGAAGCTGAAGCAGAACCAGACCCACATCGCGATCGTGGAGAGCTCGGCCGGCTCCGAAGCGCTGGGCATCGTCACCATGCACGACGTGCTCGATGAGATCTTCGACGACCTGTTTGCCCGGGGTGAAACATGATGCTCGACGGATTGCCGCTAATCTTCGCGCTGGTACCCGTCCTGCTCCTCATCGAAGGATTCTTCTCCGGCAGCGAGATCGCGCTTCTGTCCGCTGACAAACTCTCTCTCAAAGCCGCGGCGAACGGAGGCTCGCGACGCGCAAAGGTCGCCCTCGAGCTAGCATCCCATCCCGAGCGAGTACTCTCCTCCACACTCCTCGTGACGAGCCTGTGCGTGATCGGCACTTCGTCATTGATCGCGATCCATTTCACTTCTTTGGAGTACGAGCATGCGGAACTGATCTCGATCCTCGTCACTTCTCCCTTGATCGTGGTTTTCGGCGAACTCATTCCGAAAACCGTATTCCAAAAGTACGCAAACCGCCTTGCTCTCCTGGTTGCGCCAGCAGTCAACGGTGTCTTTTGGACCTGCTATCCGGTGACTCGAGTCATGAGTTCCTACACCAGCCGGCTGTCGAAGCTATTGGGACCGATCGAGGAGATCCTCACTGGGAAACGACGCTCGACCCGTGACGAACTTCGGTCGTTGATGACGTACGGAAAACGGGAGTCGGAGATCAAGGCGAGCGAGAAGCGCATGATCAAGCGGATCCTCGACTTCAAAGATACCGAGGCCAAACACTGCCTCATCCCGTTGGTCAAAATCGAGGCGATCGAGGATGAATCAAAAGTCCGGGACGCACTCGCCCGCTTCAAGGCACACCGTCACTCGAGGATGCCAGTCTACTCAGGTCGGGTGGATAACATCGTAGGCGTCATCGAACTCTCGGATCTCGCGTCCCTGAAGGATTTAGACCTTCCCATCCGCAGCGTCATCACTCCGGCTCATTACGTGGCCGAAACCCAGGCGCTGCGCGACCTGATCCTGGAAATGCGGACTGAAGAAAATGAATTGGTGGTCGTAGTGGATGAATACGGGGGTGCCGTCGGGATCTTGACGTTCGAGGACATCGTCGAGGAGATCGTGGGCGAGATCGACGACGAGTATGACTCCACCCAGTCGGTCGCCCGCCAGGTTTCCGAGGGGACCTGGCAGGTCCAGGCCCGTACCGAAGTGAATCTCCTGAACGAGCACCTGAGATTAGACCTGCCTGAAGGGGACTACGAGACGCTGGGCGGCTTTTTGCTTCAACAATTCGGTCGGATCCCAGCGCAGGGTGACGAACTTTATTTTGACACCCCGAAAGCCTCGCTCAAGTTCACGATACGCAAAGCCAACGAGCGTGCCATTGAGTCAGTATTGATCGAGCGCGTCGCAACCGAGCGGACTGATTAGTCCTCAACAGAAGCAACGAGACTTCACATCATTCCATCCGGATAGGTTGCCTTTTTTGATCCCTTCTCAGTACAATTTGGAGGCATGGCGAAGACCGTTCTGATCGTCGATGACGTCGCGTTTGTCCGAAAGACCCTGGCCGATATCCTGACCGCCGCCGACTACCAGGTGGTGGGCGAGGCCGCGGACGGCTTGCAGGCCATCGAGCTCTACAATCGGCTGAAGCCTGACTTGGTTACGATGGATGTCGTAATGCCCCAGATGAGCGGGATCGACGCGACCCGCAGGATACTGAAAGCCGACAAGGATGCCAAAGTGGTCATCATCACCGCGATGGGCCAGGAGAACTTCGTCATGGAAGCGATCAATGTCGGTGCACGCGACTACATCCTCAAACCGTTCCGCGCAGAAGACGTGCTGAAAACTTTGGAAAGAGCGTTGGTCGGCGAGGAACGGATGATGAACCGAGGCTCCGCGCATCGCGAGCCGAAGATCGGTTGAGGCGCTTTTTAAGATGCACTTCAATCAGCACTTCCCCGACTCTTTCGACTTCTATCACCTCGGCCTAGTGGAAAAACAGCTTCCACAAGCCGAGGAGCCCCTGGATCAGGCGCCTACCCCAGAATCGCGAATCGGATTCGCCTTCGAAGTGAAAGGTGAGTCCAGAGCATGGATCGTCGTTCTTTTTGACTCCAAAATGGACCCTTCGGTCTGCTCCGAAATGGGGAATGTCCTCGCCAGCCGCTTCGCTGACCGCATGAGCGCATCCGAAGGAGGCCGCGTCTGGATCTCACCTCCCCGATCCTTAGCAGGCGCTCGCTTGACGGCGATGCTGGAGGAACTCACGAAGAGAGGCACGAAAACGACCTATCTTCACCAGATTCCGGAGGGATGGGCCGAAGTTGAAGCCTGGGTACTCACGGCCCCATGGGAGGGGGCTGCGGATGTTTAAGTTGATGGGGTTTTTAATGAAGACAGCACTGTTCGCGCTCTTGATCCTGGTCATGGGCCAGGTGATCCGCTGGAACGGTAGAACCGTTTCAGATCAGGTCAAATCCCATCTGGCGCAGGCGCAACGTTCGACCGCGGTTCAGGATGCTATGAAAGGCGCCACGCGGACAGCTCGAAACGTCGCGGGCGATCTCGCGGACGACGTGAAGCTCGGCGCTGCGAAAGCGCAGGCTGTGGCGAACGAAGCCGCGCAATCCGTAACTTCCGGCCTACCGAAAGTCGACGAAGAGGCGAAGGATCTCGGTCGGGAAATCGCTCCGACTGAGCGCCAGAAGCTGCGTTCGTTGATTCAGGAGTTGAACCGTTCCCACAGCGGGAACAGATAAAGCGATCGACAGGATCAATGATTTGCGTCGGAGGAGCCACGACTGGTGGATCCACTTCCCTGCCCGCTCGAGGTCGCTGGAAGAACCTTATCGTTGTAGTCCAGGAAAGCGCATCGCGTCGCTGCAGGTGCGATTCGACTGATGGCCATCTCGCCCAAACTCGACTGAACGCTTTCATCGGACGCAAAGGCCTGGACACTCAAAACCATCGACGCGCCCAAAGAGGCGGCGGTCAGGATCCAATTCAATTTCTTGCTGTAGTTCTTCATGACACTTACTCCTGGATCTTGGATCCCGAACCTTCGGGACACTCTTCACTTCCCCTAGTAGTGCAACCGAAGTGCCACATGCGTCATCCTGAGTACTCCCTGCAAACCCCTGAAATCATGGATGGACACCGCACTTGGATCTCCGTGTTAGCGGATGTGTCCCCGCAGATGCGAGCAACTGCCTGAACCTTGAACACCCTGATCCAGTGCCCCTAGACGGATCGCAGTTGCCAAAATAGCCAAGGCCCGCACCCCCTTTCGGGAGTGCGGGCCTTGGCTGGAAACCAAACTCAGAGCCTCGGCTTACTGAGCATCGCCGGCCGACGAGCCGTTCGGATCTGCCGAATGAACGACAGGGGCCGATCCACCTTGGGTCCGCTGCGACGAAGCGCTGCAGGAAGTGGAAGACTGCTCACCCGTCGATGGGGTGTCAGAAGCGAATGCAACGGAACTCACGGTCAATGCAGCCAAGATCATCACGATTTTCATAGACGCCTTTTTCATACTCTACATCCTCTTTGTTCAACTTAAACTTTAGTCAGCAACGAGGACCTATAGAGCAATCTGGATGCCAAACCCGACACACCGTAAACTTGTTAAATTTCAGGTGTTTAACAAAACACGTCTTCCAAGCCTGTGTCAAACACCTAGGCACCCGTCAGGGCCGACACGGTCCCACGGCGACCCAAGCTCAGTCAGAAGGAGAGACTCACCCCAGCGGGACGAATGATGTCCAACAGGTTCTGGAACGCCGAGGTGACTTGCATCGCGATCTTGCGGCCTGCGGTGCTCTCGACCTTCTTGATCTCGCCACTGTTGGTGTAGCTGACGGTAATCGTGCCCAGAGAGGGATCACTGATCTCCACCGGCTTCGAGTTCGCGTCGTACTTGAAATCGATCCGACGGCGGCTTTGGTCCACCAAGCTCTTGATGCGGCCGTTTTGGTCGTAGAACAGCTTCACGCCCTTGTTTTCGGAGTTCTTCGCGAAAACCAAGTTGGCCTTTTCGTCATATTGGAACTGTGACCAGCTGGTCTGTTTCTTGTTGATCTTGGAGAACCGCTTGACCTGAGTCACCTTGCCCACCTTGGCATCGTACGCCAATTCGGTGAT
>JAYVNB010000337.1:0-24828 GCA_043759365.1 Bacteriovoracaceae bacterium | reverse complement strand
CCGAGTGGATTCGAAACCTTGCGCGTTTGGAGCGCGCACTGGAAGGGATGAGGTATGGCAAGTTATCGGGTGCCGTAGGTGTGAATGCCCACTGGGATCCCGACTTCGAAATGCGGGTCCTGAAGCGTCTGGGATTGAAGCGTGAGCCTGTCAGCACTCAAGTGATCCCGCGCGACCGCCATGCGGACTTCATGCAGACGCTTGCGCTTTGCGGTTCGTCACTCGAGCGGATCGCGGTTGAACTCCGCCATCTCCAGCGAACCGAGGTGAGTGAAGTGATGGAGGGTTTCAGCAAAGGGCAGAAGGGTTCGAGCGCTATGCCCCACAAGCGAAATCCGATCTCAAGCGAAAATCTGTCGGGTTGTGCGCGTCTTTTACGTTCCTATGCCCAAGCGTCCCTGGAGAATGTGGCGCTTTGGCACGAACGGGACATCAGTCACTCTTCCGTGGAACGGATTGCGTTGCCCGATGCCACGATCTTGCTCGACTATGCTTTGAACCGGATGAACCGGGTGCTCGATGAGCTCGTAGTCCGGGAAGACCGGGTGAAGTTTCATCTGGATGCTGCGGGTGCCACGGTCTATTCCGGGCATCTGCTTTTGGGTCTCGTGAAAGCGGGCGCCAGTCGCGAGCAGGCTTACCTCTGGGTGCAGAAATGCGCCCATGATTCACTTGAGGGAAAGGGGAACTTTCTCGATTTGGTTGAGGCTCATCCTGAGATTTCTGGTTTTCTCGGTTCACGTGAAATCCGCTCGATGGCTTCGGCGCGGCACCAGCTGCGGAATGTCCCCAAGATCTACGCTCGAGCATTGAAGGATAGTTGATGAAGGTGAGACCTTCGACGAGAAGTTTCGTTCGCTGTCTGGCGAGCGAAGACTCGGGACAAGCGACGGTGGAATACATCGTCCTACTGGCAGTGGTGACGGTACTCGCTCTTTTCCTGGGCAAGGCGCTCCGACCGATCATTAGAAAGATCATTGACTCGAGCACGGGCTATATCGATCGACTGTTCTCGAAGGGCGACCTGCACCGTGCACCGTTCCGCTGAGTGAAGTGGGCGTCTCGGATCGATCGCAAGAGTACCCGATGAGTGGCGTGCAAATCCCTAGGCTCGAGCGGGATCGGAAGTCGGGTGAGGTGAGTCTGCCTGTCCATCAGCTGGTGCTATAATAAAGCAAGGGGAGTGCGGGGCGGGGCTGTCTCTGTTTTTACGGCAGTCTTGTTGAATATCGGTCTCGGCGTCTTGGAGTGGACTGTTTGGTTTCTGGTCGGACCGGTCTTGAATAGCGAAATGCACGGGCGGGTAAGTGCCGTGATTTCGGCTGTTTGGATTGAATTCGAGGCACTTCCAGGACGCCCTGCGGGTGTCGGCTTTCGAGTCAGCTCGGGGGATTCCTGGGTATGGACCCAGGAAGGCTCGAAATTCGAATTCCAGGTCTGCGAGGAGCGGGTTTCGACTTATCTCGCGCTAGTTGAATAATTCACTTCCATCCGGGTCGGTCGGTTGTTATAGACGCGGAGTTTATAAAATGTCCGTTCCCGTGGCCGTGAAAGATTTTTATCTTTCACCTGTGTAGTTGCAGTCGTTCAGACCAGGGGTTCGGCGGGGAGTTGGCTTCCGAAGCGAAGCTTTGTAAGGAGAGGGTGATGTACAAGAATTCGGCGAAAAAAGGCTTGAAGGCTTTCGTCGGGACCGGGGTTTTCGTGTTCGTGGCGATGGCGCCGATCGCGCGCGCGGAGCTGGTTTACGACAGCGGTAACGATCCTCAGGCCCAGGTGGGGGCCCAAGTCCGTGCGGATGATCGCGAGTCGACCCGCAAGGTCCTGAAAAGTTCCCAACACAATCAGCCCCTGCAAAACGGGGGCGGGGTCCAGACTGTCCAGATCGCTCGGCGTCAGCCGATCCAGGTGATCGACCAACCACAAAGCGCCCCCGCTTCGCCGATTGCTTTCAATCAGGCCGGTGAGTCGGCCGAATCTGAATACCAGAACAACACCAAGTCGGAGCTTTTGCGCCGTCAAAGAATGCGTGAAGAGCTTCGGAACGAGGACGAGATCCAAGAGCGTCTCGAGTCTCTGCGGCTACGCGATGAAAAGAAGCGGACTCAGCAGCTTTTTGGAACCAATGGGCAGTCCGAGGACGGCGCGCCGATGCCTCCTGCTCCTACGGCCTTCCAGGGGTCTGCGTCCGCATCGATGCCCGGACAGGTCCCCGTTCAGATGACCGAAGAAGTCGTCAGTGTTCCCGTGACCGAGCGTCCCGGGCAGCCTACTGTGGCACCCGTTGCCGCTTCGCGTCGAACCACCAGCGCCCAGCAGGCGGCGATGGTCGCGGCCTCATCTGAGTCGGTGGAATTTGAGCAGGAATCGGGGAGTCGTTCACGCGCTCAAGCTTCTGCGTCGCTCGATGACGAGAAGACTACGGTTAAGATCGCCCCACGCGTCGGTCTCGCCAATATGGGCGGTGAAGGAAACCTGAAAGTGAATTCACGCTATTCGGCTGGTTTAGCTTTGAGCGTGGACGCGTCCGACAATATGGCTTTCGAAGTGGGTTACACCTTCAACGAGTTCGGTATTGAGCTGGCGCAGCCCGGCCTCTATAACCCATCGCCCACGGGGAATTACGAAACTCGCGCCCTGAAGCAAAACGTGATCGACGCCGGTCTCAAGTTTTACCTTCTGGGTCCGTCCTCGAAGCTCCGCCCGTTCGTGGGAGGCGGTGCCGCCTATTCGAAGAGCTATTTGAACTATGATCAACAGTACTCGCAATACTTGAACCAGCTGAGTCCTCAAGGGCAAGGTGTGCGGGACTACGAGATGTCATCCTACCTGGGGTATTTGACCACCGGGTTTGACGTCCGGATCAGCAAGTCGGTCTCGATCGGAACCTTGTTCAAATACTATACGGTACTGAGCTCGCGCGAAAATGCGAGCCTGCCTTACCAAGCGTTCTATGGAGCGCAGGGCAATGGATTGAGTTCCAACTACAGTCTTCAGAACTTGAGTGGAACTGACGCAGGTAATCAGTACGCCGGGGCCTCGCTCGCTCGGTCGAGCTTCTACTCGATCCTGGCCGGTGTGACGTTCACGTTCTGATCCTAGAGGTGAGCTTGATCTAATTCAGCCTGATTCGAAGCAGAGCGCAACGAAATCAGGTTCGAAAAATGACTCGATGCCGAGGTGGGTTTTCAATCGAATGATTGAGAACCCACCTCGTTTTGTTTTATGATTGCGCGAAGATCGAAGTAAACCGGAGAACAGCCATGACTCAGCGCTTGGACGGCAATGCATTTCGGTTGGAAGACCTTTCTTCTCGCATGGGGGCCAAGATTTGGACCCTGACATTTGACCTGCCTGGCGAAAAGGTGAATAAGTTCAGCCTTGCGGTGATTAGTGAGTTTCGGGACCTGATTCCGCGACTGGGGGAGATGGCAGGGCGAGGTGAGATCGAGGCATTGGTTCTCCGATCTGGCAAGACAGGGAACTTCATCGCGGGTGCCGACATCGAGATGATCCGGTCGGCGAAGACGGCCAAGGACGCTGAGGAGATGTCGCGGAGCGGTCATAAAATGATCGACTCATGGGAGGATCTCCCGTTTCCAACGATTGTTTCGATCAATGGAACCGCTCTTGGCGGTGGCTGCGAGCTTTCCTTGGCTTCCACTGCGATCGTGATGTCCTCCGATCCCGGGGCTAAGATCGGCCTGCCCGAAGTCCTCTTGGGGATCATTCCCGGAATGGGCGGATGCGTTCGGCTTCCTCGCAAGGTCGGCCTCGCCACTTCCCTCGACATGATCCTGACCGGCAAAACCTTGAACGGAGAACGAGCCTACAAGGCCGGTCTGGCTGAGGCTTGTTTGCCTAAGGCGAATTTTGACGAAGCTGTCCTGAACTGGGTGAAAGTGAATCTGAAGGCACTCCAGGAAGGTAAGCGTCTGGCCAAGGAGCCGAAACTGGGCGGCATGGGAGGCCCGATCGGTGCCGCGATGGAGAAGACTCCGGTCGGTCGAGCGATCATGCTGAAAAAGGCTCGTGAAAGTGTGATGGAAAAGACGCGTGGCAAGTATCCAGCGCCTCTTGAGGCTTTGGACGTGATCCATGATACCGGGGGGGCCTTCGGTGCCAAGATCAAGGGGAGCGATCGTACCGAGGCGATGGTGCGTGAGGCGGAAGGCTTTGGTAAAGTGGCATCCACTGAAGTTTCAAAGAATTTGATTCGAATTTTCTTCCTGACTGAGGGTGTGAAAAAAAGCAAAGGCTTGCCGGCGGGTGTCACCGCGGAAGCCGTCAAGGTGGATCACGCTGCGGTTTTGGGGGCAGGAGTGATGGGTGGCGGGATTGCGCAGCTTTTTGCGGACAAAGGAATCCCTTCCCGCATGAAAGACCTGAATTCTCCGGCTTTGGCTTTGGGCATGACTCAGGCCTCTCGTATCTGGTCGAAATTGGTGAAGCGAAAGCGTCTGACGCCTCGAGAGATGCAGCAGAAGATGAACTTGATCGCTCCAGTGACCGATTTCTCCGGATTTCGGGCGGTGCAGTTCGTCGTGGAAGCGATCATCGAGAAAATGGACATCAAGAAGAAGGTCCTGGCGGACCTAGAGAACTCGATTGGCGATTCTTGCGTGGTCGCCTCCAATACATCATCCCTCTCGATCAGCGAAATGCAGACCGCGATGAAGCATCCGGAGCGCTTCGCTGGAATGCACTTCTTCAATCCGGTCGCCAAGATGCCTTTGGTGGAAGTGATTCGCGGGAAGTTAAGTTCGGACTCTGCGGTTTCGACAGTGTTCCAGTTTTCCAAAGCGCTGGGGAAAACCCCGATTGTCGTGAAGGATGCTCCCGGCTTTCTCGTGAACCGTTTGCTCATGCCGTACTTGAACGAAGCGACCTGGCTCCTCAATGAAGGCGTCGACATCGACCGCATCGATCGGGTGCTGTTGGATTTCGGGATGCCGATGGGTCCCATGGAATTGATCGACGAGGTGGGAGTGGATGTGGGCGAGAAGGTGGCGCACATCCTGAACGACGCTTTTGGCCCTCGAATGGAGCCCGCGCCTTTGAATGCTAAAGTCGTGGCTGCGGGACGCCTCGGCAAGAAGAACCAAAAGGGACTCTACGAATACGATGCCCAAGGTCGCGGCAAGACGCTGAATCCTGAGATCTACGGGATCCTTGGGGTGAAGTCGGGTAACCGCGAAGTGAGTGACGGCGAGATCCTGGACCGCTGCGTGCTTCCGATGATCAACGAGGCATCCCGGTGCCTCGATGAAAACGTGGTGGAGAGCGCGGCTGAAGTGGACTTGGGAATGATCATGGGCACTGGTTTTCCTCCGTTCCGAGGAGGGCTCCTTCGGTATGCCGATAGTGTGGGTTTAAAGGAAATCGTGAGCCGACTCAAAGTTTACCAGGAGAAGATGGGAGCTCGGTTCGAGCCAGCTCCTGCGCTGATCGCGCGGGCTGAAAATGGCAAAAACTTCCACTCCAACTGAATCCGATTCAGGAGCGCTTCGGCACCTCTGGCTCAGTCCTTGGACGAGCTGGGTGGGATTCCGATACCTTCGCAGCAAGAAGAATTCGAAATTCCTGAGCTTCATCACTCTGATCTCGATCCTGGGGGTGATGCTCGGAGTGACGGCCATGATCGTTGTCCTTTCGGTGATGGACGGGTTCGAGGCGGAATTGAAGAAGCGCCTGATGTCATCCGACCTCCACGTATTGGTGATTCCCCACGCCAAGACTCCGGGTTACTCGGGGGGGTATGTCCCAAAAACGACGCTGGATCCTGCCAAGATCCGGGCGCTGGTGGCTTCAAATCCTGAAATCGTGAGCTTCTGGCCGGTACTTTCGACTGAAGCGATTCTGCGCGCAGGCAAGAAGGTCAAAGGCGTCGTGGTGAAGGGCGTAAACGAGGAGCGTCTCGCCAAGCTCAAAACCCAGGTCACCGAGTCGGCCGAGCCCCAAATGATGGTGCAGCACGAGGGTTCGGAAACGATCCGTTTACCCGGGGTATTCGTCGGCCAGGAGTTGGCTTTCGAGCTGGGCGTGCTGCCCGGTGATTCGATCTTGTTGATCTCTCCGACCGAAACCGAAGGTCCAATGAGTTCGATCCCGCGTTTGAAGCGCTATGTGATTGAAGGGATCTATAAGTCCGGCCTTCCGGAGCAGGAGCTCACCACCGTCTATGCAACCGAGGCTGCTGTTCGATCTTTCCTGCGGAAGCAGGACATCGTGAGCCAATGGGAAATCGCGGTCCGGGATTTCGATGAGGCTCCGTCGATCGCCGGCAGAGTGAGGGAAATGTTCCCGGACGTGGTGGTGAAGGATTGGATCCAGCTGAACGCCCATCTTTTCGCCTCACTGAAGCTGGAGCGGCTCGCGATGTTCGTGATCCTGGCATTCATCATCGTGGTGGCATCTTTCAATATCGTGACCACTTTGACGCTGATGGTGCTCGAAAAGAAGCGAGAAATCTCGATCCTGAAGGCCATGGGAGCGAGAAATGGCCAAGTGGCCGCAATTTTTCTCTCCGAAGGGATCTTCATCGGAGTGCTCGGTGTCGGGGGCGGGGTGCTTTTCAGTTGGGTCGCCTGCTTGATGCTCAAGCGCTATGAGTTCATCACGTTACCCGAAGTCTATTACGATCGGACTTTGCCAGTCACTTTCGACCCTCTCTATTACGGTGGCGTCGCTTTCTCCGCACTGGTGATCGTCCTGGCGGCTTGTCTTTACCCAAGTCGTCGCGCGGCGCGGATCAATCCGTTGGATGGGATCCGGTTTGGATGATTGCCTGGGAGTCGGCAGGGCGGCGCTAGTGCTCTTGCTGAGTTTGGCGGGAAGTCTGGCCACCGCGGAGGCTTCCGAGTGCCGGATCTATCTCGTCCCCGGAGCATTTGGGGCAAGAGGGAGCGGGGGCGGCGCGAAGTTGTTTTTGCGACCCGAAGACTACTTCAAAGAATACCGCGATTTTTTCAATCAAAAGGGCTGCGAAACTCGACAGGTGGAGTTTCCGGCGGACGCCACGATCGAAGAACGAGGACAGGTCCTGCGAGATCAGGTGAAGGCCTGGCGGGGGGTAAGCCCTCTCTATTTGATCGGGCACAGTCAGGGTGCGCTGGACGCCCGATACGCGCTCCAGCAATTGAAGCTTCAGGGAGTGGCTGGGTTGGTTTCGATCGGGGCTCCTCATCGCGGAACTCCAGCCGCGGAATGGGTGGTTGTCCAGCGAGACTCTCGGAGCGTGCTCTACTGGACGCTTCGAGGCCTGGGGGGCTATGACTTGGATGCTTTACGATTCGCGGGAGAGCTCACCCCTCTCTTTCTTGGCTCTCATCCGGCCCAATTTGGCGCAGTGGCCGGGGTTCGATACGCTTCGGCCCAGGGGGAGTGCAGACAGGGCTGCCATTGGGTGCTCCGGTTTGCGGCGAGCTGGCTTGGAGTGGGCACTGGAGACGGAATTGTTCCGAGTTCAAGCCAGCATTTCGGGGACGAATTAGGGAGTTTCAATCTCGATCATATCTCTGAAGTCGGGGTGGATCCTGAGAAGCGCATCGAACGGAGTCGTTTTTTGAGTGCGGTTTGGACTTGGATGAAACTGAGTTAATTTCATGCCAGTTTCTGCCATGTATTAAATTCCGGTCATATTTTAGAAGAGAAAAATGGTTTTCCCGGGTAGACCAAATCATGCAATTGGGGAGGAATCGGGGAATGTGGACGAACTTCAGGGTTTGGGTTTTTTGCGTAGTCATCGGGTTGAGTGGACTGACCCTGTCGGTTGCGCGAGCGGATTCGGGCACATTGATCGTTCTTCAAGGGATCGATGATCCGAACTCGACCTATCGCGCGGTAATTGAACGCCTGAATCACGTAAGCGTAGTGAACAACCTTTCGAGCCGGTACGCTCGGATCGACTTCCTCAGCGATAGCGAGGCTTCCCCCCAATCGTTGTTCGATCGGATCAGTTCACGCGGAGCTTTCGGCCCGGTCGACGTGATGGTCTTGGCGCCAGGCTCGGGTGAGTCGCTCCATTTGCGGTCGGGAGAACTGGACGCTTGGAATCTCTCGTCCCTCCCTCGCTTTCAAAATCTCCGATTGGTTTACATGAACGCTGGAAGCAGCGACGCCCTAGTGGGGGGATGGTTGAGAGCTGGCGCTCAACTGGTCATCGCTCAGGCGACGGATCCAAACGTTTCTGGCCTGTTTTTTCCACGCTTCATTCGGGACCTTTCCCAGGGTCGATCGGCTGCGGACTCCGCGCGCGATGCTCATCGTTGGACAGTGGCCTCGTTTGCAAAAATCCAGGACTTCCTGCGCCACGACTCGCGGGTCGCGGCATCCGAGCCTCCCCGGATCCAAGGGCGTGATTTCGACTACGACGGTCTCACTCGAGGCCGAGTTGCCGAGTGGCTCGAAGACGACCAGATCCAGGCCCCTTTGAACTCGCCTTTTTACAGTCACCCGGATTTCCAGCGATTCTCGATTCAAATCATGTCGTCTGCAATTCCGCAGGCTGCCATTGATCCCGATCGGGTGCCATCGCCCGAGCAGTTCGTTCAGCAGGCCGGACCTACCGCTTGGGATGAAGTGGCGAGTATTTTCCCTCCTCAGCCGGCGCCTGCTCCGGGCGAGTCCACGGGTGATGATTCGGTCTGGGTGGATGGAGAAGCGGTGAAGTATTTCTTGGAACCGCTTCATGCCTGGACGGGAGATGGTTTCGGATCGATCCTCGACAGTTTGATCGGCGCACGACTGATCCGTGGGCCTAATGACCTCAAGATTTCCCTCCTGTTTACCCATGATCTGCAGATCCCGCTTCTGGCTCCCGGAGTGGCGCGAAAACTCGGGGCGGTCTACCGGCTCGATGTTCCACGCGATACCCGCGCGACGATTCGAATCAAGGGCGATAACCTGGAAATCATAGGTCTGGACCAAAGGGGTCATGCCGCAAAGGTTCAGGCGAATATTCCCGTCCTTCCGGATGACGTGAATATGCGAAGCATTCGGGTGAATCTCACCACAGGAAAAGTACGAGCCGAAGCGGGCTTGTTCCGAAACTGGCTGGGGGTGGTTGCCCAGGCTCAGTTTTTCACCCGGCGTTTCGAGGGGATTGATCTTTGGACCACGATTCAGCGGGACTGGGCGTTCGTGGTCTGGCCTCTGCTCCTGTTCGTATTGATTTAAAGGAGTTAGGACAACTGCGTGGCTTGAATTTGCGACGCAGTGAAATTTTGTGAAATTTAAACCGAGCTATATTGTCAACTAAGTGAAGCTCTGCTAGATTGCGCGGGTAGTCAGGACCTGGTCCGACTCAATCCACTCAATTGCGGAGATCGACTCATGAAAAAGCGTTGGACGAGTTTTGTCAGGGTCGGTGTCCTGGGGTCCATGGCTCTTACGGGGTGTAACGATCAGCCCAGCGCCAAGAGCACCGCTTTGGCGTGGGGTAATTCGGCGCCTCAGGGACTGGCACCGAGGACTACCTCTCCCGCGGCCACGAACGCCCCCTCGACGGGCACGACTGGGCCTGCGGCTGCGCCCTCTTCAGGTCCAATCACCGACGCTGAAGGGCATCCAGTCTACACGACCTTAGATCAAGTGATGGGCGCCGAGGCTCGTTGCATGGACCTCGCAACCAATACGGCGAAGTACGACTGCCTCGAGCCGATCTCGGACTGGTGGTTTCACGAGGGTGGAAATGTTGTCGCCGGCAATCCGTTCGTGCAGATGATCCGAGTGATGCAGGTCCAAGTGGCGCTCGACCCGAGCGACGTGGATAAGGCTTCGACCATCGCCTACTATCAGTGGAGCAACGATATTTCGGACATGGTCGATCGAGTCGCTTCGGACTTTTCGATGCGCCCCCTTCAAACTTTGTTGCTAGCTGAAGAAGCCCAGGCACCCGGAAAGCCTGCCAACAAGAATACGTTTGGGTTCTATTATCTAGCCCAAGACGTGCCGTTGAGTCTGATCACTCACCCCGAGTATGGATCGGACGCAACGAAGCAGAAGTACTATGCCGAACTGAAGCGGTTCCATACTCGGGGCCTCGCGCTTTGGGCAACACAGGATCGTTCGCAGATGACCGCTGACAGCATCGCGAAGGTGGATCGCTACAATCGCACGATTGAGCGCGTTTTAACCCGCCTCTCTCGATTCGATGTGCCTGCCGGAGTGCAGCCGCTGCCAGCGCCAGCTCCTTTGCCCTCAACTCCCCCATTGGCGTTGCCGTCGCCCACGACTTCGGCAACGGCTGTGCTTTAGTCGCGCTGGATGCGGGTTTCTCCGGAGTGAGTCACGAAGGTCCGGCGTTCAAGAGCTGAATCCAAGCGGGAAGGACAAGGCTACCGTGCCGGTGAAAAGGTCAGGGCCTGAAGTAACGGTCCAGTCGGGTTTGACGGTGACGACGAGGTTTCGGCTGACGGCAAAGTCGAGGTCGGCACCGACGTTCGGAAACAAACTCAGGTTGCCTCCCGACTGGACGTTGGTCTGATCACCCAACCGGACTTGGGCTTGATTGGTTCGCCACATGAGATTGCCGCCCAAGTGTCCGCCGACCCGAAGGTTATCGAGAACCATGGTACCGACCTTGAGGTTCAGAGGGGCGAAAAGTACATTGGATCCGGCAAGGTCCCCAAGAGCCAAGAAGCCCGACTGGTTATTTCCGATGTGGGAAAAAACCAATCCGGTAGAGGGGCCGATTGTGAGAGTTCTGGAGTCTAGGCCCGCGATATCGACGAATTTCAAGAGGTTCATGTCCAAATTGACGCCGATAGCGAGTCGTGCAGAGTCGCCCCCGGCAGCATCCGTGAAAGTCAGAAATCCGACTTGCGGGCGAAACCCGAATTGCTCGTCGCGAAGGCTGGACTGGGTCCACGGTTCGGCGTTTTGGGCGGACTTCTGAGTTTCGGCCAATGCGGGAAGGGAAACAAGAAACAGCGCTAGGCAGATGGTTTGAATGGGTTTCATGGAAAACTCCTTTTTGGGGGAAGGCAGGGGTTGCGCGTGATGATGCAAGGGCTGTTCTTGACCTCGGTGGGGAATTCAGGGACAGAGCCTAATCGGCGGGAAGCAGACGCGCTTGTTCGAATTCGGGAAGTACCTCGGCGGGTCTTCCCAGGCGATGGATTTTCCCGCCTTGCAACCAGAGGACGCGATCGCAGCCGCGAACGGTCGAAAGCCGGTGAGCGATGATGAGTTGGGTCTTGCCGGCGAAAAACTCTTCGGTGGCACGGGTGAGGATCTCCTCGGAGCGAGGGTCCACAGCACTGGTCGCTTCGTCCAACACGACGACCGGCGCATCCTGCAGCAGGCAGCGGGCCATGCAGACCAATTGTCGTTCCCCAGCGGAAAGATTCCTCCCGCGTTCTTCGACTTCGGTGTCCAAAAAGCCTCCTGGGTCGAGTCGACTGTTTCCGAAATTGAAGAACTGGACACGCTCCAGGGCTTGGAGAAGGTCAGCATCGGATTGGTCGGGATTCACGGACAGGTTCTCCCGAAGCGTCCCCCGAAAGAGAGTCGGCTCCTGCGAAATGAGAGCGATGAGTCGGCGATAAGAGGCTAGATTGACTCGACCGGAGCGTGAAGCCTCGGGGGAGGCGAGCTGCACGGTCTCAGGCTCTTGGCCTGCAATCCGAATGGACCCACTTTCGATCGGGTAGAGGCGGAAAAGAGCCTGGATCAAACTGGTTTTTCCGCTTCCCGTCCTCCCGACGATGGCGATCCTCTCGCCGGGGGCGATTCGGAGACTGATGCCTTGGAGGATCGCGGGGAGATCGTGTCGGTAGCGAAAAACTAGGTCGTGGATCTCGATTTCAGCGGAGACCGGAATGGATTTTTGGGGAGCTCCGAATGCTCCAGCTAGCGGATGGTGGGTCTCGAACTCGGCAGTCGCAGGCAGGCTTCCTCCCGATTCGAGCGGGAGTCTTAAGTAGTGATCGAGTCTCTCAAGCCCAGTCATGGCTTCCTCGAATTGGGCTAGCCACTCGAAGAAGCTTTGGAGGACGTTGCCCGAGAGTCCGATATAAGCGAAGGCGACTCCGATTGATCCGACCGAAGTACGCCCGGAGGCGATCAGCCAAGCTCCGCAGAGCGCAGTGGCCAGGAAGACGATTGCGGTCAGGGAGCCCATCTGGAGGGCAAAGCGCGCGAGAAAGGTCTGGGTGGTGAGGCGTTGAGAGAGAAACGCATCATTGAGGGCCCTGAAACGAGCTAAAAAGTTCGCCTGCTTCCCAAAAGCTCGGATGGTGGCCACACCTTGTGAGGTTTCGGCGAAGTGCGCGATCCCCGGAGAGCGCTTCAATGCGAGTTCACGACGTTCCCGGCGCAAAGCGGGAAGGTTGAGCCGATAGATGTAGAAATTGAGACCGGCGATGAGGATCCAGAAAGGGAGGTACCAAGCACTGGCGACGAGCAATAGCAGTGACATCCCGATCAGGTCGAAAACCAAGGCGATGAACTCGGCCATCGGGCCGCCGAAGATCCGAAAGATGTTGTTGTAGTCGCTTGAGAAACGGGTGATCACGCGTCCCGCAGGATTCCGATCGAAAAACTCCATGGGCAGGCGTGAGGTGCGGAGTGTGGTCTCGTCGTAAATCCGGCTCACTGCCAGCGCGGAAAGTCGTGAAAAACCGACTCGGAAGAGTGCGGTGAGCGCAAAGCCAACCCCTGTGGCGATTGAGAGTGCGATCAAATACTCGTGCAATCCAAAACCCGTGAGAAGCCGGGGGACCGGTTTACATTGAAGTGGTGCGCTGCAAAAGGAGTCGACCCAGTAGCCGACCAGATTGACGTTCACGAGGAGCGAAAGACGACCTAGGAAGCCCAAGAGCAACCAGAGGAGCGTCCGTCCTAGGAAGGGTGCATAGGCCTGATGGAGTGTGTCGAAGAGGTTCGAGGAGTACCGTCCTTGAAATCGTGACTCGGCTTCGACGAATCGGGTGTTTTCAGCCAAGCAGAGGTGCCTCCGTGACTTTCGGGGGATTCGGCTCCATTTGAAGTGCGCTAGTGTCCGCCTGCTCCATCGCGCGAGCCTTCTCGACCGACACCACGAACTCACGGTACCGGGATGAAGTCCGCATCAGCTCTTCGTGAGTCCCTTCCAGAATGATCCGGCCCTGCTCGATGAACAGGACGCGATCACAGATCGGAAGGATCGATACTCGGTGAGTGGCCAGGACTCGGGGTCGTCCTCGCCACTCCGCTTGAAGCAGCTCGGCAGTCAGTCTTTTTTCGGTATCGACGTCGACCGCACTCAGGCTGTCGTCGAGAAGGATCACGCTGCGATTGGAAAAGTGCGATCGCGCCAGCCCGATCCGCTGCCTTTGCCCACCTGAGAGGTTGACGCCTCGTTCGCCGATCTCCGTCTCAAGGCCTTGCACCATGCCTTCCCGCTGAGGGACGAACTGGGCTACTGCCAAGGAAGAGAGTGCGGCAGGGTCTCGCTCGGTCCCCGCATCATATTCAAAAAGCACGTTCTCACGGAGGTTTGCGCTCATGGTGAACCCCTCTTGGGGGACTAAAGCGAAGCGTTCTCGGACTTGCGGGTCCGAGGGACCGGCGGTCGATTGGCCGTCCATCGCAAAGCGGTCGTATCGCGCGCCCGTCTCACCCATGAGGGATTGAAGAAGCAAGGACTTGCCGCTGCCTACTTCGCCGATGATGGCGATGAACTCCCCTTGGGTCAGGCACAAGTCGATTCCTTGGAGGAGTTTTTTGCCTTCGATCTCCAAGCGTAGGCCTCGCACTTCTAAGACGCAATCCCGTCGTAGGGGAGGAAGTGAACGTTGTTCCGGGCTCTCGATCCGGGGAGATGGACTCTGCACGACTAGGGCGGCTTGAAGCCGGCGAATCGAAGAGAGGGCATCGAGACCGATTACGAAAAACCACGGGAATTGTCGAAGCGGGCGGGCGAGGAAAACACCGAGGATCCAGAGGAGCGCTAGGAGTTCGCCAGGAGTGACATTCGTCCCTCGGACTCGGATCAGGGCCGCGACTGCAAGTACGTTGACTACATAGGTGGCGGATCCGGCGATGGAATTCATCAGTTGGCCGTTGGTCACCATCGCTATGCGATTCTGGGTCTCTCTTTTTCGGACTGCGAATATCCGCACTTCCACGGACTCGGTCCATCCCAGGATACGGAACGTCCGGATGTTGCCGACCCATTCGGCCACCAAGCCTGTCCTCTCGGCCGCGAGCTGTTTAAAACGATAGAAAAAACGGGACTGGCGGAGCGCCAGTACCACGTTCACTGCTCCAATGGCTGCAATCGCGCCCAGGCTTGCGCTGAGGGGAATGCTGAAGAATTGCCGGAGCGCAAGTGGGGCGAGGAGGATCGGGAAAAAGAGGGAAGCTCCCGTGGAAAGACATTGATCCAGGATTCCGGCGGCACCGGGCACGTCGACGGCAAAAAGCGAGACGGCTTCTCCCGCCGGGCGATTTCCGATCAGGCCTCCTCGAACGGCGAGCATCCGGGAGAAGAGGGCTTCGCCCAACGCTTTTTGCGAATAGACGGACTCGCGGGCGGAGAGCCAAAGGGTGACCTGGTTGAGGCACTGGTATCCGAGTGCGGACCCGAACGCGATCCAGATCCACTGGAGTGAAGGATGGCCATGAGTCAGCTGGTCGACGAATTGTTTTTGCGAATAGGGAGCGATCAGTCCCAGGATTGCGGCAGCAAAGGAGACCAGGACGACGGCAGTGCGCGATTGCCAGCGCTCCTGGAGAAGGCTGCGAAGAATTCTCAGGGGATCGACAGGGTGTGAATGCATGAGGCGTGGCAGAGACTAGCTGAACCCAGGATAAAAAGCGAATCAGTCGATCCCCGCGGCTCAGACCCTCCACACGGTCAGGGGAAGAGGCGGTCGGGTACGAGGGCTTGGCAGCTCCGAGCTGGCAAGTAGAGTTGAAGGGACTGGGGCTTGCCGTTCAAGGAAACAGTTTGCCAGGGATAGTTCATACCGAGGTGGACTCGCCCGAATCCTTCGAACACAAGTTCATCGCTGTCCAAAACCACGCGATGGTTGCAAGCCATCGCGATCGGGATCCGCAGCTCATCGAGGGATTGCGTGGGATGAAAATTAAATGCGAACACGACCTCTCCCCGCCGATAAACGAGGAGTAACTGAGTTTGGTCGAGCAGAAGTAGCTCGATATCGCGCGATTCGAGAATTCCGTGATCTTGATCGAGCCGCTGGAGTGCCCGATCGAATTCGAGGAGTCCCCGATAGCGAAGGTTGTCGTTGTCGACCAGGGACCACTGTCGGCGTGCGTGTTGATAGGAGAAATCATTGCCCTCACGAGGAAAGTCAACCCAGTCGGGGTGACCGAATTCATTGCCGATGAAGTTCAGCCAGGCCTCTCCGGCCAAACTGAAACTGAGGATACGGATCAGCTTATGGAGTGCGATTCCACGGTCTATGGAAGTGCTCGAGTCCTTTCGGCTCATTTTCGAGTACATCTCCTGATCCATCAGACGAAAAGAGAGGGTTTGGTCACCGACTAGGGATTGATCGTGGCTCTCGACATATCCCACGTGTTTCTCATCGCGCCGGCGATTGAGCAGAGTGTGCCAGAGTTGCCCCAGGTCCCATTCTTCGTCCCGCTGTTCCTTGAGGATCCTGATCCAATGGTCAGGTACCCCCATGGCAAGGCGGAAATCAAAGCCTAAGCCGCCCTCTGCCACCGGACGTGCGGCACCCGGCATCCCCGAGACGTCTTCAGCCACGGTGATGGCCTTCGGGTTGATTTCATGGGCTAGCAGGTTCGCGAGTTTCAAATAGATCAGCGCATCCTCGTCGACGTTGGCCCCGAAGTAGTCCGAGTAGGCCCCAAAAGTCCGGCCGAGTCCATGATCCAGGAAGAGCATGCTCGTGACACCGTCGAAGCGGAATCCGTCGAAATGAAAATCCTCAAGCCAGTAGCGGACATTGCTGAGAAGGAAGCCGAGAACTTCAGGTTTTCGGTAATTGAAGAGCTTTGAATCCCATGCGACGTGCTCCCCTCGATCCCCGCCGTGGAAGTACTGTTCGTCAGTGCCATCCCAGAGGTTCAATCCTTCGAGAGTGTTCTTGACCGCGTGACTATGGACCAGGTCGAGGAGGACGGCGATCCCTAGGCCATGCGCTCGATCAATGAGCGACTGAAGTTCTTCAGGAGTGCCGAAGCGCGATGAGACCGCATAGAAGCCACTGACATGGTAGCCGAACGATCCGTAATAGGGGTTGCTCCTGAATGGCCATGAGCTGAATGGCGTTGTACCCAAGCGCGGCGATTCGGGGCAAGATCCGTTCGCTGAACTCGCGAAACTGGCCGACTTTTCCATCCTCTTGTGCCATTCCGATATGGGCTTCATAGATTCGGAGGCTGCCCGACTTCTCTCCGCCACGCAGGGGTCGGGGGTGTCGGAACTTGTAGGGAAACGGGGGAGTCCAGACTTGTGCGCTGAAATTGCCCTGCTCGTCCTGAATCGTTCGCTTGGCAAAGGCGGGAATGCGATCCATGCCCGACCCTCCGGCACCCACGACATGGGTCTTGACTCGAGTGCCATGGGCCAAACCAATCCCATCGGGACCGTCGGGCACAAAAATGCTCCAGACGCCGTTTGAGCTTTTCTCGAGGGGATGGGTGGAGCGGTCCCAGCTGTTGAAATCGCCAATCAAGTATAGGGCGCGGGCGCCAGGGGCCCATTCCCGGTACCAAGTTCCAGTTCGGTTTTCCTGCTCGCCTCGGTGAAATCCGAAATGGTGATGGGCGAGGCTGATCGATCCCAAGAGCCCTCCGCTCGGAAGCCATTCCCGGATGCTTTCCTGGAGTCGATCCTGTCGCATGCGAAGAAGTTCGCGGAAGGGCTCGAGCCAAGGGTCTCCTTGAGCGATGGCCAAGCCGTTGCTCCGGAGGCAAGCGGTTTCCTGAGGACTGCCCGGCACGGGGTCCATCTCATGAATCCGGGAGGAGAGGGTCATTCAAACACGCTTTGAACGACCCGTTGGGCCTCAACTTGGATGCGTTCGAGGTGCTCGCGACCGATGAAACTCTCAGTGTAGATCTTGTAGACATCCTCTGTCCCGGATGGACGGGCCGCAAACCAACCATTGCGGGTTACGACTTTCAAGCCTCCAATTTCGGCTCCGTTTCCAGGGGCTCGCGTGAGCTTGTCTAGAATCGGATCGCCTGCCAAGGTGGTGGCTTGCACCGATTCCGGAGAAATCTTTTTCAGTCTTTGTCTTTGGGTCGCGTTCGCGGGTGCATCCAGGCGTTCATACACCGGCTCGCCGAAGTCGCGGACCAGATCGGAGTAGTGCTCCCCTGGATCGCGACCGGTTTCCGCGGTGATTTCGGCCGACAGAAGACAGAGCAGAATTCCGTCCTTGTCTGTGGTCCAAGGAGTTCCGTCTTTGCGGAGAAAGGATGCGCCTGCGCTTTCCTCTCCGCCAAAAGCCACTTCTCCCGAGAGTAAGCCGTCGACGAACCATTTGAAGCCGACCGGAACTTCCGTGAGTTTTCGTCGCAAACGGTGGGCAACACGGTCGATCATGGCACTTGAAACCAGAGTTTTGCCGATGGCGGCTGTCGATTTCCAACCTGGACGACTCGTGAACAAGTATTGAATCGCCACTGCGAGGTAGTGGTTCGGGTTCATCAGTCCAGAGCTTCGCGATACGATCCCGTGGCGATCGGAATCGGGATCGGTGCCGAAAGCGACGTCAAACCGATCCTTGAGCTTGATCAGTCCGGCCATGGCGAAGGGGGATGAGCAATCCATCCGGATCTTCCCATCTCGATCGGCGCACATGAATCCAAAACGGGGATCCGCCACAGGATTGACCACTTCTATGTCGAGGCCGTAGGTCTCCGCGATGGGCGCCCAGAATGCGAGACTCGCGCCACCCATGGGATCGACTCCCAACTTCAAGCCGGCCGCTCGCACCCGATCGAGATCCAGCACGTTTTGCAGGTCATCGACGTAGGGTTTCACGAAATCATGCAAGTGGACCCGGCCCGACTGCATTGCCCGGGAAAGGGGGATGCGCAGGACGCTCTTGTTCCCGTCCAACAAAAGCGCATTGGCGCGAGCTTCGATCCATCCCGTGATTTCTGTGCCTGCAGGCCCTCCGTTGGGAGAGTTGTATTTGAATCCTCCATCGGCCGGAGGATTGTGGGAAGGCGTGATCACGATTCCGTCCGCCCAACCGGATTGCCGGTTCCGGTTGTAGTTCAAGATGGCGTGCGAAATGACCGGTGTCGGCGTGTAACCTTCATTCCTTTGAATGGTGACGTCCACATCGTGAGCGGCGAGGACCTCCAGAGCGTTTTCGAGGGCAGGTCGCGACAGAGCGTGAGTGTCGATTCCGAGGTAGAGGGGTCCACTGATTCCCGCTGTTTTCCGGTATTCACAAGTGGCCTGGGCAATGGCCAGGATATGGGCTTGATTGAAGCTTCCGAGGAGCGAAGAGCCTCGGTGTCCGGAAGTTCCAAAAACTACTTTTTGCAGCGGGTCATGTGGGTCGGGCGTCTGCCCGGCATAGGCAGAAAGGAGCGATTGTACATCGATCAAGGAGGCCTCGAGGGCGGGTTTGCCGGCCGAAGGGTGAGAAGTCATGCAGGGTTACCTCTTTGCGTCATAATTCGCGTGCAGGTGTGTGTCCAGCGATCAAGCTTACCCCGGTTAGCAAATTTCGGACGAGGGGCTGGATGCCTCCGGAAACTCCTGACTTTTAAAAATTGAAACTTCGGCTACTTTCTTGGGCGTGTCACCTTTGCACTTCTTAGCACTGATTTTAATTTCTGCAGCATTGGGCTCGATTGCAGCTCCGGATGAGTCTTGGGCAGATTCGGCTTCCCCCATCTGTGATTTAGTCATTGCTGAAGCCAGTCTCGGAGGGGTTTCGGCGGCTCTACAGGCCCTTCGATTAGGGACCCGGGTGTGTATGACTTCAATGACCGATTGGGTCGGAGGGCAGTTGACCGTTCAAGGAGTGCCGATCGACGAACCTTCGCAATGGTCGTCGGCTGATCGGGAGTTCCTTCAGCTCCATGGCCGTCCTGAAGGGGATCATTGGGTAATCGCCCCCCAGGGATTTATTTCAGCGGGGCTCTCTTCCGGCCATCCTCATCTGGAGGAAGTCCTCAGAACGATGGCTCCCCTTCTACAGAAGGTTCGAGGAAGCGAAGCGGGCTGTTGGGTCTCGTCCCATTGCTTTCCGGCGTCCGAAGGGAATCGTGCACTCCGCGAGCTTCTTGCTCCGTACGAAGCTTCCGGGCAACTTCATTTGTTCTTGGAAACAGTACCCAAACGAGTCTGGATGCAGGGCTCGTCCATCGCCTCCGTGGAGTTTGTCCGGCGACGGGCCACGGGAGTTCCACCGGCGGCGTATTCCGTTCGGCTCTCCTCGGAAATCGAGGACTGGTACTCCGAAGCGAATTCGCCGCGGTATTCAAAGGAGACACTTCGTCTAACGGCCCCTGTGTTCATCGACGGGACCGAGATGGGAGAACTGATCGTATTGAGTGGCGCCCGGTATCGATTGGGATTTGAAGGCAGTCCCAGTGAGCCACCGGAGCCTGAGTGTGTGATGGGATTTGGTTTTCCCCTCGCTCTTGAGGCTCGGCGACCACTCCCAGGAGAGCTCGATGATCTGGGTCCGATCGGATCGCCTCCCGGTGGATTGGACTTCGATATTTCCATGGGAGGGGAGTTCAAGTTCTGGGTCGACGACACGGGCGGCTCTGCGCCTTGGGCGGCCGTTTTCGAATACCGCCGAGTTTCGCAGTCTCCTGCCGTGACAGCTATGAATTGGGACCGAGGAAATGACTACTCCGCGCGAAGTCTCGTGGTCCCTCCCAATCAGTTAGGCGCGCAGATGCAGGATTGGAAGGGAGGTGTTCGGATGGATGTGCTGGAAGAGGCCGAGCAACGCGCCATATCATTCGCGCTCTGGCTGAATACCCAGCCCCAAGTTCAGTGGCAAGGAAGAGGGGTGACTCCGGTTCGAGATCTGGCTTCACCGGCGAATCTGTTCGGGACCTCGACTGGACTTTCAAAGTTCCCCTACATTCGGGAAACTCGGCGTATGGAGGGTTTCGGGGGCTTTTTCATCGATATTGCGCAGATCTCGGCAAATTCGAATGAATTGGGCAGTTTTCCCGACTCCCAGTATACGAACTTCGAAGATTCCATCGGGATCGGTTCGTATGCGTTGGACTCTCGAAAGTGCCCGACTGGACGAAACCTCAGAAGTCCAGATGGAATATCGACCAAACACTATCAAGTCCCCTTGCGCTCATTGGTCTCGGCCAACGTCGTTAATCTGCTTTCGGCGAACAAGACGCTGGCGGTATCTCAGCTCGTCAATGCTGCCTATCGGTTGCACCCGACTGAGTGGAACGCGGGCTACGGTGCGGGCACGGCCGCCGTCGTTGCGATCAGGCACGGCGAAAACCTTCACCAACTGATGTCGGCACCCGCTCAGATTCGCGAAGTACAATCCATGATCATTGCCTCGGGCGGGCGTGTTCTGTGGTTCAGTGATTTACTTCCGCCTCTGATTGCTCCTCAGGAATCGCCCGGAGTTCCTTAAATTTTTGTTAGGATTGCGCTTGGGACCCCGCTTTCGCGGAAATCTGCGGTAAGACCCCTATCATCCTGAATGGGGGAAATCATGAAGCAGACCATTCCAGCATGTCTTTGGATCGGGTGGTATCTGGTTTTTGGAAGTGCGCAGTCGGTCGCAGGTTCGCTCGAGGTGGTGCAGTCGGTCCCGGTGGAGACGACACTTGCAGTTCCCGGCGTGCGGACGACCCAAGCCGTTTGGCTTGAAATGATCCAGGCCGCCCAGCATCAGATCGACTTCGAGCAGATGTACCTTTCTGAAAAAACGGGAGAAGCTTTGACCCCAGTCGTGGCCGCGATTCAAGCGGCCGCATCCCGGGGAGTACGGGTCCGGTTCCTCGCGGACGCGAAATTCTTCACCACTTATCCCGAAACGCTCCGGATTTTAGGGAGTCAATTGAACATTGAAGCCAGGACGATCGATTATTCGCGCTGGGGAGGGATACAGCACGCGAAGTATTTCGTGGTCGATGGGCAGCAAACCTACGTCGGAAGCGCCAACTTTGATTGGCGTGCCTTGGATCATATCCACGAAGTCGGGTTACGCGTCGCTGATTCGCCAGTGGCTTCAGCGGTCGAAGCGGTTTTCAATCAGGATTGGGCTCAAGGCGTGGCTTTGGTGCCGACCGCTGCAGCACAGTCGGGGTTGAGATTCCTGGATTTTCTGCTGGATCGTTTTTCGGCAGCCGGGGTCGGTGCCTCCGGCGTCGCGGTGGATTCGACGCCCCCATCGAACAATCCCTCGGGCGCGCGTTGGAGTCTGGACGTGATCACGAACCTTTTGGCTTCGGCACGACGCTCGGTTCAAATTCAGGTCTACGATTACTCAATTCGAGGTTTGAGCGGAAATTGGACAGTGCTGGACTCCGCGATCCGGCAGGCGGCCCTTCGCGGAGTGCGGGTCCAGTTGATGGTCGATGCCATCGCATTGAAGAAAAGCCGCTCCGAGCTGGCTTCGCTGGCTCAACTGCCGAACGTCGAAGTCCGCACCGTGATCATTCCGGCTTGGTCAGGAGGAGCGATCCCCTACGGTCGGCTCGTGCACAGCAAGTATCTCGTGATCGATTCCGCTTCGGCATGGGTGGGGACGGCCAACTGGAGCGAGGGGTACTTCTTGAACACTCGAAACGTGGGGTTGGTGACCGAGGATCCTCAAGCCGTCGACTCATTGGTGCGAGTCCACAATCAGGTTTGGATGAGCCCGTACGCCACCGCTCTACACTAGAGTCCGGTCACGAGCAGGTCTTGCGCAGGGCCTGTGCGATTTTTCGAGAGACCGCGGACTCCGGTGTCGATTCCCGCTTGACGATGTAAACGTCGCGTTTGACGGTTCCGAATCCTCGGGGTAGCTCGAGCGCTTCAAGTTGGAGTTCCGTTCGGATCGCCTCGTTGTGAAGTCGCGCGACGAAGCGGGGAATGAAGATCGCACAAAGACCTTGGCGCACGAGTTCGAGTCCAGTGGTCATCAAATCGACCCGGTAGCGCGTGTCTCTCCTGAAGCGCTCATCGGGCCACCCATCCCGCCCTTTGACTCCCGAAGGCGCCCCTTCGAGAGGGCTGACCGGAACCACAAAGGGGATTTCCAAAACTTTTTTTCCGAGGAAGGCAGTGGCCAGACGAAATGCGCCCATTTCCAGTCGCGTGACTTTGACGTATTCGATCCCTTCGCGCGGAATCGGCTCGTAGGTGATTCCGAGATCGATTTGCTTCAGAAGCAACGCCTCCTCCAGGCGACCGGGAACCAATTCGTGGATTTCGACTTCATGTTGCGTCAGGTGTTCGTTCATGAGTTTACCCGCGAAGTAGGAAGTGAATACTTCAAAGGATCCGATGCGGAGCAGGTGGGGAGAGACAGGCTTTGCTTTTCCGAGGAGGCGGTCCAGTTCGCTGAAGAAGGGGACACACCGGTCGTAGAGACTTCGTCCGGTATCGGAGACCACAATCCCTCGCCCATGGGGCAGGAACAGTGGGATGCCGGTCTCGAGCTCGAGGGACCGCATGGATTTGGAGAGGCCACTATGAGAAATCGAAAGGAGTTCCGCAGCTTTGCGGAGGTTGCCGGTCTCCACTATGGTACAGAACTGCCTCAGTCGATTGGTTTCCATAAGGAACCAATCATGAGCGAATATTCGATTTAAGTAAACAGATGGCTCTGGCAGAATGACTCGATGGAGCCGAAGTTCATTCCTATTGTGGAGGAGTTTGCAGCGGAAGGGAAAGGAGAACCGGGCGTGACCCCACTCGCCGTTTTTCGCGAGCTTCTTCGGTCCTCTCCCCGAGCGAGCTTTTTTCAGCGGATCGATCCCGTTTCCGGGGAAGCTGAGACAATCCTCGGGGTGGAGCCCTTCGAAACGATCCAGTTTCGGGGCTTGGAAGCACGGCTTGAGAAGTCCTCGGGGCAGGTGAGTTTCCTGAAAGGGGATCCGTTTTCGATCGTGGGCGAACGACTGAAGGCGAATTTCGCCGAACCGGATCCGTACAGAACTCCTTTTGCGGGAGCCGCGCTCGGTTATTTCTCCTACGACAGTATTCGACTGCTGGAGCCGGTGCTTTGCGCGACTCCCGGGAACCTGCAGGCGGTTTCTTCGGAGTCGACTTCCCAAGTCGATGCCGAAATTCATTTCTTCAAAAAGCTCATTGTGTTCACACAGGGAAAAATCAGCCTTATCAGTGGCTATTTCCCATCTGAAACAGATTCGAAAGAAGGGATGCTCCAAGCTCGACGTGATCTTGAATCAATGAGGGAGGAAGTAGCCCGGGCGAAATTGCAAATTCCGTTCAAAACAGTCCTTCCTTCCGAAGAGGAGGTACCTGCTTTCCCGATCGAAGATATGGATTCGATGCTAGGACACGCAGGCTTCATCGAAGGTGTAGTCAAGCTCAAGGCCCATATCCTTGCAGGCGACATTTTTCAGGCGGTACTTTCAGAGAAATTCAGTGCACCTTTCGAAGGCGATCCTCTCGAGTTGTTTCGGATCCTCGGAGAACTGGGGCCTTCGCCCTATCGATTTTATCTGGCCACGGAACGCGGGGCGCTGCTGGGCGCATCGCCTGAAATGCTGGTGAGCCTCCGGGGGAACGAGCTGGAGACCCATCCGATCGCCGGCACTCGTCCTCGGAGTTCGGACCCTCTCGAGGAGCGCAAACTTGAAAGGCAGTTGCTTCGGAGCGAAAAAGAGAAAGCCGAGCATTTGATGCTCGTTGATCTAGCTCGAAACGATCTAGGTAAGGTCTCCCGGCCGGGATCAGTGCGAGTCGAAACTTTCATGCAACTCAAAAAGTTCGCGGGAGTGATGCATCTCGTGTCCAAGGTAACTGGTCAGTTGGCCGTTGACGAAGGACCCCTTTCGGCCTTGGCGGCCTGCTTTCCGGCGGGCACTCTCTCGGGTGCTCCCAAGATCCGCGCCATGCAGCTGATCTCGGAAATCGAGCCTGAGCCTCGGGGTTTCTACGGCGGGGCAGTAATCGTGGCCGGTTTTTCGGGTCACCTTGACTCATGCATTTCGATCCGAAGCCTGGAAGTGCGGGAGGGCAGGGCGATCGTCCAAGCCGGTGCGGGGATCGTTGCGGATTCACGGGCGGAGAGTGAGTATTTGGAAGTTCAGCATAAAAGTAGGGTTGCCCGTCGAGCACTGGCCGTGGCGGGTTTTTTGGCCCACCTCAGTAGGGCTGATCGATGATCCTACTTATCGATAATTACGATTCCTTCACCTACAATCTCAAGCAGGCTTGTGAAGCGCAAGGTTATCCTTGTTTGGTACGGAGGAACGATGCAGTCACGCTTTCCGAGATTGCGGATTTGAGGCCGGAACGGATCCTGATTTCTCCCGGGCCAGGGACACCGGACTCTGCCGGAATTACCTTGAGTGTGATTCGGGAACTATCAGGAAGGTTTCCGATCCTGGGCGTTTGTCTCGGGCATCAGGCGATCGGACAGGCTTTCGGGGGCCGCGTGGTGCGGGCACCTCGCCCCAAGCATGGAAAAATCTCTGCGATCCGCCATGAGGCTCAAGGTGTTTTCGCCGGACTTCCTAGTCCATTACGAGTAGCGCGGTACCATTCGTTGATGGTTGAAAGGGAGTCGCTTCCGAAATGCCTAGAAGTCATAGCCGAGAGCGAGGAGGGCATCATCATGGGGCTCCGCCATCGAGAGTTGGATGTGCATGGGGTCCAGTTCCATCCTGAGTCGATCGCAACGGAGAGGGGACAAGAGCTGTTGAAGA
>JAYVNB010000336.1:0-8893 GCA_043759365.1 Bacteriovoracaceae bacterium | reverse complement strand
CCCACTCCGAATTCAGTCGGGCTCTGGGTGCCCAGGTCGGGATGTCCCGCGCGAAAGCGTTGGGGCTTGCCGAGTTATTTCGCGCCGCGACTGCCCGATATGAAAACGCGCCTCGATTTTGCCCCGGAGTGATCCTGGGTGATGCACATCCAGGAAATTTCGCTTTTGAGCCTGTGACGGGTGAAGTCGGAATTTTCGACGTGCAGAACTATGTTTACTCCAAAATCGGCAATGCCGATCCCATCGCGGATGTGGGACGTTTCATGGCAGGAGTCACGGTGATCGGGCTGGCTGCTTTTGGATCACACTGCTTTTTAAGCGGATAGCCCTTCCCCCTTCACCCGCCTCGGCCACGATCGGGGAGTTGTTAGATGAATCAATCGATTGATCCGGATAGTTTTGCCCCCGATGGTTTGGCATCGATCAAGATGCGCGTTGATTCTCCTGGGTTTCGGGTTCGAGGTATTTGTAGGCGCTCACGGTCAGGAAGTCGCCCCGCTTATCGTCGAGGACGAGTTGGTCGAGGACCCGGGTGGCGTCTCTGAATCGTCCGCTTTCAAGTCCTCCGAGCGCGAGCAGTTCGCGGTCGCGGATCTGGCCGTAGAGTTTGGGAGTGAAGGACCTGCCGTCGTTCAGGACAGCTCCATGCCGGATCCAATGCCAGAGTTCGGCGCTTGAAATTTCGGCGGTTGCAGCGTCCTCCCTGAGGTTATGAATCGTGACCGCACCTTGACCTCGCAACCAAGCCTCGAGGTAGGCGAGGGCAACCGAGACATGGGAGGCGACACCGGCCTCGGTGATCTGTCCCCCGACGACCTCGAAATCCAGGAGCCGCGCGTCTTCGGGGAGGGCTTCTTCAAGGTGGGCTTCCAGCTGATGAGGGCGCCCTAGGAGGTGTTTTTCAAAGGATTCCCGCGCCAATGGAACCAGGTCAGGGTGGGCAACCCAAGTCCCGTCGAAACCCTGGAGTGCTTCCCGATCCATGTCTTCTCTGACCTTTTCGAGCGCGGCCCGGTTCATTTCGGGATCGCGCCGACTGGGGATGAATGCGGACAGGCTGCCGATCGCATGGGCACCGCGCCGGTGACAGGTGCGGACTAGGCGTTCGGCATAGGCCTGCATGAAAGGAAGGTCCCCCGTCAGCTGTGAGCGATCCGGAAACTGGAAATCTGGCGAGTGCGAGAACTTCTGGATCGCACTGAAAAAGTAGTTCCACAGTCCGGCGTTCAGCGCGGTTGCATGCTCCTTGAGCTCATAGAGAATCTCTTCCATTTCGAAAGACGCGAGAATCGTCTCAATGAGGACAGTCGCCCGCACAGTCCCTGTGGGTAGTCCCAGTTCGGACTCGGCAGCTTCGAAGATCAGGTGCCAGAGGCGCGCTTCGTTAGCGCATTCGAGTTGGGGCAGGTAGAAATAGGGTCCACTTCCCCTTGCGACAAGCTCGCGTGCGTTGTGGTAGAAGTACAATCCGAAATCGACCAACGACGCCGAGATCGGTCTGCCTTTTTCAGTCAGATGCTTTTCGACGAAGTGCCACCCTCGCGGCCGCACCCCGAGAGTGGCCAGCTTTTCGTTTAACCGGTACTCGTTGCCGTCCGCTCCTTGGAAAGTAAGTCGGCGTCGGACCGCCTCCCTCAAGTGAATCTGGCCCTCGATGACGTTCGCCCAGGTGGGCGAGAGCGAGTCCCCGAAGTCGGCCATGTACACATCCGCTCCCGAGTTCAGCGCGTTGATCATCAACTTCCGTTCCACTGGGCCCGTGATTTCGACCGCTCTGCGCTGCAAGTCGCGGGGTGCGGGCCGAACCTGCCAGTCGCCTTCGCGGATGCGGCGTGTCTCCGGACGGGTGCCTGGCATCTCGCCCGACCGAATTCGATTCTGACGGGATAGCCGATCTGAAAGCAGGGTTTGGCGCATCAGTTCGAAGCGGCGCTGAAGCCGAGCGACGAACCCCAAAGCATCCGAGGTGAGGAGGCGCTCGTAGTCGGGTTGAAGCGCACCGAGAATCCGGATCATGGGTGCAGCTTATCGGAGCAGCTGCTTACGTCGCAACGGGCGTTGCGTCAACGAGCTTTGACCTCACTCCGAGAGCCTCAGCCCGAAAGACAGATCTCGATCTCGAAATCGCCGATATCGGTTTTGAACGGCACGGCGACCCGAGGCCCACCTTGGGAGAGGGTTTGGATGGAATGACTTTTTCCGGTGACCACTGAAGGGATCGCGGTGCGGATCCCGAACCCTTTTTCGTTCAGGAGGAGTTTAGTCTGTCCGAAGATGATGTTGGTCAGCTCACTTGCGCCATCGCGAATCTCGGGAGTGAGCTCTTTGAATTCCTCGCCGAGCATCCGGGACATGATCTTGAGGAAAGTTGATTCCGGAAAAGTGATCACGACGGTTCCTACGAAAGCATCGGAGACCAGTCCGATCACTCCTGAGATGTCGCCGAAGAGCTGGGACCCTGCGGTCTTCAGGACCGGTTTTCCCGCAAGAGCTTGGGTGGAGGCCTGGACTTGAAGGACGTGGGCAGTTGCGATGAGGAACGGATTGATGAAGTTCACATCCATTTGACGGGGAGTGGCCAGGCCAAGCTCAAGGAGCGCTTGGTGGACCGTGGGCGACGATCTGAGGCTCGAGCTCAGTCCTTCGGTCACCAGGACCTCCTGCAACAATGGAGAAACGTGCGCGAGTTTGAGAACCGAGTTGCACGAACGAAGCTCTTTGGCGACTCGCGCGAGGAGGCGGAGCCAGGCCGGGGAAAGGTCGGTGATTCCTTCGCAGTTGACGATCAAGGGAAGAATGGGAGCCGTCGTCAGTTGCTGGATCTCTTTTTCTAAGTCGCGGACCGATTCGACGCTCATTGGGCCGCACAGCTTCATACTGTGGTAGGTGGGGCGCTTTTCGATGAGGAAACATTTGCTCATGGTGAGTCAGGACCTTATTTCAACTTTTTAAGAGGCTGGAGAGTTTTCGGGTGAGCTCGGGGTCGAAGAGGTTCCCCCGGGAGAGTTCCTGGACCGCTTCCAGGGGCTTCAGCGGAGTGCGGCCGTCGCAGGGGTTGCAGAGATCGTCGAACTCGTCGGCCAAGGAGAGGACCTGCGCTTCGGGGAGGATGCGCGAACTCTGGAGCTGCCGCGGGTAGCCGCTTCCATCAAATCGTTCGTGATGTTGTGCGATCATCTTCATGACCAGCTCGGGCACGATCATCTTGCGGGCCTTGATGAGGCTGATGGAGAGCTCGGGGTGGCGCTCGTAAGCCGCCTTCTCGTCTGGAAGCCATTGGCTGCGTGGTCGGGTTTGGATTTCGGCGGGCACATCGACCAAACCAATGTCGTGGAGAAGTCCAGCCATGGCCAGGCTTTCGGGTTCGCCGATCCCGAGCCCCATCGAGAACAGAGCGGCGAAGGTCGCGACGTTCGCCGCATGCGAGTGGGTGTTGGCCCCCGCGTTCTGGGCATTCATGAGTTTTTCATACCAAGTGTTCTTCTTTTCACCCGTTACGTTTCCAGTCGTGATGTAGGATTTCACGATCTCTTGGCAGTCCCCCATGATTGAACGGCCTTTCTCGATCGTAGAATCTTGCGAGGACTCACTGAACATGCCGCTCATCAGGTCCCGGATCGCTCCCTGCATTCGGTCCCGGCGCTCGGTTTCGCTGATCGCACCGTTGGTACCGAGGTTTTTGAGCTGTTTCGCGGTGTATTGGTAGAAGCTTTTGATTTGATCGCTTGCGATGTGGATGCTGGACATCTGGTGTTTGGCCAGTTTCTCCACCCGCTCGGCATCGAGTGGATCACCGGCGGAACTGTACCGGATGTGCTTCTTGTTGGCCGGCATGTAGAGGTAGGTGTCGAAATCGAGCGCGACTCCAGGGGCGATGTCGATTAGCTTGACGCTCCGGTAAGACTTGATCTTACCTTGGGTGGCGAGAGAAAAAGCTTCCTTCAGGAAATTGATCAGGAAGTCCCGTTCCACCGGGAGCAAAAACGCATCCGTGAAGCCGTTCTTCTGGAAAATTTTGCGATCATGTCCCTCCCTGATCGTCGTGAGGTAGAGGATCGGGATAGACTGGTGTTGCATCCGAAACGCTTGGGCCACTTCATTGAGGGAAAGCCCTTCCGGGGGTCGGCCGCAGAGGATCATGATCGGGGGAGGATCGAAGGTTTCCTCCAGTAGTTTTTCCAGATCGTAAGGCCTTCCTAGTAACCGCGAGGGGCCGAAAACCTGGGTCGCGATCTCAGTCGAGATCGGGTCAAGATCGACGGCCAGGACTGTGATCGGATCCTTCGTTTCCGTCATTTGGGAGGCGTATCCTTCAAGGTAACTTCAAGATGGAAGGGACCCAGGTCCGTCTCGCAGCGGATCTCGGCGATGAGGCCTCCCCCCTGTCCGGGGCCAGAGAGTTCGAGTTTTTCGCCCCGCACGACCGTCGGGATGGCCGGCGTGAAATCGAAACCCTTGAGATTGATCTGGGTCCGGGCAAGTCCATAGACGATGTTGAGGAGCTCACCCGCTGCATCCGAATTCTCCTGGGTGATCAGCGCATAGTTCTCGCCCAGCATCCGGTTGACGATCCCGAGGAAAGTCGTGGACGGCATGCAGAGTGCGATCGACCCACTCATGGCCGATCCGCCCATCCCGAGGATCGCCGCGATGTCGGAACGGGGACGGGTATCGGCTTTGCCTGGCTGCACAGCCGTGATTTGGACCTGAGTGGAGGCCTGGATGGAAAACGCCTTGCGAACGGCTTCGAGGATGCATTCCAGGATGATCTTGTTCATAGTTTTACTTGCCCGATATCTTTTTGTGTACCGCTTCGAGCTTTTCCTTAAGGATATCGCCCGTGAACGGCTTGATCACGTAGTTGCTGACTCCGGATTTGACGGCTTCGATGATCTGGTGCTGCTCGGCCTCGGCGGTGACCATCACGAAGGGGAGCTTGGCGAACCTAGAGTCCGCTCGGACGCGCTTGAGGAGGTCGAGTCCGGAGCAGTTGGGCATGTTCCAGTCGGAGATGACCAGACCGAAAGAGGGTGAGGCGTTGGTGATCGCTTCCCAAGCGAGGATTCCGTCCGCGGCTTCTGTGAGATCGCTGAATCCGAGGTCCCTGCAGACTTTCGAGACGAGTTTCCTCATCGTCATCATGTCGTCGACTACGAGGATGCGGGTCTTGGGATCGAACATGCGGGCGGGTCTCCTGGTTGGGTTGCAACTTTCATTGTAGCAAGACCCCCGGGTCAACGCTGTGAAGGATTGTTCAACGAGATCAGAATATTTGCTTTTAGCTGGCTACAGTTGGGAGTGAGGGAAGCCGACAAGGTTAGTGAGTCGGAGGCGACCCGGAGGCAAAACCGACTGAACGTCCGCGTTGGCGTCATGGAGTTGACGGAAAGGGATTTGTCGGATGAACGCTTTCACTGTCATGATCGTGGAATCCCACCCCGCCCGAAGGGCGCAGCTCGCGGGTCAGCTGATCGAGATGGGATTGCGACCCTCCGACATCCATTGCTGCGGAAGTTACTCTGAAGCGAAAGGGATGATTCCTAAGGTCAGGCCCCGCCTCTTGATTGTGGAGTTCGGTACTGAGCAGCAATGTGGGGTCGAGCTGATCCGAAAGCAGAGGCTTTTCGACGTTCCGGGGCGCGAGTCGACTGGGGTGGTCCTGACGGACTCGCTGGCGGAGACTTCTTGGGCGAAGGAGCGCGGCGAAAATGTCGACTTGATCCTCACCCGGCCGATCCCTCCGAGCGACTTCAAGACTTTGCTACTTAAAATGGTCCTCGGCAAACTGAAGGCCGGGAAAATGACCGCGCGAGTCTCGCCTTTAGTCCAAGTCGCGCAAAAGTCAGTGACCGAGGCCGTCCGGAAATTCGATCTTGCGCGGACCCTCTCCTACGGGATCGAGGAGGACGCCCGCACGCGCCTGAGGATTCTCGGTCTTTTCGACAAACTCCGGGTGTCGGGACGCGAAACGGAAGCCTACGAGCTGGCCCGCAAAGGTCTTGCACACATGCGGGAGTTTGCGGAGAGGTTGGATCAGATCATCCGATTGGCTGTAAAAACGGGCCAGTTCGCCCATATCGCCGAGTATTACGATTTGTTCACCCAGACCCCCTTGAGGTCCGAACCCTTGACGCGGGCGATGTATGCCGCGCTCTTGGTCGGAGGGAAGCATTTCATCGCGCGCGGCGAGTACGCGAGGGGCTCCGACTATTTTCGCAAAGCGGCTGTTTCCTCCGGTGGCGAGACCCGGGTCCTGAGGGAGGCGATTCTGCGATTGGCTGAGGTCGGCCTGACTGCGGAGGCGCTGGGCCTGCTCGGGCGATTTCCCGTCGCCGGTCGCAACTCTCCCGAGTATCTCGCGCTTGAGTACGCGATCCAGGAGCGGATGTTGGATCCGATCGTGGTGATCGGTCAGGGTTGGTCGCTGGTGAAGCGGGGAGCCCGGGATCCGTTGATCTATGAAATTTTGATTCGGAGTCTGGCGGGTCGCGGTAAGCTCGACCCCGCCGAGAATCTCGCTTTGGATGCCGAGCGACTTTGGCCTGAGCATCGAGGTCGGTTCCGGCTCGCGATGGGTGTGAACGCGGTCGATTGACAAGAAATTCGGTGGCTTCCAGAGCGTCCCCGGTTAAGGTTGAGGACTATGCCGAATGTCCTACTTATTGAGGACTCTCCGGAGTTCCAGTTTTTGGTTAGAAAAAGCCTGGGTGAAGGCTACCAATTGACTTGCGTTGCATTGGCATCGGAAGCGTTGATGGAGGTCCGCAAGACCGCGTTCGATCTCATTCTGCTCGACGTGGGTCTTCCGGATGGGGATGGCTTTCAGCTTTGCGGCAAGCTCCGAAACGAATCGAAGGCATTGGACATCCCTATTCTTTTTCTCACCGGACGCAGCAGCGTGCCAGACAAGGTCCAGGGTTTCGCCTTGGGAGCCGATGACTACATCGTGAAACCCTTTGATCCTCTCGAACTGCGCGCCCGCGTCGACGCGCGCTTCCGGCGTCCTCGTTCGGGAGCCAAGGATATTGAAGAGAAGATCCTCAAAGGCGACCTCAAGCTGGACGTGCCCTATCAGCGCGCGTTCCTGGTGGAGGGTCAATCCCCGGAGAAGGACCTTCACCTCACTCCGATTGAGTTCAAGCTGCTCTTTTACTTCATGCGGAACGAAGGGGCGATCGTTTCCCGTCAGCAACTCCTAGCCGCGGTCTGGGGCGAGAGCGTGCACGTGATCGATCGGATCATCGATCGGCACGTCTGCTCCCTTCGACAAAAGATGGCTGAAAAATCTGAGTACATCGAGACAGTGCCTCGCTCGGGATACCGGTTCCAGCTTCCGAAGGAAGCGGGCAAGTTCCACTCCTAATGAGTACCGGGTTTGGCGGTCTGGGGACCGACCAGGAGGTCTTCCAGACGGTCATTGGCGGTACTGCGGACGCGGTTTTTCTCAAGGACGCCGAGGGCCGCTACCTCATGATCAATCCGGCGGGTTGCCGGATCTCGGGCTTGGACGAAGATGGGATTTTGGGCCGGACCGACGCCGAGCTTTTTGAGCCCCAAGTCGCCCAAGTGATGGCCGGGCACGATCGTTTAGTCATTCAAAGCGGTCGCCCATTCGTCTTCGAAGAACGCATCCCCGTTCCCGCCGGCGAGCGGATCTATCACATCTCCCGGTCCCCTTATCGGGACAAGGGTGGAAATGTGGTCGGGCTCATTGGTGTCGGTCGCGACATCAGTGAGCGGAAACGCTCCGAGGAAGTCCTAGAGCAAAGCGAGGAGCGGGCTCGCGTCCTGATCGAAGGCGTCAGGGACTACGCGATCTTCATGCTCGATCCGGAAGGGATCGTCATCACCTGGAACTCAGGAGCGCGAACCACCACGGGTTATCAGACGAGTGAGATCGTAGGACGTTCCTACGAAGTGTTTTTTCCGCCATCGTCCGCTGAAACAGGTGAACCGGTTCAACTGCTGATGGCAGCCCGCAGTCAGGGGCAGATCGAGACCGAAGGTTTCAGGCTCCGCAGGGGGGGGGCGAACTTCTGGGCCAATCACGTCCTGACGGCCCTCCGCAGCTCAGACGGAAGTCTGCGGGGCTTCTCAAGCATCATGAAGGATTCGACGGAACGCAAGCGCGCTGAAGCAGCGCTTCGGGAGGTCTCCCTTCGAGAGCAGGCGGCACTGGAGGCCTCGCGATTGAAGTCGGAGTTTCTCGCCAATATGAGCCATGAAATCCGAACTCCTATGAACGGGGTGCTCGGGATGAGTTCGCTTCTTCTCGATACCCAGCTCAGTCCCCAGCAGCGCGACTATATCGGCATCGTCAAGAACTCGGCCGAATCGCTCCTCGGGATCATCGATGACATCTTGGATTTTTCGAAGATCGAGGCCGGCAAGCTCTCGATTCAGGCCCGTGATGTGGATTTGTTCCAGCTCATCGAAGAGACTTTGAAGTCTTTCAGTTTGGCGGCAGAACGAAAAGGCTTGCAGCTCATTTCCCGACTCGATCCAGCAGTGCCTCACGAGGTCCAAGTCGATCCGACTCGACTTCGCCAGGTCCTGGTGAACCTGATTGGCAACTCGTTGAAGTTCACCGAGCAAGGGAGCGTCGCTCTCGAAGTGGTTTGTGATCCGTCCCCGGAGCCTGGATCGTTGCAGCTTCGCTTCAAAGTCGCGGATACTGGAATCGGGATTTCACCGGAGAGCATGACCCGGATATTCCAGCCTTTCAGTCAGGTTGAGAGCGCTTCAAATCGCCGGTATGGCGGAACCGGACTGGGGTTGTCGATCTGCAAACGAATCGTCGAACTGATGGGCGGGGCTTTGGGTGTCGAAAGCACAGCTGGGGCAGGCTCGGAGTTCTGGTTCACGATTCGATTGAACGTGGGACGCCAAGTTG
>JAYVNB010000335.1:0-2859 GCA_043759365.1 Bacteriovoracaceae bacterium | reverse complement strand
CGACTGGCACTCGGACTCAAACTCGTACTGACACACCCCGGGAAGGGGCAGGGGGGGCTCAATTTCTTTCGGAAAACACTCGGGCCACTGCTTTTCATTGGACCGAGAAGTCGCAATCCGAGTGCCCATTCAGCTGCTTGGCTGTGGGCCTGTCACTTTGCACAACAGCGTGGGGGGGCAGTTAGAATTGAGCACGCCGGATGCAAGAACAAGCTCCCATGACATTGAAGGAAATCGAAAGAATCCAAGCGGCTTTAACACTCGGCACAGCGACGCTCGACGATCTTCGTACGGCCACTGACGAGGCGATCCGGTTTCACCACAAAGTCAGCGAGCTTCAAAAGATGCTGATCGTGATCCAGAAAAAATGCGAATTCGAATTGAAAGAAATTGAAGAGGGTAAACCCGTCACTTTGACCCATTATTCACTCGTTTTGGACTTCGTTCTGGATTTGATCGCGGAGAGCCGGCATATCAAGGCCGCATGAACTCCATGCGTTTGATTCAATTCCAAAAGCCGGGCGGACCCGAAGTCCTTTCCGTCGGAACCGGTTCGCGTCCAGAACCTCGAGAAGGCGAAGTCTTGATTCGAGTAGTGGCGGCAGGAGTGAATCGCCCTGACCTCGCCCAGCGATCTGGCACCTATCCCCCTCCGGCAGGGGCTTCGCCGATTCTCGGCCTGGAGGTTTCGGGGGTGGTCGAAGCATGCGGTCCGGGAGCGACACGCTGGAAACCCGGAGACCGGGTCTGCGCCCTGACTCCAGGCGGAGGATACGCCGAGTTCTGCCTCGCACCCGAGAGCCACTGCTTACCCCTACCGAAAGGTTTGTCCTTTGAACAAGCGGCAGGGATACCCGAGACTTTCTTTACCGTCTGGAGCAATGTTTTTGACCAAGGTCGATTGAAGAAAGATGAAACTTTTTTAGTCCATGGCGGCTCAAGTGGGATTGGAGTGACTGCAATTCAGCTTGCGCATGCCCGAGGTGCCCGCGTGATCACGACCGCGGGATCCGAGGAAAAATGTCGCCGTTGCCTCGAGCTCGGTGCTGATCTCGCCATTCCCTACAAAAGCCTCGACTTCGTTGCCGAGACGCGTCGGTTCACGGAGAACCGGGGCGCCAACTTGATCTTGGATATGGTCGGCGGATCCTACTTCGAACGAAACCTCGAAGCGCTGGCTCTGGACGGTCGACTCGTCCAGATCGCCTTCCTCCAAGGACCGCAGGTCACTTTGAAACTAAATCTCCTCATGACCCGGCGGTTGACACTGATGGGCTCGACACTTCGACCCCGGTCAATCGCTGAAAAAAGTGAGATCGCCTCCCAGCTCCTTGAAAAGGTATGGCCACTGCTCGAGTCCCGACAGGTTCAAATCGTTGTCGACCGCGTCTACGATTTAGGCGACGTGGAACTCGCCCATCGCAGGATGGAGAGCAGCGAACACATCGGAAAAATCATACTGCGGGTCTCGACCTGCCCATGATCCCAACTGGAGCAAGATCTGGACTGAACCCCGACTTGCACTCTCACGCGCACTCAAGCTAACTTTGTTCCACACATGGAACCGATCTCTTTTTGGGATAGCCGCACCGGATGCGTTCAAACTGAAGTCGTTTTCGGCGAGAGTGCCCTTCGTTGGCTCTACGAAACCGGGCCCGGTCGCCTGCTGTCGAGCGGCCTCTTGAACAAACCTTGGTTCAGCCGTTTTTACGGAGGCTTCCAAGATACGGCTTGGAGCGCCCGGAAGATCGAACGATTCATCCGCGACTACCGCATCGACATGGAGGAATACGAGTCGGGTCCCTTCAAAACCTTCAACGAGTTCTTCATTCGGAAGTTTAAGCTCGGTCGCAGGCCCTTCGCCGCTGGATCCGGAGAACTTCCCGCGTTCGCGGAAGCCCGGTACACCGCTTTCGAGCGACTGGATCCCGAGGAGAGATATCCGGTCAAGGGGATCGCGTTGACGGTGAACGATCTGCTGGGTGGCTCAACCCACGCCCAACCCTTCATCGACGGTCCAGCTTGGATTGCGAGACTTTGCCCGGTCGATTATCATCGCTACCATTACCCGGATGATGGAACTACTGCCTCCAGCTATTCCCTCGCGGGCGCACTGCACTCAGTGAGCCCGATCGCGCTCAAGACGAAGCCCGATATCCTCATGACCAATGAACGACGAGTGGCCCTGCTCGACACTCGGAGCCTCGGCCGACTCGCCTACGTCGAAATCGGCGCGATGAGTGTCGGCAAAATCGTGCAGAGCCATGCCGAAAACGCGCCGTTTCGAAGGGGAGAGGAGAAAGGTCACTTCCTGTTCGGAGGCTCCACTGTGGTCTTGCTTGCCGAGCCAGGACGGTGGCAACTCGATGCAGCCACGCTGGAAAGGAGCCGAAATGGGGTGGAAACCTTTTTCCCTCTCGGGGCCTGCCTCGGCAGGCGCGGGCACGATTGAGGGGGGGGATCCCGCGGTTCGAATGCCCCCTATGAATTCACGCCTTGCATCCCGGTACATTCTCTGCACAGGATAGAGAGGTGAAACTCGAGGAACGGACCTGCGCTTGTGGGTGTAAGAAAACATTTCGCTGTCTCCCGACTTCCCAGACACGCTATTCGTCACTCCATTGCATGGAAGTGGCGGGCGTGCTCCCTCCCCCGATGA
Organism: Bacteriovoracaceae bacterium; assembly: GCA_043759365.1. GTDB lineage: Bacteria > Bdellovibrionota > UBA1018 > UBA1018 > UBA1018 > JAYVNB01. The sequence goes on along the minus strand of JAYVNB010000335.1, from coordinate 200 downwards.
ACGGGCCAGGTCGACCGGCGAAAGCCGCTCGTACTGCTGCACCCGCTCAAAAGGACGAGGATGAGGAACTTCCAGAGGGAGAGGATGCTGATGATGCACCTCTTCTCATGGTGGAAGACGAGGACGAACTGCCCGACGACATGGGCGGAGAACCTCATCCCGACCGCAACCCTCCGGAAATCGATCCCGCCGCTTGAACG
>JAYVNB010000334.1:0-2861 GCA_043759365.1 Bacteriovoracaceae bacterium | reverse complement strand
CCGAAGAAGAAGCCACTGGAGCCAGGTCCAGCCATGCTGAGCGGGAACCTATCTTGCTGATTCAACCGTTTACTGTCACCCCTGCCCGGACAGGACAGAGTTGAGTTAGCTCATCTTTAGGCGACACTTCCTCCTGATACCGCCGGACGCGCTCATAGAACGACTTTGGCTTAATCCCGTACACCTCTAGTAGCTTTTCAAGGCGTACTCCCGTGGGCGGGTTAGTCCGACCTGTCTCGATATGCGCAATCATGGAATCGGAGATTCCCGCGCGGCTTCCAGCTTCCTTCATAGAGAACCCATTGAGAATACGGAGGATGCGAAGCACTCGAGCTTCATTTGTCAGGATGATCTTCTTACTTCTACCGGCCATGCTGTCCTCTGCGGTAGCCAATGCCTAAGTATCGGTCTACATATTTAGACATGGCAGTAGTAAACGATGAATTACTACATGGGATCACTACACAGGAACGACAAATCCAGTTATTTCGAATGATTTCGGATGATGACGCGCAATGAGATGAACCAGCTCCCACTCAGTAAGTTATTGTTATTATTAGAAACGAAAAACCCTGCTCATTACCTGAGCAGGGTTCTCAATTTTGGTGGACCAACCGTTACGCCAGGCGAACCGCCCATGCGTCTATGACAGCATTCAGGTTTTCGTCGCGCCCAAGCGGCTCGATAACACCACTCTGCGCGAAAAGTACCTTTCTGGCAACTTATCGGCCGCGCAGATTGGAGAGGAGTTCGGGCTCTCGAAGCAAACGGTTCTGGGGCGACTTCGTCAAGCGGGAGTATCGAAGTCCCCCGGTCGCGGACGCTCCCAAGAGAATTACCGTTTCCCGAATCCGGCGTTCGGCCATCGAGTGGTCAAAGGGCGGCTCGAATCGAATCCGAGAGAGATGAAAATCGCACGTCTGATCGTGGAACTTCGGGATCGCCAGGGGTTGTCATTCGGTCAGGTCGCTGAAGAACTGCGTCGTCGTAATCTGTTCACTCGGCAGGGAGCCGCCTGGACTCGATACACGGCGAGCCGTGTCTACCGGCTTCGGGCCGGGAAGCTATAAGTCATTTTGGAAAGGGGAGTGTATGCCGTCATTATCAGGGATCGTCGGAGTCGTCGTCACGTTCATTGTCCTGTCAGTCGCCTCGGGCCGCGGTGAGGTCGTTTGGAAGGCGATCACCGAGCTGCGCCGTGTAGCACTCGCCAACACCGGGCGAAGCTGGGGTTGCCCGAATATGAGCGATCAATCGGTGTGCACAAGCTATGATCCGAATCGATACCGGTGAGTCAACGGCGTCACCATTCTCATGAACTCCGTTATTCGGGACGAAACGGCAATCCCAAGCGCTCCCGCATTTTCGCGTAGTCAGGCCGGTAGGAGAGAATCGTCTTTTCGTCGTTCCGCCTGTAATCGGCAAGAAGGGCCTCCAGCATCTCGCGTCCATCCGGGGTCTTTGCCGCTTGAAGTGGCGTTTTGCCCCCCAGCGCCGGGATCTTCGTGGTGAACCACTTCGCCCAGTGCGCCTCCATCGTCTGTCGCAGATGGGCCTGAACCTCCGGGCGGCTCATAAGCTCCTGTTTCTCGCGCTCGGGTTGGGCGTCATCTTCGGGACTGCGAAGCCGGTCGTGCTCGCGCATCATCGACTCAGGCGATTGCAGTACGGTGCTCTGGTGTACGGCGTGACCCTTGAGTCGCTTTTCCACTTCCTTACGAATTTTCTTGGCGCGGTTTGCTGAATTCACTTCAATCGTAAGCGTACTGCCGTCGATGTGGAGGCTGCCCATTACCGTATTCTCCCATTCCGTATGTCGGGCGTTGCCGCGCTTATGCCACGGAATCCTCGCTTTCAGGATCGCACCGTCAGGTCCGATCTCGGCGGCCTCCAGTAGCTCGGCCTCATCCTGGATCAACGTCAGGTTTTTGAGCTGATCGAACGCGACCTGCGATGAATCGATCGCGTAGGTGATCTTGTGGAACGAGAGTGCCTCGCCGTCGGTGTTCTGAAGTCTTGGTGGCGCGAGCAGCGCTCTCTGAATATCAAGGAAAGGCTCTCGGATCTCGATATCGTAATCGCGTAGCGTGGCGGCGTTGATCGGGGCCCCTAGGCGGCACGGAGCTTCCTGCAGTATTTTTCGAAGTTCGAGAATCGGCTGCTTACATGCGGGCGGAATTATTACCCATCCGGTGCCGCAGAGCATGGCCACATGATCGATTTGGACGACTTTTCCAAAGATGATGTCGCCCTTCCGGGCGGGTCGAGAAGCAGTTCGCTCGATGACCTTGACCTCGCTACCGATGAGGATGTCCCTCAAAACAAACCACTCGCCTGGTTCGACGTCGATCACATCGTGAAAACTGAAAGGCGCGTCCAAACTCGCGCGAAGAAAGCGCCGCTCCAAATCGGTGAGATACCCACGGCGTCTTGCCAGATAGTCAGCCGCGATCGACGTATCTTCGGGCGCTTCTTTGTGGGTGGATGTCTCGACATCGGGTGTCCAGCTGTAGAGGAAGTACGGCATAAAGAGTTGATTCTGTTCCGGTTTGGCTAGGAAAAGGTCGTCGCTCTCCCAGCACCAGAACTCTTCCCAGGCTTCCTCGATCGCCACGCGCCCGAACGTACGTATCCCATGCTCCAGAAGCCGGTTGGCCATTTCATCATGGATGGAGCCGAGCTGCCGCCAAAGAAGATCACCGATCTCGGCAACCTTTTTTTCGTTGAGGCAGCATTTTTTGAATTTACTGCCGCTGCCACAAGGGCAGGGCTCATTGCGGCCTACTTGCATGAGATCTCCTGGCAGTCTGGGGCGTTGAATCCAAAGGTCATAGGCAGTTTGGGCGAGTTTGACAAGTGCG
>JAYVNB010000333.1:0-2870 GCA_043759365.1 Bacteriovoracaceae bacterium | reverse complement strand
CCACCGCGAAAGAAGCCGCCACCGCGAAAGGAGCCGCCACCGCGAAAGAAGCCGCCACCGCGAAAGGAGCCGCCACCGCGAAAGAAGCCGCCACCGCGACGAGAGCCTCTGTCCAAACTCGGCTGGACGAAGAATCCAGCTTGAAGAAAGCAGGACAGCAGGCATCCCAGCGCCTCGATCAAGGGGTATTCCCTGGAGGAAGCTCGCGTCTAAAGTGCCCTGATGCGGGCCCGAGCCCAATCCGTGACCACTTGGCCAGGAAAAGACAGATGAGGGCAGAGCGCAAAGCACTCAAAAAAGCGGAAGCGGCTCGTCGTGCTGACGCACGAGACTCAAGCGGGACCGATCGTGATTCAGCGGGAAATTCAAAGTCCCGGGAGGGTCGTCCCCAGCAAACAGCGGTTTCTGAAGTTCCGACGGAATCACGGCTACCGGTCATCGCTATTTTGGTCGAAGCCTCGGACCGCGTGGCGAGAGGTCATTCACAGAGCGATATTCTAGAAGGATGCCTCCAAAGAATCGGAGAGTCGCTCGGAGGCTGGAAGGTCGAAGCTTTCGATCATGCGCTCCTGCGAGTAGCGAGCTTTCAATCCTCGGTCGGGGCGGGCCCAAGCGGAGTTCCGCAGGTCTTCACTGCGGGTCGACCCGGTATGGCCAACGAGGACCACGGTGTGGTCAGGATCGAGCCGGGGCAGGGTGGACCTCTCTCCGAGGCGGAGATGAGCTCGCTCAGTGCGCTCGTGATCGAGCTCCGATCCCTGCTCCGGTACGATTCCAGGATTCAGCGGGCGAAAGCAGCTTAGTTGACAGTGACTTTGTCGATGCCGACAATCTGACCGAGGACTTTTTTGGCTTTCAAATACATCGAAGCGAAGCTGCGTCGACCCGTCTGCTCGTCGACTGTCAGGGACCATTCGGATCCCGCGCGGGTCAACTGCATCGCCCAAGTCTTGTAGGAGCCGGTGATGCCGTTGTTTAAATAGACCATCTTGATCTCGCCACCGGAATGCGGATCAAAGGAAGCCGAGACGAGCTTAACCACGTCATAGCCCTGGCGACTCAGGATGACCAGTCCGCTCGGGAGGTCCGAGAGCTCGAAGTTCTTCGTTTCTGCAGGCGCGATGTACTTGATTCCCGCGACATCGCCATCGTTATTCAAGACCAGCTTCAGATCACAGTCGCCCGCAACGGCGTCGGAGTTCACGCGCAACACCTGCGCTTCTGACACTGGTACGGAAAAGAACCGAACTTCAGCGGCGAAACCGCTGGTTGCCGACATAAGCGCCATCGAGACTAGGAATTTTACAGGCAGTTTCATGGATATCCCCTCTAAATTGAAGTTTGGTCGTAACTTCGATTCATCTGAACGTCTAGAGACATTCGCGGAACATTAGGACGCGCGGGGTCACGGCTGGGAGGATGATTGAGCGCGTTGAAGCGGAAGGGGGAGTGATTGCACAGGGTTTGCAAATCGAAGAAATCATGGAAACCAACCCACTTTCAAAGAATCCCACGCAGATCATTCGTGACGACCACAAGCGGCTCATTGGCTTGCTTCGCCAGAGTGAAACGGTGCGCGCACGGACTCCAGAAAGGCAAAGCGCGCTGTATCAGGAAATCTTCGAGGAGATCGAAATCCATAGCCGGATTGAAGAGGAAGTTTTCTACCCTCAGTTGATCATCGCCGCTGATGAGGCCGGAGACGCCTCCCTTCGGGGTTGGATGGATCAGGGAGTGGAGAATCACCGGTGGATCGATCAAGCCGTCCGGAATTTGAAAGGCCGCAATGTGGAGGCAGTTTCATTCAGCGCTCAACTCGCCGAGCTTCGAGAGCGGTTTGAGTCCCATCTCTTTGAAGAAGAGCAGGAGATACTCCCCCAAGCCGAAGTTTTGCTGGGTCATCAGCGGGAGGATTTGGCCGAAAAAATGCGATCATTTAGAGAGACGGGTGCTCCCGGTATTCCTGGGGTGCAAGCCCCGCACGGGGGAGAGCAGAGGCGCTCGATGGGCTGAAGTGGACACTTTTTCTGGTTGAACGGGGGCCTTTTTTTGCGCGCAGCATCCCATTGACAACCGAGCGGTGTTGAAAGTATGTTCTGGTCCTCTTTGAATGTTGGAGCGTAGCTCAGTGGCAGAGCATCGCCTTCACACGGGGACGGTGTTTTCGCTGACCCGTAAAGTTCCGCTGACTTAGCTGGTAGTTTCGGGAGAGTGGCTCTTCTAAACGGGAGAGTGGGATTCAACAGTTCTTTTGAAAATTTGCTGAGTGTGTCGCGGTCGAGTTTGTCGATCGCAGTAATGTTGGAGCGTAGCTCAGTGGCAGAGCATCGCCTTCACACGGCGAGGGTCGCTGGTTCAACCCCAGTCGCTCCAACCATTTCACCCAGTAGTAAAAGAGGTCGAAACGCGGGTTTTGACCGAATCAGTAGTAAAAACAAAAACTAAAAACCCAAGGAATCCAAGATCTATCTCCCGCTGAGCGGGAGCTTCCGTTACGCGAAACTACGCGGCGTTACCTGAGTTGGCTACATTTGGCTACGCGGTGGCTACGGGTTGTTTCTGAAGTCATCTATCCAGATTGTCTTAGGTCTCCTTAACTTTGGAGGGAGAGGACATGAACACGATTGATCTGAGCGGTCTGATCAAAGGGTTGCTGGGGGTGATGGGTCTTGCGGCTTCGGTCGGCAAGCTCCCCGAACTGAAACGCTGGGCGGCGCAGGAAGCATTCGACGCGTCGCATCGCCACGCACGGGTGAGGTTGGAAAGTCATCGGAATCGGGTTGGAAAACACGCGGAAAATACCAGGAGTCGCCCGGTATAAAAGCGCCCATGACCCTCCTTTTGATGAAGAAACGAATCGCTTCGAGAGA
>JAYVNB010000332.1:0-25217 GCA_043759365.1 Bacteriovoracaceae bacterium | reverse complement strand
GCCCTTCCAAGTCGGCGAGAATGGACGCTTTGCTGGGACCTCTCCATCACCGAGCCTCTCTCCTCCTCCGCCGGTCGCGCCCCCTTCGAGAGCGAAAGTGGATCTCCCAAAAGGTTCCAGACTGCAAGAGCGGGGGTGATCGGACTGTTGTTCAGGCGGGATGCCGCGATTCGAATCATGGATTGGTCCTCAAGCTCCTAGAACTGTCCACCGATGAGACAGTTGAGATGGTCCGTAAAACGTCATACACAAACCGCTCTACCTGGGTTCTCCTGACATCGGTCGTCAGTTCTCTGACGCTTGTTTCTCTGGGGTATCGCACCGTTCAGGCTTCCGAGCACGGCTCCACCGAGGAAGCACACCACGCGGAGGCGAAGCACGGCTCCACCGAGGAAGCGCACCACGCGGAGGCGAAGCACGGCTCCACCTTCGTGGAGCGAGTTTTGGGGCGATACAAGACACTCTTCAACGACTTCACTTCCAAGTTCGACGAGTTGAAGCGTGCTGATGAAGAAAATGCGCAGCTCCGTCAAGAGAACGCTAATTTTCGTTTGCAGCTCGAAGGACGGGATTTCGAGTGTCGGTCCAAGTTGGCGGCTCAGCGGACCCATGAATATGGGGCGAAACTCGAGGGCGAAACCGGCGTGGTGATCGGCCGTACTTTGGCGAGCATCCAATACGAGATTCCCACTCAGATCCAGCCTCCGCTCCTCCACACTTTGGCAGTCACTTATTTCAAAGCCGGAGAAGACGAGAAGGCTGCTAAGATCCTTCACTTTCTCTTAGGAATGGAAACGGGAGAGTTCCGTACCCCGAAAAATATTCTGATGGCGGGAATTATCTGGTACCGACTCGACAATGCCCGCATCGCCGAAGCAATGTTCGGTGAGTTGGTGGAGCACAAGGGCCAAGAGCAGCCGAGCGCCTCCCTTTTGGCGCAGGCTCGCCTTTGGCGTGCGCTCACGGCCAGCAAAAAGGGGGATCGAGCCCGCTCCCAAGACTTACTTCGTGATCTTTTGAGCCACAATCCTCACTCCACCGAAGCAGCGTGGGTGAATCGTTCGACGGAGGCGGGTCGTGTTCCCGGCTCCGAACATTAAGTTTCTCTTCACCGCCGCGGTCTGCTTTGGCTTGATCCAAAGTGGCCCCGTGGCCTTGGCCAACGAGCCCACGGGGCCCCGATCGGCGCCGGTTCTGTGTGGCACTCTCGAAGGGATGAGCGGGGAAGTCCAAATGATGGATTCCGCGAGGACCCGCGTGATGAATGTCGGCCCTCAAAGTGGAATTCCCTGCGGCGGCTGGTTGACCGTGGGTTCGGCGCCGGACAGCTGGGCTGTGATCCGGCATCGTGAGGGTCAGACCCTCCATTTGGGAGCGGGATCATTTCTCCAGGTTCCCGATAACGATCTCGACGGAAAAGGGACTGGCGATCACTTCATTTTGTTTCGGGGCGAAGTGTTCGCGCAAAACCGGGGTTCAGGGCGTGAGCTGAGGCTTGTGACTGCCAATGCCCGGGCCCGTATTTCCCACGGCACCCTTCTTTTAGTTTATAACGCAACAGAAGAGGAGACCCAGATGGTCTCTCTCGAGGGCGGGGCTTCCCTGGAGAACAAGTTCGAGCCGGCCCGAAGAATCTCCGCCAAAGAAGGCGAAGCCACATCCCTCAATTTCAAGCAGCTTCGGATCGTACCCTCTACTCCGCGTGCTGTGGGACTCGCTTCGTTGCGTGCGAAGCTGCAAGCATTCCCCATCGACGATCATGTTCATAGCGAAGCCATCCGGACCGCCTATGTCCGGCAGGAGCGCAAATTCGCTACGGTCCTGTCCGCAGAGGGAGCCACCGGTGCGAGTGGTGCTCATGCTAAGGCGATACCGGGTGTTGCTCCCCATCCGCGGAAAAAAGCGGATCGGGTCGCAGAAAGTCATGCCCTTCAGCACTGGAATGAAAAACACGGAACCACTCGCGCGCCTGCATCCACCGGCCAGGGTCATATCCCCCATCATGGACACTTGGAAGTCCAGGACGGGAAGCAAGGTGAGGCCAGTCAGGAAAAGAAACGGTTGATGGAGGAGCTTTCCCGCATTCGACCGGATTGAAGAGCCACAGGGAGGGGCTCAACGATGAAGACTCAACTTGGATTCGCAGGTTTGGCCTGCCTCATGATTCTTGGACTACTACCGGCGGAGGCTCGGGCCGATTTCGAGATTTCCCTGGGTTTCAATTTCAATCAGACGACCTACGAACCAGGCAGCTACAGCTGGACCCGGCGCTGGGGCGCATCGATCGGGTACGAGTTCATGGATCGCTCGCAGCTCGAATTCTCTTTTCAGGACATCATGGATCGGACAAAGATCGTAAGCTACGAGGATACGACCTTTCATGACCGAGTCTACAGCTTCAATTGGGTCCAGTCCCTCGCTCCGCGGACTTTCCCGATCCAACCCTATGTCAAAGCCGGAATCGGTCAACTCAATCGAGATGCTCAAGGCACCTATGCCAGCGGCGCCGCTCCCGCCAAAACCGTCGATGCCGTCACTGCGATCGTCGGAGCAGGACTTCGCGTCTACATCACCCGCGCTTTCGCGCTTCGCGCCGAAGCCACCAGTTACCTCGAGGGCGGGAATGTACGCACCTGGAAAGACAACATTTCGGCTCAGTTCGGGGTTTCGATCTATTTCTAAGTGCCTTGCGGGACGACTGAGGGTGGGCGCCGCTCTAGGACTCGCCGTTCTTTCTAGCGGCTTGAACGGTTGCAGCAGTCTTGGCTTGGGGTACCTCATCCAAGCCGGACGGGGACAGCTCGAGCTCTCGAACCGGGCGCGCGCGATCGACGATGTCGTGAAGGACGAGCGGACTCCTCTCCAGGTCCGCGAACTGCTGGCAAGGATTCCCGACGTCAAGAAGTTCGGCGAAGCGCAGGGACTCAAGCCCACCAAGAATTATACGGAATACGTGAAGCTAGATCGCCCGGCCGCAGTCTATGTCGTGAGTGCCTCCGAAAGTCTCCGGTTTCACGCAGTGGAGTGGAGTTTTCCGGTGGTGGGATCCTTCACTTACGTGGGTTGGTTCGATCTCGGGGATGCCCGGAAATACGCGGCTGAAATCGCCCGGCCGGACTTGGATGTCGACGTCCGGCCGGCACGCGCCTATTCGACACTGGGATGGTTCAGGGATGCGGTGCTCTCGAGTATGATTCCCGACGGCCCTGAGTCGTTCGGCGAGCTCGTCGATGTCATCCTTCACGAGTCGACCCACGCGACCCTTTATGTCAACGGGCAGTCCTACTTCAACGAAAGCATGGCGGAGTTCGTCGCTTCAAAATTGACTCCGCTTTACCTCGAGAAAATCCAGGGCAGGAATTCGTTGGCGGCACGTGCTTACCTCAAGGGTCAGGAGTATTCGGATCGATACTCGCGCGAGATGCATCTGGCATATGCTGCACTCGAAACACTTTACGCTTCCCCGCTTCCGGCGGCAGAGAAGCTCCAGCAGAAAGCTGTGATCCTTTCGGCGGTGAAGGAGAAGGTGGGTGCGCGGCGCGAACTCAATAACGCGACTTTGATCCAATTCAAAACTTATGGAACTGGACGTGAGGAGTTCGAGATCTTGTTGAAGGCATGCTCCGGTGACATCGGTCGGATGCTCCGCGCGCTCTCGGGAGTGAAACCCGAGTCGTTCCCGACGTTGCAGTCCGAGAACCTTGGATCAGTCCTGCTGCCGATCGCGAAAAAGGGCTGTTAAAGAGCGATTCAGGCCAGGCTTTTGGTGTAGCGGAGATCCGTCCAATACTTGCCATCCCACCAAGTCATTTCGGGAACGCTGCCGAAGCGGCGGTAACCGAGTTTCTCGAACAATCGGATCGACGCTTCATTGAATTCAAACACACCGACTTCCGCTCGCGTGGCTCCCGCCGAACGGGAAATGTCCTCCAGATGCCGAATGACTTCACCGCCGAAACCGCGGCCCCGGGCTCGCGCTTCGCCCAAAGTGATCCCGTACCAGGCAGTACCGGTTTTCATCGACAGCTGATGAGGTGGATCGATTTCGGCGCTGGCGCTTCCGACGACTTCGCCTTCGAGGAGGATCATCAAGTCGGCCAAAACCGACCTTGGGCGAGGCGGCTTCGCGTATTGGCTCAGGAGTACTTCCGGAACCGCTGACTGATTGAAGTCGGTTTCATCCCGAAACGGACGAATGAAGCGACGGATCGCGGGATCGTTTTCCCAGCGGGCGAGGAGTCGGCAGTCTTCGAGTGAGGAAAAGTCGAGGGCGCGGTATTCGAGGGGGATCATTGAAGGAGAGAACACAATCACAAGGATGCAGGTCCGGGAAGGTTCAATCGAGCGAAAGGGAGGGGCTCACGCGGCCTGGAGTAGGCCGAGAGGAGAGTGGGGGGTAGAGGGGGGGGGGGGGGGGCCGTCCGTCCACTCCGGGCCGCGTGGCGCCGGGACTCAGGTTTAATCGAGGTACGTACCGTTGACCTGAATTTTGAGGGTACCAGCCGCCGTGTGGTTTTTGAAGAGCGGGCGGAGTGGGCAATACATGTTGCAGCCGTATTGATAGGCGTTGAAGAACCAGGGGAAAGTGTAGCAAGACTGGCAGTAGAAGTCGTAACGTGCGTTCGACACTTCGACCTTGATCGGGCCGTGGCCCGGGGTCAAGCGGCTCGAGAAGTCGAGCACTTGGCTGGTCGGAGCATTCGGGCAAGCGAAGCTTCCGCCGTTCACCGACAGCGTCTGGGTCGTGATGGTCTGGTCCAGCACTTTCACGTCGTAACTGATGCAGCCGTAGTTGGCGACATACCCGTAGGTGACGCCGTTGATCGGAGGAAGGTTCAAACCGCCGGCAGAGCCAGGGCTGACCTTGACCTTGAGGAGGTTGTCGGTTTGCACTTCCGCGCTCACCCATTTTGATGGCAGGGTTCCGGTCGTCCCGATGCCGGCCAGGTTGTAGCTGAAGGCGATGGGAGGATTAGTGTTGGTGGTCGAGGTACCAGTGCCAGTACCCGTTCCAGTGGTGCCTCCGCCGCCGGTCGGATCCGAGTTGATGATGCCTCCACCGGAGAGACCGCCTTCAGTCGCGGCGGTCTGGCGCTGAGGCTTAGCCCCGCAGGCCACCATCAGGAGTGCCGAGCTGATCAATGCCGCGAACTTGGCTTTGGATGGATACTTCTTCATAAAACTTGCTCCTGAGTCGTGGATTTGCAGGCTGCGGGCCAATTGGCCAAGGGTCGGATCTATTGTGGAATTGCCTTGTTCGGGTGCCGGGTTCGGCTTTCGGGGCGACACACGTGTCGAAAATTTGAACAGTTTCATCATTTGTCCAGACTCACGGTATCGTCGGTTTGCACTCGTAATTGGCCGTTCCAAGGGTGATTCTGGAACACGTGTGCCCAAGGGCAGTACATCCCGAAGTTGTAGCACCAGTAGTCGTAGTTGGGCTTGGTGATGGTGATGGTGACCGACTCGCGGCAGCTCGCAGGTGAAGTGCTCGTGCAGCGCGAGATCGGAATCGAAGTCGAAAAATCCATGCTCTTGCTCTCTTGAGCGGGATCGTACGAGTAACCATTGGAGAGCATCGGAGTAGGCTGCTCGAATCCATTCACTTGGATGTAGACCCCGAGTTTCGTGTATTGCGCGTAGAATCCGGTGCTCAAGGTCGGCTTGTCCTGCACACCTGGCTTGAAGCGGATCTTGAGGATCTTGCGGGCCTGGACAATGAAACTAGTCGAGACGTAGCCCGTACCGTGAACGATGGTTTCGATGATCGGGTCGCTACTTCCAGTGGGTCCTGTATCGATCCCGGTCCCGGTCGAGGTCGAAGTGCCCGTTGCAGTTCCGGTGGAGGTCGAGGTTCCAGTCGAGGTTGAAATCCCGGTTCCCGTCAAGCAACCAGAGCAGAGATTGGCTCTTGCGGTGCTGGAGAGCTGGGTCTGTCTCGCGCCAGAGCCTTGCTCGAGGCATCCTGTGGCGAAGAGGCAACTGATTATCAATAGTCCGTATTTAAAAAACTTTGTGTGTCCCATCCCGGCCTCCTCCGCATCCCCATGCGTTGTTGAAGGTGAAGAATGCAACCGAGGGGCCGTTTTGGCCCCTCCCGGGCTGTCCAAATCCTCGACAAGCGCAAACCCAGGGACTTCAGAGGTTTAGTTCCGCGATTTCAGGGTGCTGTCCAAATTTTTGACGGCGTGTCCGCGCTGCCTGTGCCGAAACCAGGCGGGCAGGTGACTACTCCGTGTACACTGGAGACAGGGAAGAGGGGCAAGGAAGCCTATGCTGACCGAGGACCTGAAAGCGATATCACAGATTGGACAAGCGCTCTGGGCCGAGCCCGAGCGCTCCGAGCGCGCCGCGCTTGAAACATTGAGCGCAGTATCCACCCTGATGTTGCCTCCGGACCGGATGGCTGAACGAACCGGCTTCGCCCTTCTGCAGCGGGCGATGCGTGAAGGCAACGCAGCCACGGGGAGTGCCATCCAAGTCCCGTTTTACCGTTTAAGCCCCGAGGAGCGCCTGATCCTGTCGGCTCTCCATCTGGGCCGCTGGTCTTATGCTCGCATCGGCCGAGTGGTGGGGAAAGGGGTCGAGGAAATCGCGCAGTTGGCCTGGTCTTCGCGCCTCGAGCTGGTCAGTTCTCCCGGAGTCCAAGTCCCGATGGCCCATCCGGCGGGCTCAAGTTCGCGCCAGATCGATTGTCCCGAGTTCAATCCTGCGCGTCCCTGGACTCAAGGTTTCCTCGATGAGGAGATGAATGCGCGCGAACGTATGTTTCTTCAAAACCACATGTTGATCTGTAACGGCTGCCGCCAGGCCCTGGGTCGGGCCCGTGCCGTGTATTTCGCCGCCCAAGCCATGATTCCGCGCGCGAGCCAGGAAGAAAAGCGTGTCAGGGAGCTTTCCCGCGCAGTGCGGACCACCCGCGCGCTGAAAGACCCCATGGAACTGAGCTTTTTGGAGAGCCTTCTTCGCTTCGTGGGGCGTGCTGAAATGAGGCTCTCCATCGCTGGCTTCGCGATCTTTCTGATCTGGCTTGCGAAGCACACGAATTAAAGGGATTTTGCGGTCGAAATCGACACACCTCAGTTCACCTCAGTTCACTGGTTCACCCAGGACACATTTTACAATTCGTTCAAATTCGTCGAAAATGAGTATCGGCGAACGACGTTGGATTCGCTCGGGAGTGCTAGTGCGGTATGTAAGCTGGGTTTCCCTACTTTTCGGTTTCGGGTTTCTGATGAGCGGCTGCGCTCCAAAGATCGTGGCGTCTCTCACCACGAGTACCAACACGAGCGCAGCTGGAGCCTTGTCGGGGTTGAGCTACAGTCAGGCCTCCCTACTCTTGGGTGCAGGAGTCACCGCCCCGAACATCCCGGTCACCCTCACAAACGGAGTCGCCACCAGTTTCACGGTGAGTCCCGGGCTTCCCGCAGGATTGGTCCTGAATTCCTCGACGGGGACGATTTCAGGAAAGCCCGCCTCCCTTGCCGTAAATACGGGTTACGTCGTCACAGCCCATTCCGCCTCGGGTGCCACCACTTCCACCACGCTGAACCTGCGAGTGATGCATCCTGCTCAGGACTTTAACTCCGGATACAGCAACCTCATGTTTTTGCGCTCGGGGGGCAACGTCTGGGCCTGGGGTGAAGCCAACGGGGGGCGCAACGGGACTGCCGAAACCGTGAATCCCCAGCCCAGCCTCTATGCGATGCCGGCGGCAGTTTCGGCCAATGTCACCTAGGTCTCTGCAGCCGACACGTCTTGCGTTCTGATCAACGACACCACCATTCGCTGCGCCGGCTTAAACGATAAGGGTCAAGTGGGCTGTGCCTCGTGTGCGGATGGATTGGCCCGCGCCACTTTCCAGGACCTGCAGCCCCCATCGGGAGGTTGGGGGGCGGCCCTTCATGTGGGGATGATCGCCTCCGGTCCCTACCATGCCTGTGCCATCATCGACGAAGGAGGCACTTCCGGAAAAATCTATTGCTGGGGCCACAACGAAGCGGCCCAGCTGGGTCTGGGGAGCGCGGACGGTTTGGCGCATGCTGTACCGAATTACGTGCGACTCGCAGGGGGAGGCACGCTCACGGGTGCCTCCTGGATCAGCGTTGGAAACGACTCTACCTGTGCCGTGGTGGCGGGCGCCGCCTTTTGCTGGGGGAGAAACGAACAAAAGCAGATCGGTTCCGCCGCCGCGACTAATCCTCAGCTCACCCCTCTCACTCCGACGGGATTGGGCAGCGGAGTCACGCAGATCAGTACGGCGACCTACTACGACTACCTCAACTCGAAGCATACCTGCGCGATCGTGAATGGCGGCGCCAAGTGCTGGGGGAGCAACGTCTTCAAGCAGATCGGAAATGCGGCCGCGACCGATCCGCAGATCGCTCCTCTGGATGTCACGAACCTCGGCTCGGGAGTCGAGCTGATCCGGGTCCAAGCGGGAGGGACCTGTGCCCTCCAGGCGGGTCAGCTCTTTTGCTGGGGCAACCAGGATAAAGGACGACTCTTCAATGGATTGTCGGCTACGGGCACTGGCGTAGGGCAGGTCCTTCCATACGCTGCCGGCTTGAGTGCGAACGTGGTTTCGTTTTCGATGGGAGAGTTCCACACCTGCGCCCTGCTCGTGACCGGAGAAATGAAGTGCGTCGGCAGCAATTACTCAGGGATGCACGGGATCAATGCGGTGGATGCGGGCGGATGGCCGGGTCTGAATCATTTGACTCCCGTGACTTCACTCGACTCCTTCCTTTAACTGACCGCTTCAACAGGGGGCGAGGCCAGCTAGTAATTGCGCTCAGGCGGGAGCGAGTCCAAGTTGAAGCCAGTTCCCACCTGAACCGTGAAGGTCCAACCCGTGTGCACTTCGCCGCGACTGTTGAGAAGACCTTTCGGAGGATTGGGGAACCGACCGATCCGGCGCCATGCACTCTGGACGGCGGCATCGAATTCGGGAATCCCGGAGCCAGCGGATTGCTCGACTCCGAGAAGGTTTCCCTCCGCGTCGAAGATCGCGTCGACTTCGGTGCGGTAGTCGCCCTGCTGAACGGTACGACGGTAGGGGACTTCGCGGATCTGGCTTTGCCAGACGGGACCGATCGCTTCATAGAGGCGCGCGTAGAAGGAGTAATAAACCGACTGTTCGGTATTGAGCAGGTTCTCGCTTCCTTCAGGGAGGTTGGGATCGGAGATGTATTGCTCGGAGCCCGCTTTCCCAGCTCGAGTCTGTTGGGCTAGGGCTTGGAGTCGCGAAGGAGGGACTGGAGGCGGAGTTTTCTCATTCAAGCGAAACGGAAGTCCGAGATTTCCAAGTTTCCCGAAACGATGTGAGGGAGGCACTGACTTCGGACGCTCGGCTATCTGAGGCGGAGTCGGAACGCGGCGGGCTTGTTCGGTCTGTCGGTCACTTCCGGGAGCGCCGGGCTTGGGGAGGATATCGTGATCTTTGGAGCGGGTTTCTTTTTGAACGGTATGGTTGCGGTCCGACATGTACCGAGCGTTGTCGGTGGCTTCAGACTCGTTTGGAATCGACTTGTCCTTGTTCAGAAGGACTGGCTTTTGCGCGGAATTGCGCTTTTCGATCTCCTGATTTCTCCGGCGAATCGCTTCGAGCTGACGCGGGTCGATCCGCGTGACTTCGACCCGAGAGGGAAGGGGATGATCGGGGAATTGAAAGCGCAGAGAGAAGAGAGCGACGTGCCAGACGAGTGCAACGAGGATGAAGATGATCCAAGGTGTTGCAGGCCGCAGCCTCTCGTTTACCCACGCGGGGGTCATAGGATACGCCTCTCTCTCATCAGATGTAGCCCTGCGGCAGAGCAAAGACAAGGTCCGCTCCGTCAACTCACCAATTCAGGCTGCGCTCTGCCGGTATCTCTGGAGTGTTGCAAGAATGGTCCGTAGCCAGGCCTGCTCTTTGGCCTGTTGGATTTCGATTTTCTTGCGCAGGGTTTCAAGCAGCGTCAGGTCGCTTCCGCTCCCTTCAGCCTCAAGCAGCTCTGTCTCCAGAGCGAGGATTCGGTACCGGGAGTCACCGAGGCGGTCTTCGAATGCAATCAGGAGAGCTTCTGCGTCGGGGGGCTCCAGACGGTTTCCACCGCCCACGCCACCGGAGCGGAGCTCCTGGATCATTTCGTCGCGGTCGGCCATCTCGCGTTTCATTCGTTTGATAACAGCGGCGGCGTCGGCCAAGAGGCGGTCGCGCTGCTTGAGCTGCTGCTCCACCAGACCTTGGCGCTGGGGATCGATTTGCGGGATCTCGGGCAACGCACGGAGCCGAAGCTGCTGAGGACCTGCTTCTGAATAGGGCTTTTCAGCGAGGAGGGAGGGAGAGAGAGGGTCGATCCAAAGGGTGTGGACTTCCGTGTTGAAGTTCTCGGCTACCGAAGAGGGGAGGAACAGCACTGTCAGCTCGATCTGCCCGTTGTCCCCCAGGGGATGGACTCGAACCAGGTCTGCGTGACGGAGGAGGATCTGGGAGGCACCCGAAGGGCGTTTGGAGTTGGGCCAAAATGCGGAGACGCAGTCGCGCGGGGTCCACCCTTTGTGGGTGAAGCAGATCCGCAGAGCGAGACACCGCTCATCCACCGCGGCCTGGAAGTAGGCATTCGGGATGTTGATGTTGATCGCATTCGAAAGCTCGCTCTTTCCTGGCCCTTCTTCGTAGATCAGGGACCAGAGCGCGGATACGCATAGACGGATCGCGGAGATGCGGCGACTCCATTCGGGCCGTTCGATGCCGGGGATGCGAAGGATCTGGTCAAGCCTGAATCCCATCCCCTGATTGGCGAACCAGCTTTCATAGAACACCGGGGTCTCCTTCAGGAGCAGGGGAAGGACACCTCCCCGGTTCTGCTCATGGATGAGGCTCCCGAGGATCATCGCGAGCTCGTGCTGGGCGAGATTGTTGAAGTCCAGGAGGATGGTGCGTTGAAATCCCGGTTCGATTTCCTCGAGCTCGTACGGGAGCAGTTGGTCCGCGAAGTAGCCGGCGAATATCGCACCCGTCTGGCGGGTCAAGCCGAGCGAAGCGTCCACTTTCGTCCAATTCAAATAACGATACCAAGGTACGATAACCGCCGAATAGGGCTTCTCTTTCAACTTTTGCAGAAGCGCTTCCTGGGTGGTGCTACCTTTGATGAGCTCGACCTGCGCCAGTTTTCGTAGTCCGTTGATGTTACGCATGAGGATTTGCGCCTTCTCGCGTGAGAGTCGCTCGTCCAAAACGAAGAGGAGGGTGAGGGGACGCTTCGAAGTCATGCGCTACTTTGAGCCTTCCCCGGCACCGCTCGACGAACTATCCACCTGGATTTTTCCGACGGCGATGGTTTTTCCAAGCAGCCGGTCGGAGATCAGCTCACAAGCGTAGGTGGGCTCCTTGTCCTTGGGGCTGGAGAGGGCGACCGAGGTCAGATAGCCGAGGAGTACGGCGCGATCCTCGGGCGTCATGTCCTCTCCTGGCGGCATGGAGGCCAGGTTCTTGGGAACCTTGCTCCCCCCCGCAGTTGCGAGTGCGATGGTTTCAAGCCAGGTTTTTCCGGTGGCTCCCCGTTTGGAGTTCAGCCAATCGTTGAGACTTGAGTCTTTTTTTCCATTTTTTCCACCGTCCTCTGAAAAGACGTTGTTTGCCGGTTCGGTCTTGCCCTTGACGCCGGAGTTCACGACTTCGCTCGAAGTGTGACAGCCCGTGCAGGTCTCAAAGGTCTTCTTGGCCGCTTCCTGTAGGATTTTTCGAGCCACTTTGTTGGCTTCGGTCACTCCGGCGGGGGCGCTCACGCCCCCATTCGTTTTTCCCTGAGACTTGCAGTCGGCGACGAAGTCCTTGAAGGAAAGTGCCTTGACCACGGGCTTCAGCGGCGCGGGACCCGAACCTTGAAGCGCCGCCTTGCTCTTTTCGGCGAGCCAGGCGCACTTGTCCTTGCCCGCGGCATCCTTGCTGAACTCCTCATTCAGCTCTTTGCTGAAGAATGGCGCGTCCAGCAGGTAACTCGAGTAAATATCAGAGAAAGAGAAGGTCTGGTTCGCATACGAGTCGTCCTCAAAGTAGTTGAAGCTGCCGATCTGGGGTTTCTTCTGAAAGTCGACGCTCATCGACCAGTCTTGGACCTTCACTCCCGCCGGCTCCAAGAGCAGGCGCGTACGGGCCATGGCGTCGATGTCCGAGTTCGAGGCTTTGTTGCCGGGAATTGCGTCGTATCCGAAGCTCCCTTTGTTGTTGGGGTTTTGGACATCGCCGCTGTTAATGTTCTTCGAGCCGAGATCCTTGTCGTCGTAGACTTCCTTGAGTCGAGCCGCAGTGAAGCCCAAGGACTCTTCAGCTTTCTCCAGGGTGCCCAGGCGTCCGATCATGCTTTCCAGTTGGAGGGCGAGCTTCTTGACGTAGTGTCGATTGGCCCGTTTCTGGGTGTCTTTGCGGACGTCGTCGAAGGTCACGGCTCCGCCGCTGCCGATTCCTTTGCCGTTGAAGTAGTCGGCGATCTGCTTCTGCTTCTCGGGAGGATAGTGGTCCGCAGACTTTTGGCCGCTGTCGGAGCAGAGGACGGCCGCCGCGAAAGCATAGCGAGTCTTGGGATTCTTGCTTTGTTCTTGGGCGATTCGACAGGTGTTCCGAAAACTCAGCTGGTCGAACAAGCGCACGGAGGGAGGGTCCCCGGCAGGGCCGAAACCGCTGATGTTCTCCTGAGGTTCGTGACGAATGGCAAGGGTGACGCCTTTGTCCAATCCTTCGAGATCTTTGGCTTGGATGATCCCACCGGGTCCGTTGAAGGTCGGGGGAGTCGAATTCTTGAGAATCGGATCGGAAGCCATTTTCTTGAGGGTCGTGATGTACCAGTCGGCTTCGGGAGTTCCGATGACCAGGCGATCGGGATTGTAGGGGATGCTTCCCGACCAGAACCGGTAAGTATCCCAGTTCGGTCGCGGTGGATATTTATGGCATTCGATGCACGCCGACGGCGGGACACCGGGGGCGCCGTGGCCTTTGGGAGGTGCGCTCGCAGAAAGGGGAGGCGACTTCGCACTCTCGCGGCATTCGCCTTCTCTCGGAAAGCAGAGCTCGTACAAGTCGGTACCGGGGCGGGCGCCGTTCCAGACGGTGAATTCGAGCTTGTTCTTGCCCTTGCCCTCAGCGGTGGTGACGCCGATCTCGATGTCGGATTCGGGACTCTTGAGGATGTATCGGAAGTCGTTGGTCGCGGCATTGGAGGTCTGGGCGCTACGACTGTTGTTGACGATGATGGTGTTGTCAAAAATCTTCGCGGCGGTCGGATCCTTCTTCATGGCTTCGAAAAATTCGGCTCGGGTTTTGAACTTCCCCTGTTTGGCCTGTTCGAAGAAACCCCCTTTTCCGACAATCGAATCCACGAGGGGTTGTTCACACTGTCCGCATCCGTTCGGGCCCGCGGGAGGGCATGCCGACAGTATGGCGATTGCCGAACTGGGCGCAAATGCCAGGGGTAGGGCGGCGAGAACCGTGAACTTTAGCCAGGCGAGTGAAGGTTTCACGATCCTAGGATCGGAGCATTCCTCCAAGAGATTGAGTGGAATCAGGGAAACGTCGGGGCTTTGACGCTCTCGGGATTCAATTCTCTACTTCTTCGTTTCCTCGACGGCACCTTCCTTCGGCAGCTCCAGGCGTGCAAACAGCTTCGGCACTTCACCGTTCAGCGCGAAGTGGTCGCGGAGCAGCGTCGCTTGGGTGATCGAAGGACCCGACTTCTCATCATGGGGGATGCCCAGCGCCCGGCAGATCTCGAGGGACGCGCGAGGCAGAACCGGATAGGCCAACACCCCCAGGGTCTGAATCGTGTTGAGCGCTACACCGAGTACCACCTGGAGTCGATCCGAAAGGGCCGGGTCCTTGGCGAGGGCCCAAGGCTTGTTGTCGTTGATGTAAAGATCCGTCGCAGTCACGAGCTCCGACCAGGCCTTCAAGGCGTTCTGAAACTTGAGGTCGGTGAATGCTTCGTCCCAGGCCTTCAAGGTCGATTCACGTTTCTGCAGGAGTGCCCGATCAGAATCGAGCAGCGATTCCTGCGGGAAGCTTCCCTTGAAGTTCTTCGTGCAAAGCGTGACGACGCGCGAGACCAGGTTGCCGATGCCGTTGGCCAAGTAGGCGTTCGAGGACTGGACGAAGCTCTCGATGCCGAAGTTCGAGTCCATTCCGAAACTCATCTCCCGGAGCAGGTAGAAGCGAAAGTTCTCGATCCCGAACTTTTCCTTGATCTCCAGGGGCCGGACGACGTTTCCGATCGTCTTGGACATCTTGTGGCTACCCATCAGCCAGTAGCCGTGCACGGCGAGGTGCTTGGCCGGGGCCACTCCCAAGGCCATGAGCATCGCACCCCAATAAATGGAGTGGGTCTTGACGATGTCCTTCGCCATGAAGTGCGTGACGGACTCCCACTGGGCGCGGTTGAACTGCCCAGGCCCGGTTCCCTCAGTGCCGGGCCAGCCAGTCGCGACCAGGTAGTTGAGGAGGGCATCGAACCAGACGTAGGTGACGTAGTTCTTGTCGAAAGGCAGTTCGACTCCCCAGCTCAGACGGTCTTTCGGCCGGGAGATGCAAAGATCTTCGAGCTCGTTGTTCTTGAGGAACGACAGCATTTCGCCGCGGTACTGGTCGGGGCGGATCGAGCTCGGGTTATTTTCAAAGTATTCGATGAGGCGATCGCGATAGCGACTCATCAGAAAGAAGTAGTTCGACTCCTTGCGGTACTCCGGCTTGGTCAACGTCTCAGCGATCAATCCATCCGGGGTGAGCTCCGATTCTTTCACGAACCGTTCGCTCCCCACATCGTATAGGCCTTCGTATTCCCGGAACACGATCTCGCCCTTGTCCTTCAAGGTCTGCAGCGCATCTTGAACCGCTCGGACGTGGCCGGGTTCGGTCGTCCGATAGAATCGGTCGTACTGAAGGTCGCAGGCATCCCACGTGGACTGAAATTGAGTGGCGATCGAATCGACGAAGGCCCGCTCATCCAAGCCCTGTTTCTTCGCCATGTCAGAAACCTTCTGGCCATGCTCGTCCGTGCCGGTCAGAAAAAAGACGGCATCCCCCCGCTGGCCATGGTGGCGCTTCAGGGTGTCTGCCAACATCGTGGTGTAAAAATGACCGAGATGGGGAGTGGCGTTTACATAGTAGAGCGGAGTCGTAATGTATCGATTCATGGCCGGGCGACGTTAACACGAGCTCTCGTCATAATGCGCCGCGTTTTTGAGCTGAGCCCACGCGGGACTCTGATAGGATGAAGTGAGTCATGATTTCGAATTCCAATTCACAGCCCCGCGGAAGTCTCCGGCAGCGCATTTTGGCCACCGTCGGTGGGTTGGTCTTACTCTCGCTCTTCGGTTCCGGGATCAGCCTCTACCGGATCACTGAAGTGAACCGTCGCCTGGATGCGATCAACCGCGTTTCGGTCCCGCTCGGTCGACTCCTGGTTCAGTTGCAGGCGGACGCTGACCTTTACCAGCGCGAATTGGATCGTAGGCTCGGACAAGCCCATTGGAGTGACTCGCATTGGAAAGCGCGCCCGATCCCGAAATGGATCGAGGACGTCATCGACTCGGAAGCGGGTCGCGCCCAGGAGCTGATCGCCAAGGATCTTCCGTGGACGCTTCCGGAAGCTCGCGAGACCTGGGGACATTGGCTGGAAGGCGTGAGCGGGAACTTCCAATCGCTACGCGAGGATTCGGCCCGGCTGGTTTCAGCGCTCGAAAAAGGGGATCTGGAGCAGGCGGGCTTGATCTACCCGCGCTGGATGTCGACCTACGATACTTGGATGAGGAGCATCGAGTGGGGAGTGGGGGAGCATGATCGCACATTGCGGCAGAACTTCTCCGCCGCCGAAAACCAGGTGGCTCAGCTCCGCACGGGCCTGGAGATCATCCTCGTCGTCGTCGTTTCGCTATCACTCCTGCTCCTCTGGCTCGGTGAACGCGCGCTTCGTCCGTTGACCGACTTGGCCCGATTGGCTCGCGACATCACGATGCGCGGATTGCGGAAAGAGGACAAGGCGTTGCTCCCCGAGATTTCGCTTTCGCGAAACGATGAAGTTTCCCAACTGGCGCGCGAGTTCCACCGGATGGCGACTGCCCTTCTCGAGCGCGAGAAGACCGTCGAGATCCAGAAGAGCCGCCTCCAGGATCAGAATCGCCAGTTGCGCGATATCGGAGAACTCAACAAGAACATCCTGCATTCGATCGAGTCGGTCCTCCTCGTCACGGATCTCCATGGAAAGATCACCCAGTGCAACCCGGTCGCGGCCCGTTGGCTCGGACTGAGCCCGGAAGCGCTCTTGGGCCAGGACTTGTTGGGATTTCCGCAGCTACAGGCGTTCGAGGATTCGGCACACTGGGTCTCGCGCCTGCGGGAAGCGGGGGAGACACTCCGGATCGAACCCGTCGCGGTCGATGGACGCGTCTACGGCGGGCAGATGATGGCCCTCAAGCAGGAGGGTCATGATGCCCATGGGGCGATCCTCGTGCTCGAGGATTTGACCGACGAACTCGACTTGCAGTCCCGTCTTCGTTACGCCGAGAAGCTGGCCGCGGTCGGTCGCATGTCCGCTCAAGTCGCGCACGAAGTGCGTAATCCCCTCCATTCGATCGGTCTCGAAGCCGAGCTCGCCCTCGAGATGGCATCCTCCCTGACAGAGTCCGAAACTCGGCATCCCCTCCGGCAATCGCTCGGTTCGATCCTGGCGTCCGTCGACCGCCTGGAAAAGATCACCGAAAACTATTTGAAGCTTTCGAGGCTCTCGAGCGGCGAGAAGCGCGAGCTGGATCTGGGCGAAGTCCTGGAAAGCGTCCTGGCCCAATACTCCACCGCATTCGAGTCTCAGGGAGTGCGGGTGGATTGGTCCCGCCGGGGAAACATCCCGCTTCGGATCATCGGCGATCCCGACCTCTTGGAGAACGCAGTCGGAAACTTGCTGCGTAATTCACTGCAGGCACTCCAGGGGACGCCCCATCCTGAGGTCCGGTTCGAGCTTGGCCAAGGGGAGAGCGGCCGGATTTGGCTCCGGATCAGCGACAACGGCCCAGGCATCGCGGCCGATGCGCTCGACAAGCTCTTTACGCCATTTTTCACAACCCGCGCCCAAGGCACGGGTCTGGGTCTCTCGTTCGTCAAGAAGGTCGTCGATGACCACGGAGGGTCCGTTCAGTGCATCGAGCGCGGGCCCGGGCAGGCGGGCGGGGCGTGTTTCGAGATCGCGTTGCCGGAAATTTTTCCTGAATCCCCCGCGGAAGCCGCGGCGGAAATTGGAGCGGAGGTTTGAGTCCCATGAATCCACAGTCCCCTTCAGGAGCAGCTCGGATCCTTTTGGTCGATGACGACCCGCAAGGGCTCGAGAGCAATCGCAAGATCCTTGAGCTGGCCCGTTATGAAGTCGTCACCGCTCGCGATGGACAGGAAGCTCTGGAGCTGGTCCGTCCACCCGCAGGCGACGAACTCGCGCAGCGCTTCGACGCGATCGTCACCGATGTACGGATGCCTCGGCTCGGGGGCCTGGATTTTCTCAAGGCGTTTTCCCTGTGTGGGCACGACACCCCGGTGATCCTGATGACCGCGTTCGGCAGCGTCGAAGACGCGGTCTGGGCGATGAAGTTGGGAGCAGTCGATTTTCTGACCAAGCCGTTCAAGCGGCAAGCGCTCCTGACTGCGGTGGAGAGCGCGATCGAGCGCGCGCGCGCACGGACTCGTGAAGTCCACGTCCCCAAGGCTGCGAGCACCGGGCCAACTCTTTCATCCGCTTTCGATGCACCGCTCGGCGATCTTTTCGGCGACTCGGAAGCGATGCGGGAGCTTCGGTCTTTGATCGCCCAAGTAGCTCCTACGGCTGCAACCGTTTGCTTGAGCGGGGAGAGTGGCTCCGGCAAGGAGCTGGTCGCGCGCAACCGGCACACCCAGAGTACCCGCTCCCAGGCGAGATTCATCGCGATCAACTGCGCGGCGGTGCCTGAGCAGCTGATCGAGAGCGAGCTTTTCGGCTATGAAAAGGGGGCTTTCACGGGCGCCCACCAAGCGCGCGCAGGACTTTTCGAAGCGGCCCACGGCGGAACCCTGCTCCTCGATGAGATCGGGGATATGCCACTCGCGCTCCAGGCCAAACTTTTACGGACTCTGCAAGAAGGGGAAATCCGGCGCGTGGGTTCGACTTCCTCTCGGCGGGTCGATGTGCGCGTGATCGCTGCAACCCACCGGGATCTGCGCGAATCGGTTCGACAAGGTCGATTCCGCGAAGATCTGCTTTTCCGGCTGGAAGTCATCTCGATTCACGTTCCGAGCCTACGGGAGCGTTCAGCCGATATCCCCGGACTGGCTCGTCTGTTTCTGCGTACGGCTTGCGCCCGCCATGGCAGGGATGTGCAGCGAATCTCGGCCGACGCGCTTCGGATTCTCCAGGGGCACGTCTGGCCGGGCAACGTCCGCGAGCTCTCGAACGTGATGGAGAGGGCGGTTGTCTTCGCGCAGGCGGGGCAAGTCGAAGTTCAGGATCTTCCTCCCCACCTCATCGAGCTCGCCGGCGCTCCGGTCTGGGGCAAATCCTCCGGGTCATCCTCGATGATCTCCGTTAAGTTGGGAACCCCTTTGAAGGATGTCGAGGATCTCCTGATCCGCAAGACGCTGGAAGCCACTGCGGGCGACAAACATATGGCCGCGAAGTTGCTTGGAATCAATCAGCGCACGATCTACCGCAAGCTTGAACCGGATCACAAGCTGGAGACCAAGATCGAGAAGAAGCTGGATTAGGGATCCTTGGAGGAGCCTTTCAAAGGGGGCCGACGGATTCTAGCCGCATCATCGGACGCTGCTCGGTGCGGGACCGCTCCAGATCAAGAGTCAAGGTCAGGGCCCAGTCATTGTGTTCTTCTGGATCGCAAAGAACCTGCTGGATGAGCCAGGACCTGCCGTCCTCGCTTGGGGCGACGTGGGTGAGCTTGGGCGACCGGGCCTTCGGATCGGTCAAGACCTTCGAGTGATCGGACGCGAACTCGCGGGCTCGGGCCTCGAACGCTTCTTCGGTCCAGGGTTCCCCGCCTCCGTCCGTCGTCCATTCGATGGCTTTGGCCCAGTCTCCGGTTGCCAGAGCCCGGACGAGCCCGAAGACCTGGTTCCGGATCTGGACCAGGAAACTCTTTCGATCGCGAGTGATGTCGTAAGAGGTCGCGGGTGTCGGTGCCGCGGGGTCGGCCAGCGTGTTCGGATTGTAGTTCGGATCCCGCATCCGTTCCCATTCGTCCAAGAGGCTCGAGTCGATGGCCCGTACCATCTGCCGAAAGTACACGGCCATGGACTGGACTTCCTCGCTCTGGTCGGCCTCCGGAACCGTCTGCGCCAAAGTTTTATACACTTCTGATAAATAACGAAGCAGGAGCCCCTCGGCCCGCTGAAGCTGGTAGTCCCTCACGTACTCGTCGAAGGTTTGGAAGGTCTCGTACATCTCGCGCGCGATCGACTTGGGGCGGATGTTCTCTTGGCCGACCCAAGGGTGTTTGGCCGCGAACTCGTTGAAGGTCCCGTAGATGAACTCGCGTTGGGGTTTCGGGTATTCGCACTTCTCCAGTTCTTCGATCCGCTGGTCGTATTCGATTCCCTCCATCTTCATCTCGGCCATTTTTTCGGTCTTGATGCGGTCCAATTGGCGGCGGAGGATGAGGTCAGGGTTTTCGAGGATCGCTTCGACGAGCGTCAGGAGGTCGAGCGCGTAGTCGGGATGGGTGGGGTCAAGCAGTTTGATCGTGTCGACCAGGTAGAGTGAGAGTGCCTGGTGGAGCGAGAAGTCTTGTTGAAGATCGATGTTGAGGCGGACCTTCCGGTCGGCGATCTCGACGATTCCCCGTTCATGGAGCGAACGAAAGAGTTGGAACGCCGTTTTTCGGTGTCGTTTCTTCTGGGCTTCGCTCTCGAAAGATTCCGAGATGAGGCCGCGCATCGCGCGCGGGCCTTCTTCGCCGCGTCCAAGCACATTGAGCAGCATGCCATGAGTGACGTGAAAGCGTGAAACCAGCGCTTCGGGCTGTCCCGAAATCAGCTTTTCGAAGGTGGCCTTGTCCCAGGGCAAGTACCCTCTTTCGGGAGGCTTCTTTTTTACGATCTTTTTGATTTTTTTTGGGTCGCCGGCGGCTTTCCGTTCCATCTGGAGGTTTTCGACGACGTGCTCGGGAGCTTGTGCCACCACCGTGCCGAGATCATCGAAACCTTTGCGGCCCGCGCGCCCAGAAATCTGGTGAAAATCCCGGACGCTGAGGATTTGGGTCTTCTCTCCGTTGAACTTGCAGAGCTGGGTGAAAAGGACCGTGCGGATCGGAACGTTCACTCCAACGCCCAAAGTGTCGGTCCCACAGATGATCTTGAGGAGTCCTTGACGAGCGAGCTTCTCGACGAGGATCCGGTAGCGCGGCAGGAGGCCCGCGTGATGCAGTCCAATCCCGTGTTTCAAGAAACGGGTGAGATCCTTGCCATAGGGGCTGGAAAACTTCGTGCCTTCCAGGGCTGCCGAAATGGCCTGTTTCTCGGCCTTGGTACAAAAGTCGATGCTGAGGAAGTTCTGGGCGCTGTCGGCACAGGCGGCCTGGGTAAAATGGACTAGATAGATCGGCGCCCGGCCCCGGGCGATGAGTTTGTCGATCGTCTCGTGGATGGGAGTGTCGGCGTAGTGGAACTCGAGGGGGACCGGCCGGTGCGTCGAACGGACGACGGGGGTCGCTAAGCCATTGAGCTCGGTCAATCGTTTTTCGAAAGGCTCAGTGTCTCCCAGCGTCGCTGACATGAGGAGGAACCGCGCATTCGGCAGGGAAAGGAGTGGAATCTGCCAAGCGACGCCGCGCTCCCGATCCGAGAAGAAGTGGAACTCATCCATGATGACGTCATCGACGGCGGCGCGATCGCCGAACCGGAGGGCGTCGTTGGAAAGGATCTCTGCCGTGCAGCAGACGATGGGAGCACCGGCGTTGACCGAAGCGTCTCCCGTGATCATGCCCACGAGATCGGGGCCGAACTCACGACAGAGTTGCAGGAACTTTTCATTGACCAAAGCTTTGATCGGGCTCGTGTACCAGGATTTGCGACCTTCGTAGGCCGACTTGAAGTGGAGGGCGGTCGCAACCAGGGATTTGCCCGAGCCCGTGGGGGTGTTGAGGATCAGGTTCTTGCCGGAGTAGAGCTCGAGGATGGCTTCTTCTTGGGCAGGGTAAAGCTCGAGGCCTTGCTCCTGCACGAAATCGAGGAATAGATCGAGAGGATCGGCACCCGTCTGAGCCAGGCGCCTAGCGAGGGGAGTGACTAGGGGAGTGCCAGAAGCGGAGGAGGGGGCTTTCGTTTCGGGGATCCGGGTGTTTTCGGGGAGTTGCACCTCCGGAAACTAACTGAAACCCAGGGGTCTGGCCCACCCCTTTTTCGGGAATCGAAGAACAGGGAGCGCCCAGTGAACTTGACGGGTACGCGCGGGTCATGATACGGTGCGTTAAATTATTTTAGGACCCTTGGATTGGAGTCGAATCCCCATGAAGCCCACCTTCTCGCCTAACTTCTCAGTGAGCTCCTTCGGTGCGCTTGCCTCCTGGCGCGGTCTCCCGGCAATCGCAGCGCTCTCTTGGATTTGCGCTCTCGCGCCGAGCCCGGCTTCTGCGGACGACGTGGCTGCCGCCAACCAGCTTCTTTCAAACTTTTCAGCAGGTTGCACTAGCCAGGGTGAATGGACGCATTCGGCTCTGGGCTACGCCAACGCACTGATCGCGACCCTCACGCAGTTGGCCACCGACCCAGATTGTCGAACGATTAACGGCGCACTCTCCCAAGTTCAAAACATCACAGTCCAGCTCCAAGCCCTTTCGCAGGACGAGAACCAGAAAAAGCTCTCTGGCTTGAAAAAGCAGGAGGAGCAGCTCCTGCTCCAGATCGGTCAGACTCACGACGGATCTGGACTCACGACGCTGCTCAACAGCCTCCAGAACACCGAGGCGCAGATCGCCGATCTCGAGGGGCAAAGCGTCGAGAATCACCACTACGACGGCACTCGGCGCCAGGGACGTGAACTCCAGACCCTGGTCACCGGGACGAACATTCTCCTTCAGCAGGCGGTCCAGAACCAGAGCTGCCTGGAGAAGAACCCCAGTCTGCTCTCGGGATTCGCCGCGCTCGCGGGCTCGGTGGGAGCGGTCGCCACGACGGGCGCTTCCTCGCTCATCGTCGCGGCCGGGACAGATCTGTTCAACGGGCTGATCCAGAGCGAGCGTGTTCATCGGCTCGAGCGCCGAATCAACCGGATGGCCTCCTCCATCACTGCTACCGCTTATAATTGCGTGCTTGAGACCCTTGCCAACCAGTGGTGCACTTCCCAAGACGCGCTCTCGATCGTCCACCTCGAAGGCGAAGCGATGGCCCACCCGAGCGTGAGCTCGCCTCTCAACGACGCCATCCGGCTCTTGAACAAGGACCTCGGCAAGTTCCTCGGGTGGCTCGACACCGTGCGGTCGGGGACGGAGCCCGCTAACGCGGCCACTGCCGGCCGGCAGGCCGAGGCTTTGGATCGCGATCGCTTGGTCCGATCGGCGCGCGCTGTCGCTTACGGAATCATCGCCGAGGCCAAAGTCCTCTTCGACACCCAGACCACCGACGCCGATCGATGGGCGATCGAACTCCAGACGATCACCGCGATCAGCTCCTTCTTCACCCAGAGCCAGCAGGGAGGCCGCATTAACAGCGGGCCCCCGACACCCATGGAAGATGTCATGGGAGGACCGGAAGCGAGTTTGAACGGCCCATGGTTCCTCATCGGGATCACTTCCGACAAGATCCCTTACGATCAGCAGCACACCCGAAAGCGCCAACTCAGCAGCTATTCATGGGCCGAACTCCCGAGCGCGATCAGCCAACCCACCTTCAAGCCCGACCTCACGGTCGTGAAGAACAACGTGACGACCTGGATCCGGCTGGCTCGACAGAGGGTCAACGCGGAACTCGCGGTCGTCCTCAATCTGGATCCTCTCCAGCTCATCATGAACGCCACGACCCCCAACCTCCGAGGCGACTCCCCCTACAAGTCGTTGCAGAAGATCCTGCTATTTCTTCGGGCGCAGGATCCCGGCTTCGCCGCAGTGGGCTCGTTCAGAAGGCTTTACGACGACACGATCAGCCGCTTGGCCGATGTGAGCACCCAGATCGAGCACATTGCCAACAGTACGGTCGCCAACGTGACCGAGGACCCGGCCACCACTCTGACCGACATCTACACTTCGGCTAAGCTCGACAACGGCGTCGGGTTTCTCGGAGACCGTTTGCGCTGGGCTTTGCAGCTCTCGATCAACCGAGTGGTGACGGGCGGTCACTCCGGGCTCAGTAATTCCCAAGCGGCGATGCTCCTAGCGACCAATGACATCGTCTCGGAGCTTCAGAGCTACTCGGGAAGTGAGGATCTCCAACCGATCAGCCGCGATATCGAGAACTCCCAGGTCATCACCGAACGGACCCTTTCGACCTTCATAGATGAGTTCGGCGGGGGCATCTCGCAGACTCTCAAGGATTATGATCGTCAAGCCCGTGACATGAACGAGGGACCTGACGGCACGAGCCACAAGGCTGCCGCTGAGCTCTGTCTGAAACTTTTGGCGGTGCCCGTCTGGCCGCGGCAGATCTCGCGCGACCTTTGTCGCGATCGCGGCCTCCCATCCCTTTTCGAGGGCGGCCCGTCTTCGATGATCGTGAACGACGCGACCTGGGCTATGCCGTTTCAGAAGCGTGTCTGCGCGTTCCGGGACTACAACCGGGCGAACTCGCTTTTCCAGCACGCGCTCTCGAGCAGCAATCTCTGATTCGCTGCGCGGCTCAGATCAAATGCGAACTGCTCTGCCCGATCGCGGCAGGTGCCGCCATCCGATTCAGACGAAAGTAGCGCTCCTCGCAGCCGCGACGCGCTGCGGCTAGCCAGGGCTCGAGAAAAGTCTCCGCGACCTCGTGGGGGTCGAGTCCCGAGAAGAGGATCGCTCCGTAGAGTTTTCTCGCCAGGATGCGTCCCAGGTAGCGGGCCGCCATCCAGTCGGCGATCCGGGACCGCGCACGGACTCCGCGGAATGGGATCCTCCGGCCGCCCGACTTGACGGCACGATGAAAGCGGATTACCGACTCGCGCGCCTGCGCTTCAATCCGGGCCGTGCTTCCCTGGGTCGTGCGGAGTTCCTCGAGCTTTCGGAGGTGGTCATCCAAAAGGTCGCATTTACGGCGGGGATTCAGCACCAGACTCCCCAGGAATCCGAAAGCCGCCTCCAGGATCCGTTTGAAGAAATCCTCCCGGTCCCGCGAGGCGAACCGACTGCCCCCAGTTCGGGTCATGAGCAGATGGAGCGCACCGGCTTCGGCCAAATGGTTCATCGAAGGCACGGCGAGGTAGGCGATCCGAGCCCCGGGTAAGTAGAAGCGCTCGTTGGCGGCAATCAAGGCGCGAATCAGCGCCAGCTCCGTGCGGTCGAAGCCCTCGAGCGACTCGACGAAGTCGGCGTCCTGAATCGCGTGGGCGGTCAGCGCGCCGAAATCAGGCGGCTCCACTTTGAAGAACTCGCAAATGGCGCCGCAATAGGAGTGCATGGAGGACAAGTTGCTCTCTGAGCTCGATGATTCGCCTCCGGTCGCCGCGTCGTCTCCCGGATCTTCGGGCTCGGGTCCGGCGTCCGTCCAATTGAGCAGGGATTCGAGCTTGGCCCAAGGAGTGCTCGAGAACACGCAATAGGAGTCGCGCTTGAGCTTGAGGATTTGGGCCCGGTGTTCCCGACCCTCGCGGGCGAGCTTCCAATAGAGCGAGTCGTTGTTCTGATGGATGGAGAGGGAGCTCAGGGCTGTGCCTAACCGCGCGAGCGAAGCTTGCTCGAGCGCATGCGGCAAGTGGCGCGCTCCCACATGCAGTTCCCCGAAAAGAACGATCATCCTCGGGCGTTGACCTCGGGGTGAGCGGGCGAAGAGTTCGGTGATCACGGACGCGGCCCAGCGATCGCGATCGTGAAGGTCCGTGCTTCGCTGAGGAGCAGTGCCGGTCGGACTCTCCTCGGCTCCTTCCGTCTGGTTCAAGCCGATGAGTCGTACGCCGTTCTCGCGAGCCCAGTCGAAGATGGGCTCGTAGTGCGACCACGGAAAGCCCCAGGAGTCGCCATAACGAACCAGGCGGTGAAACTCATTGACCGTCAGGACTCCGGCCTGGAAGCGGTCGAGGGTTTCTTGCTGCCGGGTG
>JAYVNB010000331.1:0-2886 GCA_043759365.1 Bacteriovoracaceae bacterium | reverse complement strand
TGTCTCACCAACCCATCAAGACTTGGAACCTCGTAAAAAACAAGAAGCTCAAAGAGTTCAAAACTTCCTATTTACGCGCTTAACTTGCCAGCATTGGGACTAAACGCTGTTCTCCCTAAGGGAAACTCGGTGGATGCGATCCTTGAGATCGAAGCCTTCAATCAAGATCGTAAGCTTGCGGACTTTTCGATCTTGCTTCGCACTCCCCCGAGTCTCGTTAGCGTCGACACCCGGTCGCTGGCTGACTGGTCTCAAATCGCGCAACGAGTAGGGAGTGCCTTGAAGTCACCTACCTTTGCCGGGCAGCGGATCAGCCTGCTTCAGGTATTGGAAGTTACGAATCATGAGGAGCGTGCCTTGGAAGTAGAGCTTCCGAAGCGTCCCGAAAGCGCTGCCTTGGTTCAGGCGGGCTCGAGACTGTCCTACAGTGACACGGGATGCTCGGGTTCTGGTTATAGCGTCGCCTCTGTTGCGACTCCCGATAGACTTTCTGACGACATTCTCATATTGCCGTTCGATCAGAACTTCATTCGAAATGCAGAAAGCTTAGTCCGCGACCCTGAGTTGAAAGATCACCAAGTGATGAGGATTGAGCCAGGTGCGTCCGCTTTGATCGGAATCTACGCCAAAGGCGCAGCGGCCAGTCGCTGGCAGGAGCAGGGTCCTTTGACTCCCGATCTCCAGAGCATCGGTGTGCCGACCACCTGTTATCAGGCCTGTTTGGAAAGGGAGTGTGATGGACACTGTAGTGTTCGTTTTTGTCGAAGTGACTTCATCCAGGGTCTTAATGTGCGCACTACCATTGCTCCGCCAAGTATCCACCCGCTGACCTGCACCTGCTCGCGCTATGAGACGCGGCGATATCAAACATCGATCACCGTTGGCACGGACCGCGGTGGCGTGTCGCTGCAGCTTCCTGCTCCTCAAACGCTGATGAAGGCACGATTCGCTGATCTGGATTCAATCCGTGATCCTCAAATTCGAGTCATCAAGTTCCTGTCCGAGCAGGCCGAAGTCATTTGGGCAAATTAGTCAGTAAGCACGGAGTTCGAAACCAGCATGTACGAAACTTTAGTAGCCGAATTCGAAGATCTCTTTCCGAAGAGGGCCTTTCTGACCAAAGCCGAAATCTGCGAGGTGCTGTCGTGCTTGCCCAGAGTGGTCGAGAGCTGGTGCGAGCGAACGGACCCTGCTCGACGACCTCCACGGTTGGTGATCGGAAGAGAAGTACGGTTTCCAAAGCGGGACTTTGTGAAGTGGTTGGTCAGGGAGCAGTCTGCGGCAGGTACTTCCCAAGCCGCCAGTCCCTAGGCATGCTTTATGGAACGTGGGGTAAGTCATGAAGGTTGTGCGAAGCCATATCTTCAAAAGGATCTATGCAGGCGGCAACGAAAGCTGGGTTGTCCGGTGGAAGAGTCCCGACTCCGGAGCCTGGCGATCTGTAGCCGCCGGGAAGAACAAGAGCGAGGCTCAGATCGTAGAGGCCCGGATCCGGGAGCAACTTCTCCGGGGAGAGCTTCCTTTCGCAAAAGCTGATCGCAAAGAAACGACCTTTACAGAGCTGGCCCGAGAGTTTTTTGAGAGTCCACGGTTCAAGAACTCCGCGGATCACTACCAAAAGGTAGTTCGACTTCGACTCGAGAGTGAGGTGATTCCGTACTTTGGCAAAACAGTCCTCAGCACGCTGACCAAAGCCCGATTGATCGCCTTCTACATGGACTTGAAGGAAAGAGGGCGTTGCCACGCAACCATCCGCAAGTACCACTTCACGATCTGCCTTCTCTTCGACATTCTGAGTGAGCGCGACCCAAATTTTCAGAATCCAGCCCGTCAGATCATTAAATTCTCCCGGGTCTTCCCCAAGCAGGCTCCTACCCGCGATATCGATGCACTCGGTATCGAGGAAACTAAGAAGCTGTTGTCTGCCTTGAAACGCTGTCGCGGAGTCTTTACTCAGCCACTCTTGAGTGTTTTGGCATTTACTGGAATGCGTCGATCCGAGGCGCTCGCGCTCAAGTGGACGGATTTCGACCTGTCAGAAGGTTTCATCCGCCTCCGAAAGACCAAGACGGCTCGCCCGAGAAGCATTCCACTGGAGTCTGAAACCTGGGAGGCCATCCGGCATTTGAAACAAGGCCAAGAATACATCTTCCAGAAGCAGGATGGGTCCCGCCCCGACAAGGACTCGTTTCTCAGACCACTCAAGCGAGCAGCGAAGCGGGCCGGGATCGAAAAACGCGTGGATCTTCACATGCTGCGCCATTCTTATGGGAGCAACAAGTTAAGGATCGGCTGGGGGTTGAAACAGATCTCGAAGGCGCTCGGACACAGCGATATTTCGATCACCGCGAACATTTACACGCACCTGCTTGATGGGGATTACAAGCTCCGTGACGACTATCGTTTTGACAAAGGAACGCGCTCGGAAAATAGTAATCAAGCGCCGGACCCTACTCCGCTGCTGACGAACGCACTTATGGAACTCACCGCCTCGCTGAAAACACTAAGCCGCGACAAGCTTGACCTGGCTTCGAATGAAAACGAAGTTATGCGTCAAATGCTCGCGCGCGTCCTTCAGGACGCGGGTCTCGGGTTGAATCGGGTCGGTCCGTCTGAGAGCGGTTCGTTGAACCAAACAAGCCCAGATGTCGCGCTAATGTCGCGTGAAGCGTTCATGGGCGCTACCGAGGCCTCGGCAACCGATGTTGCAGGCACTGATTCTTCTTTGGATTTGAGTGGGTTAGGTGGGGAAAAAGATGGCGATCCCGAGTGGAGTCGAACCACTGACCTTCAGCTCCGGAGGCTGACGCTCTATCCAACTGAGCTACGGGATCGCAGGAGAAGCTCAGAGGTAACACACCTCAAATGCAGCCGCTATGGCTAACG
>JAYVNB010000330.1:0-9043 GCA_043759365.1 Bacteriovoracaceae bacterium | reverse complement strand
AGATGAAGTCGATCCTCAGGGTCGCTCAGCATCTGAGCGCTTCCATGAACGGCGCGATGGACTGGCTCGAAAACCTGACAGCCATGGATATCGAAGGTGCGCTCGTGCTGTCCTACTTTGTGCGCTCCACCTCGAGCGACGCGCAGCTCGTTCTTCGGGCCTCAGTCCTGCCTAAGGATGCGGAGACCGAGGCCGAAACCGCATCCGTGGTTCCCGTCTGGCCGATGGCCGCCAGTTTTGAACGGGAGGCAGCGGAGCTTTTTGGAATCCGATTTGATCCAGGCCACCCCGAGAGAGGTGCGAAAGCCAGTGAGAATCGGATCCTGCCTTCCAACTGGATCGGTTTCCCGCTTCGAAAGAGCTATATTTTCCCCTCCGAGTTTTCCGATATCCTGCATATGAGGTCTGTAGGTCACACCGAACCCGACGAGCACGGGGTGTCTCAATGATGAACGAATGCCTGGGTACCGACCAAACTTCCTGGGAAATCGGCCCCTACCACAGCGCACTTCCTGGCAACATGCGGCTCAGACTCTCGTTGGATGGAGAGGTGATCACTGGAGCCTCGCTCGAAACCGGCTTCCAGCATCGTGGACTGGAAAAGGCACTCGAGTCTCACTTCTGGCAGGCAGCGATCCCCTATTGCGACCACTTGGATCCCGAGGGCGCGCTCCATGGCGAGCTCGCTCTTTGCTTGGCGGCGGAACAGATCGGCGAGATCCCAGTTCCGG
Organism: Bacteriovoracaceae bacterium; assembly: GCA_043759365.1. Taxonomy (GTDB): domain Bacteria; phylum Bdellovibrionota; class UBA1018; order UBA1018; family UBA1018; genus JAYVNB01. The sequence continues at coordinate 8,312 of JAYVNB010000330.1, read as the reverse complement.
CCCGCGCCGAACGCATCCGAGTCATCGTTGCGGAGTTGACCCGCATCTCCTGCCATTTCGTCTATATCGCGCGGATGGCGCGCGCGACGGGGTCGGATACGATGCTGCATTATGTGCTGCGTGACCGGGAAAAAATACTCGACCTCTTCGAGCTCCTGACAGGAGCCCGGTTCTCACTGAACTTCCTCCGTTTCGGAGGAGTGGCTGCCGATGTCACTGAGGGCTTTATCGAGCGGATCCTCGAAACCTGCGAGCTCATCCGCATCCGGTTGAAAGAGTACAACGATCTATTTTCCTTCAATCACGCATTTCTCAGGCGCTCGACTGGAGTCGGGCTAATCACTCGCGAGCAGGCGAGGCGCTATGGGGTCACCGGTCCTAATCTTCGTTCCACCGGCGTGCGCTTCGATGCTAGAAAATCCCACCCCTACTCCGACTATAAGAAAATCGACTTCGAGGTGCCGATCGGAGGGTCTGAAGAAGGAGTGGGAGATTCGCACGACCGCTTCTTGCTTCGGCTTCGGGAGATCACCCAGAGTCTTGAGCTGTTGAAGCAGGCCACTGAAACCATTCCCTCCGGAAGTTTCGAGAACGCGAAGATCACGCGCGAGTTCACTCTTCCTAAAGGCGAAGCCTATTCGCGGATCGAAAGTTCCCGCGGACTCCTCTGCTGTCATCTCGTCTCCGACGGAGGGCTCAAGCCCTCGCGCGTCTCGTTCCGGACTCCATCCGTCGCCCATGTTCAGATCATCCCCGAAGTCCTGCGTGGAACCCGGTTGGAGGACCTTCCCGTCATCCTGGCCAGCTTAGACATCAACATCGCGGAGGTTGACCGATGATCGGCTGGGAGGCGGCATGGAAACATACGGTCGGACTACCGGAGGGCACTCCGCAATGGTTGGTCGCGGCTGTTGCCTTGATCCTGGTTTTTTTGCTCGTGGTCATGCCGAGCGCGGCTGTGATCTCCTATCTAGACCGTAAGCTCAGCGCCGATCTCCAGGCTCGCGTCGGACCCAACCGGGCGGGACCGGCAGGTATCCTCCAGCCCATCGCCGACTTGCTCAAACTGCTTCAAAAGCAGGGGGGGGCGGGCTTCAAGACTTCCGACACCCTCTGGATCGCCTTCCAGACCATGGCCCTCTATTCCACTTTGGCGCTGCTTCCGCTGGGCTCCCTGGTCCTCATCGTCGATACCGACATGAGTGTGTTCCTCGCGTTTTGGGCAACGCTCCTTCTGTCGCTAGGAACGTTGTTGATGGGATTGGGCCAGCGAAGCGTTCCGGGCTGGCTCGGCGGCATGCGAGTGGCGGCTCAGGCTTCTTCCGCTTCGTTCCCGGCCCTTTTGGCAGTGCTTTGCGCAGGCATGAGGTCGGGCGGATTCAGTTGGAGTGCGATGATCGCCGCCCAAGGGTTTTCTCCACTCCATTGGGCGGCGCTCACCAGTCCATTCGAGTTCATCGCCTGGATCGTATTCGTGATCAGCGGGCTGGTACTCCTGAACATTTCTCCTTTGGATGGGGGACACGGGATCCAAGATCTCCAGGGCGGTGTCTCATCCCGGCTGAGCGGCAGGCGGCTCAGCTTGGTCAAGCTCGGGCGCTTTTATGGTTTTTTTCTCTGGTCGGTGATGGCTGTGGTCCTTTTTCTCGGGGGATGGAGCATTCCGGTCAGCCTGTTCGATGCGCTTCGGGAGGTCGAAGCCTGGCGCACGCTTCAGTTCCTGGAGTTGTTGGTTCTGCTCCTCAAGACATTTGCCCTGATGATCACGATTTCGATGGTCGGGACTGTCACTCCCCGCCTACGCTCCGATCAGATCACGGATTTTTGTTGGAAGGTGCTGAGCCCATTCGCGCTCTCGGCACTGGCCGGAACCGCTCTGTGGATCGGATGGGCGTACTTACTATGAATCAGCACTCGGGTACTTTTTCCAGCACGCTGCTCAACTACCTCAAGGGAGTCTGGCGCGGATTTCGGTCGCTCTCGGGGTCTTTCGCAACCGCCCTCCCTTACCTATTGAACGTCAAATCCGGCGACTTGAAGAAGGAAGTTACCGAACAATATCCGGATCCCGTTTCGTCGCGCGACGCGGACGAGCTTCCGCCCCGGACTCGAGGCCTGCTCTTCAACGACATCGAGCGGTGCACCGGCTGCAAAGAGTGCGCTTTGGTGTGTCCCGTCCAATGCATCACGGTCGAGACCGAGCAGAGCTCGAATCCCAACAAGGTCTGGGTTTCGGTATTCGACATCGATCTCTCGCGCTGCATCTTTTGCGGCCTTTGCGTCGACGCTTGTTCTCCCCAATCATTGATTCACACCCGCGATTACGAAAAATCGGTCACCAAACCGAGCGAACTCGTCGCCAGCTTTGGCCGAGGGCGGATCACTCCCGAGCAGCGCACGAAGTGGGCCAAAATCCGTTACGCCAAGGAATCCGAGGACGCTGAGTCATGAAGGAGCGTTCATGATCTTATTCTGGCTTTGCAGCTTCCTCACTCTCGGAGGCGCGCTCGTCGCAACTTTGGCCGGTGATGTCCGGGTCTCGGTTCTCGCGCTTTGGCTCGCGGGATTCGGCGCCGGTGGGATTTACCTCTCCCTGGGGGCAGAGCTCCTCGCCGTCCTCCAGTGGGTCGTTTCGACGCTCATCACCCTTTCCTTCATTTTCTATGCGGTCACGTATGGCGAGTATGGAACGCCGGATCCCCGCTCCCTTCCGAAGAGGGCGATCGGTGTGATCTTCCCGTTACTTCTCGGGGGCTCATTTTCAGCGGTATTGTGGTTGGGAGCCCGGCATCTTCCCAGCGCCGGCGCCTTTGTTCCTGCCGACGGTTTGAATCTCGCAGGAGTCGGAAAAACCCTCGTTTCCAAGCACCTCCTTTCGCTCGAGCTGTTGGTCATCATGCTTTTTCTGGTGATCGTGGGTGCCGGCGTCGTGGCCCGGCCCGAATCGGAGGAAAAATGATTGCGATCGCCGCACTCTTGGGAGGAATCGGACTGGCCTGCATCGTCTACAAGCGATCGCTACTAGGAGTCCTCATCGGAATCCAAATCCTAGTTCTCGCTGCCGCGATGATGTTCGTGTTGGCGGGGGCTGTCGCTTCGGCCACCACAACCCAAGGCCACATCCTCGCATTGTTGGTCACGCTGGCCGGCGTGGCCCAAACCGTCGTGGGATATGCCCTATCGGTACGACTCTTTTACCTGAAAAAGCGCGTGAGCCTCGATGAGCTCCGCTCGCTCAAACACTGATGAAGGACCCGATGATGATTGACCAAGTCGCATCGCTCTGGATCCTCGGTTCACTTCTCGGGACATTTGTCCTCGGTTTGGTCCTGTTGCGTTGGGGGCATCGGTTTCCGCGTCGCGGCGACTGGTTGGTGGGAGTCGCCTTGGTCGCCGTACTCACTGCGGTGCTCTTGAACCAGGTCGGACCCGGCGAGGTCTCCACCGCCAGTCTCGATATTCGTGGCTGGATCTGGCCCCGCGAAGAGGCGGGCGCAATCCGAGTGGGAGTCCTTCGAGATCTATTGGCCACCTTGATCACTGGGGTGGCTGCTGTACTCTGTGGCTTGGCCACGCTTCACCGGGGAATGGTTCTTCGTGAGGTACGTTACGAGCGACTGTACTCCGCTTCGGCGCTGACTATCTCAGGGGTAGCACTCTCCTGGCACTCCCTGACACCCTGGTTGGCATTCGTGGGATTGATGATCTCGGTTTTCGGAGGCTTCGTCGCCTTGGGATTGCGTTGGAGTTCGGACCCCGAGGCGGCCATCGCAGCGAGGTTCCTCCGCGATCGCTCGATCGGGTGGGTGCTTTCGCTCTTGGGCGCGGCTGCGCTGACCAGTTCAGGCGAGCCGATGATCGCCGGGCTCGCCCACGTGGCGGCCGGAGCGAGCTCGGGCCAATGGCTAGGTGCGATCCTGTTGACTGCGGGCATCGCGATTCAACTCCAGCCTTTTCCCTTCCTCGGTTGGGTCGGGATGAAGTCTACTAGCTTACCCGCCGCTAAAGTCCTTTTCGGTCAGTTGCTGCCTGGGCTAGCGGCTTTTGCGGTATTGGTTCGTTTCGAGCCGCAACTTCGGCCGATCGGGGTCCTCCCATTTTTGGGCTGGGGAATGATCGGGTCGGCCCTGATCACCAGTATTTCAGGGCTCTTGCAAAAGCACTGGCAGGAAGCGCTCGGCTTCTGGGTTTCCGCGGTGTTCTCGTTTGCCGTCGCCGCCCTCAGCTTTTCTGGACCTTGGGCGGCAGTGGCGATTCTCGTGGGCTCGACCTTGGCTGCGTCCTCGTTGGTCCTATTAGGAAGCGCAGGCTGCGATCCTAAACTATCGATCTGGTCAAAAGCCGCTCAAGTCTTGGCCGCCTGCTGCGGTTCTGGACTTGTCGGGTTCGTGACTTGCGCCGGAACCCTTCGCGCACTTGAAGACGCCAACTCGGATCCCACTCTTCTCGCATTCCTCGCGTTCGCGAGCTTTTTGTTGACCCTCCTAGTCTGGAAACTCGCTTGGATGATGCCCTCGAGCCGTGAGCCCAAGGGGGGTCACGGTGCATCCATGGCGATCCCCTATGTTGCCCTGCTCCTGGCTTTTGGAATCGTTTGGACGGGGACGTGGACCGGAGGGGCATTGCCGGGGGATCCCGACACGTTCACTGCCTCCCTCCTGAATCTCGCGCTTGGAAAGGGCGTGCTCCGCTCGGACGACACGGCGTTTTTGACGGCATCGTGGATTCACTGGGGGACTTGGCTCGCCGCGGTGATCATCGCCTATCTGACACAGGCGCGTGGCGAAGACCGGTGGCAGCGTTTTTTCGTCTCGTTTCCTCGCATCGCCACTTTCATCAGCGGGGGATACGGCGTCGATGCCGCCATGGCGCGAGTGGTGGACGGGCTCTCGGTGATCGGCTCCGCTTTGTTTCGCGTAATCGACCAAAAAACCTGGGGCATCTGGATCCCTGATGGCCTCAGTTGGCTAATGCATCGATCCTCTTTTCTTTTGACTCAATCCAACGCGAGGCTTACTCGCCTCGTCAACCGCGGCATTCATCGCGCAACCGATGTTCCAGCGAAGGTCCTTCAATTGGTCCAGAGCGGCGACATCCAGTGGTACCTTTTCTTTGCCATTGGATCGGGCATCGCGATGCTGATACATTTCCTGAGGTTCTGAAACGATGTTGAATACTCATCTCATCACTTGGATGGTTTTTCTCCCGCTGGTGGGGGCGATCGTCCAGGCCTTCTTCAAGCCCTCCGAGTCCTTCAAAAGCATGGCGATCAGCTCTTGGCTGAGTCTGGCCACAAGCCTTGCAAGCGCTCTGGTGGGATTCATCCTTGTTCTCTCGATGCATACCCAGACCGCTGAACTCCAGGCGGTCGAGTCGTTTCCCTGGATCGGCTCGTTCAACATTTCTTATGAAATGGGCTTGGACGGGTTGAACGCCCTTTTGGTGCTGCTGATCTCGATCATCTTCCCGCTTCTCATCGCCTCGGAGTGGACCCAAAAGCTCGGTCCTCGGGGAATGCAAGGCCTGCTCCTCGTTCTCCAGGCTTCGCTGGCGGGTGCAGTCTGTTCGCAGGATTTATTTCTACTTTTCTTCTTTTGGTCGCTGAGCCTCCTCCCTTTCTATTTCTTGATCGGGATCTGGGGAGGACCGCGACGCGAGGCCGCTGCGTTTCGCTCGATGGTGGCGGGATCGATCGGAAACGCGCTTTTCTTTGCCGCCCTCGTCCTGATTTTTTACTCCGCCCAACCCCATAGCTTCTCGATTCACGAGCTCTCCGGCGGCAAGCTGGAGAAAGAGGTTTTCCATCTCCTGGGCTACGATGTCAGCGTTTCAGCGGTGGCTTTCGGACTGATCGCTGCAGGACTGGTCTTTCGTGCACCGATCTGGCCGTTTCACGGATGGTTCACCGATGTGGCCGAAGAAGCACCTCCCTCGGTTTTCGTCGCCCTTTCCGCGGTTTCCGTTCCGGTGGCGACCTATATTTTCATCCGATTGGCCTACTCCCTGTTTCCCCAGACCACGGCGCAGGCTGCAGACGGAATCGTCGCGATCGGCGTGATCAATCTCGTGGTTGGGGGCGTTTGCGCGATTTCCCAGCGCGGATTCCGTTTGCTTCTGGCTTTTATTTGTCTGAGCGAAGTGGGGCTGATCCTGATCGGCGTCGGATCCCTGAATTCAGCCGGGATCGTGGGGGCCGTCTATCAACAGCTCGCTCTAGGACTGGGGATCGCGGGCTTTGGTCTTTTCACCGGAGTCATGATCCATCGAACCGGGCAAGCTCAGTTCCGCGATGAGTCCGGGGAGGCTAGTATCGGGGGTGCCGCGACCAAGGCCCCGATCATGGCATTGGTCGCGGGTGTCGTGATCGCCTCACTCCTGGGATTCCCGGGCTCCGGCGGATTCGTCGGGCACTCGCTTCTCATGATCGGCAGTTATTCAGTTCACCCTGCTGCCGTGATCCTCGCTGGCACCGCTCTGATCCTCGCGACCTATTATCTTTTCGCCATGTACCGTTACGTGTTCTTGGGCAGCACCCGTGAAGGCGTTACGGGATTTGCAGACCTCTCGATCCGCGAAAAAGCCTATCTGCTGCCGCTGGTGGGTTGCCTGCTCGTGTTCGGGATCTATCCCAAGCCACTGATCGAACTGGCTCGGCCCACCGTACTCACTTTGCTTTCGATGATCAAATGACGGAATTCCTTCTTCTGCTCCCCGAGATCTTCCTCGCGATCACCCTGGCCTTCGTGGTCGTGAGCGAAATCGCCTATCACGGGGAGAAGATCCGCCTCCTCACTTTCATTTCCCTCGGCGGCTTGGCGGGGGCGTTGATCCAGACACTGATCTCCTATGGCAACGGACCTTCTGCGGTTTTCGGAACCGCGATGGTCGTGGATGGATTGTCCCTTTTCTTCAAGATCTTCCTCATCCTCTTGGCCGGGTTTTCGATCGTGGGTTCCCGCTACTCCAAGGAAATCCGCTCGGACCAGCGAGCTGAATACTGTGCACTGGTGATCGGCTCTTGCTTGGCCGCCTGCGTGGCTGCATCTGCCGCGGATGCACTTCTGGCGTTTCTCTCCCTTCAGACGCTCAACATCCTGGCCTATTTCCTGGCCGCGTTTTCGAAGAAGTCGGTTCGCTCGACCGAAGCAGCCGTTAAGCACCTCGTTTTCGGGGCGGTGTCGGGAGGTATGTTTCTCTTCGCAGTGGCGATCCTTTTCGCATCCACTCAAACCATCAATATTTATGAAATGCACAAGATCCTGGTCGTCCATCCCTTGAATCGGGATTCGGGCCTGGTCGTGTTCATGTTGATGTTCCTCTCCCTCGCCTTTCAGATGGCCGCATTCCCGATGTCGCTCTGGGCTCCTGACGTCAGCCAGGGGTCGCCCACTCCGGTTTCCTCCTTCGTAACGATCGGCTCAAGGGCAGCCGGCGTAGCGGTCTCACTGCGGTTCCTCCTCACGCTATTTGCTCAACCCTCCGGACAGCCCGGACAATGGCAAATTCTCGGCAGCGTCGATTGGACGCATATCGTCGCACTGATCTCGGGCTTGACCATGGTGTTCGGATCCCTGCTCGCTTTTCGACAAACCACCGCGAAGCGTCTAGTGGCTTACTTGGCTGTGGCAGACTCAGGTTTTTTGCTCTTAGGGCTTCTTGTGCTCGATCAGGTGGGAATTGCCGCCCTCCTTTACCATCTAGTCGTGCAGTTATTCGCACTGATGGGCGCCTATTTTGTGCTTTCCTTGATTTTCGATGAGCTCGGTACCGATGAGTTGACTCGACTGAAGGGAATGTTGGCACGGGGCGTTCCGGAATGCGTTTGTCTGATTCTGTTTTTAGCCTGCTTGGTCGGGCTTCCGCCGCTTCCCGGTTTCATTGGAAAATTCGCACTGATCGGTGCAGCCATCCGGCACGAGTGGTACCTGCTTGCCGCCATCGCAATCGGCTCGAGTGCGATCGCGGCAACTGGAGTGGCTCGTTTGTGCTTCGGGCTCATGGGGGATCTCCGTGATGTCATTCAGTCCCCCGCCGCACCGTCTTCGACCTCATCCAGGCGAGCGTTTTTGGCGGCGCTACTTCTCCCGCTTCTCCTCGTGGGCGTATTCGCCGAACTGATCTTGCAGTGGGCAGGACAATCGCTGCGATTTATTTTGTGGTAGCGTGCCGCGCCGCGCGTCGGTATAACCACGGATCATGGATTACATCCCGATTCTCATCATGATGGCTTTTGCTGCCGTGCTCGGTAGCGCCATCCTCGTGGTTTCCACGCTGCTCGGGCCCCGGTTGCGGAACAGCCGAAAAGATCAACC
>JAYVNB010000329.1:0-2899 GCA_043759365.1 Bacteriovoracaceae bacterium | reverse complement strand
GCTTGCCACCCGGCTTTCGCGAAAAACTCATGACTCTAGTGGGCGGCCAAGTTGGATCTCCAGCAATGGGGGGCGCGGCAAACGAGCCCATTGAAGTTTCTCCCCCCAGCGCCGACATGGATCTTCATCAGGCGAGAATCACGATCCTGCAAGCGGTCGCTGAGGGCACCATGACCCCCCAGCAAGCGGAAGGGCTGCTTTTTCCGGGCTGAACGCGTTTCAAGCCGCGTTTTTTCGGCGAGTGGGAATGGAACTGCGTTGTTTTTTCGGGAGGGCGAGCCTGAAGCACGTGTGAGTGGCTCCGCCCATGAGTTCAAGTCGGCCCCCATGGCTCTCCGCAAGTCCTTTTGAGATGCTGAGGCCGAGGCCTGTTCCCTTGCCAACCCCTTTAGTGGTGAAAAACGGGGTCATCAACCGGCCTTGAACTTCGGGCGCAATTCCTGGCCCACTGTCCATGACCAGGATCGTAACTGTTTCCCCAAGATCCTCGAACCCCAGCGAAACCCATTTCACCTCCTGGTCCCGAGAAAGCGCGGCGTCGAAGCCGTTATTGAGGAGGTTCAAGAGCACTTGGATGATTTCCGAGGCTCTGCAGTCGAGAACGCAATCCGGAAGTGTGGCCGGCCGTCGCAGCTCCACCCCGTGGTTCTTGAACCGAGTCTGGCAGAGATCCAAGGCACCGTCCAAAAGGCTGGCCAGGGGAGTTGGACTGAACGGATCACCTTTCGAATCGCGGGAAAAGCTGCGCAGCCCTTGGATGATCTTTGCGATCCGATCCACGGTTTGAGCGATTTTTCCCGCCGATATGCGCAGATCCTCGACGGTGACTTGGCCGCTCTCAGCCCGAACTTCGAGGAGCTGAGCCTGCCCCTTGATGATGGCGAGTGGATTGTTGATCTCGTGGGCCATTCCCGCGGCCATCTGACCGAGCGAGGACATTTTCGCGCTGTTCAGCAGTTGAAGTTCGGACTGCTTGCGTTCGGTGATGTCCTCGGCGATCCCGAGGATGAAGCGTGGCTTGCCACTTTCATCCGCGATCGGCACTTTCACGGTGTGCACGATCCGCCTTCCCAGGCTCTTGGAGTTCACGATCTCCTCGGGAATATCGACTGTCCGTCCGCCATTCAAAGTATCGAGGTCTTGGGCCTGCATACGTTCGGCCTGGTCGGTCGGAAAAAAATCAGGGGCCGATTTTCCGAGGATTTCGGACTCGGGGATCCCCCAAGTTTCGACCGCTTTGCGGTTCCAGAGCGTGAATTTGAAATCCTGATTTCCGTCCTTGCAGAACAGGGATACCGGCAAGTGGTCCATGACTTGGGCCAAGAACTCAGTCTTAGCCCTCAATTCGCGGGCAAGCCGATGGGGTTCGCTCAGATCCCGAATGAACGCTGTGAAATGGGGAGTGCCATCGAGAAAAACCGGGATCAGGGTGAATTCAATCGGAAAGGCCTCCCCGCTCGAGCGCAACCCCCGGCTTTCACCTCGTCGATTGAGGAGCGCCGCCTCCTGGAATCGCTTTATTTCGGGAAACAGTTGATCCACGAACTGCATTCCTTGGACTTGGTCCTTGGACCTGCCGAAGATCCTCTCCGACGAAGGATTGAACTCCACGATCGAACCCGAGACCTCGAACGTCAGGATCGCATCGGGTGAAAAATCGACGATCTGACGCTTGAGCGCGGACTGAGTCTCAAAACGCTTTTGTTCGGTCCGAAGCTCTCGATTGATCTTTCGATACTCCATCAGCAAGACCACTTGATGAGCGAGTTTTTTCAGGGCGTCGATCTGAGCGGGAGTCGGATAGCGGCTCGTCCGATCGATTACGCAGAGCGTACCCAAACGATCGCCGCGCGGGGAAATCAAAGGAGCACCGGCGTAAAACCGGAACCCCATTTCGCCGGTGACCAATGGGTTTTCGCGAAACCGGTCGTCTTGGGTGGCATCGTTCACAACCAGGACTTCATCGCCCAAGATTGCATAGGCGCAAAACGCGATATCCCGGGGGGTCTCGGTCACGTTTGCATCCAATCCGCAACTGGCCTTGAACCACTGTCGATTCTGATCCACCAGGCTAACCAATGCGATCGGGGTTCCGAGGATCAGAGAAGCCAGGGAAATCAGGGCATCGTAGTCCGGATCAGGAGGAGTATCGAGGATCCCATACTCCTTCAAGACCTCTAACCGGAGGGCTTCGTCGGCAGGAACGGGGGGAAAAGATTTTTTCGGCATGGTTCACGCCGACTGCTGGATGGCAATCGCACGTTGCACACGCATGATGACGACGGCTCGCTTCAACTTTTTCAGCTCCTCTAGCTGATCCGACTCCCCAGCTCGGCCCTTGAAGTACTCCTCAACTTGAGCATCGACCGTTCTCAACGCTTCACCCAAATCGGCTGCGCAACTCATGATTTTAAGCAGTGATGAGCGATCAAAGGGCTTGTCGACAAAATCAAAAGCTCCGAGGCGCAAAGCTTGGACCAAATTATCTCGATCGCCATAGCCGCTCAACACCACGAAAGGGACGTCGGATCCTCCGCTTCGAATATGACCCAAGAACTCCAATCCATTCATTTTCGGTATGCTGATATCCGAGAGGATGGCGTCCACGGGAGTCTTCGATAGGATATCGAGGGCCTCGTGTCCGCTCCCAGCCGTGATGATCTGCGGAGTGATCACTCGAAGCATGCTCTGGAGAACCTCCCGGAGGTCGGGCTCGTCATCCACAATCAGGATTTTTTGGCTCGGTTTCATCCACGCTCATCGGCAGGAAGTCGCGAGTATTCAAGTTAAGTAAAAATCATTTCCCTGCTTCGAATTTCCTTAACAAACGCTTCAGAGATCGATCCGGACTCACTGGAAAAACGACTCACTCCCGAGGACTGACTGGATCCTGCTTCAG
>JAYVNB010000328.1:0-2910 GCA_043759365.1 Bacteriovoracaceae bacterium | reverse complement strand
CCGGATGATCGAACAGAATCCTTTCGCTCGCATGGCAGTCATCGACGGGTTTGTCGTCCCAATGGGGTAATTTCTCAGGATGTTTCGCGACAGCGACTAGCTAAGGGATTCCCGCTTCTCAACCTAGGACGCCTACCGAACCTCAACCCGGGTTGTTGTGATCGCCTTGGACACTGAACGGTGTAACCTTCACTGAAGTGGGTTGCTCCTTTTTTTGGGGAGAGGTGAAGGTATTTTTCAAGGCATCGGTCCTAGGCAGGGATCCTGCCCAGGAAAATCGCCCTAATGGCCTACCTGTCGTTGGGAAATATCGCGGATAACCCCAATGGTGCCCTCCGGGGCTCCATCGCGGAACAGTGGCTGAATGGAAATCTCGACAGGAAACCAATCTCCCTGAGACGTGCACATTCGTGCCTGGAAAAGCTTGGTTTTGTCATGTCTGACGCTCTCACCGAACTGCTCCAGGACGTCCGGCACATCTCCGGGAGCAAGAAGTGGAACAAACGACTTACCCACCCATTCCGAGCAGCGGTGTCCGGTCAGCTTCTCAAACGCAAGATTCAAGGAAGTGATGGTGCCGGTAAAATCGATGGTTGCGATGATCTCCTGAGCTCCTTCGATGATCAACCGATAGCGCTCTTCGCTGGCTTTGAGGAGCCGGGCTTGCTCTCGAAGTCCATGGTTTTCACCCTCAAGCTGCGAGATGCGAAGAGCCTTGGCGGAGTAGATCCCCACTTTGGCCTTCAGGATCTGCGGATCAAAGGGCTTGGACATATAATCCTGCCCCCCCGCCTCATAGCCCTTCTGAACGGCCGGATCCTCTTTGTAGACTGCAGTAATGAAGATGATGGGCACTTCGCGGGTCTGCGGATTCTGGCGGATCTGTCGAGCCACCTCGTAGCCGTCCATTCCCGGCATTTGGACGTCAAGCAGGACGAGTGAGATCGGCGTCTCCTGCGTGATCCGAATCGCATCAGGGCCCGACGTCGCCTCAATCAAGTTGTACTGGGGGTCGGAGAGAACTGCGCTCAGCGCGATCAGGTTTGCAGGGTAGTCATCGACGAGAAGGATATTGAGCTTCGATTCCACGAGGTGTGATTAGCATAAAAAAGAGGTCAACAACCAACAAGGTCACAACAGGCGCCTAGCGCTCTTGCGAGCGATCTGATTGACGGTCGGTTCCAATCGGGAGCGGAGGGTCTTCAGTCGGACGCGAGTTCGCGAGATCGTGCATCGGTGGTGGAGTTGCCACCCATTCGACCCAACACCTTCTCTGTTTCAGAGGAAGTGCGTTATGCAGTTTCAAGTCAATGCCGCAGGCAATAAAAAGGGGCTCACCGATCTTCGCGGTGGATCCACTCCGCACAAGTTTGGCCGTAGGTACGGAGTCCCCATCCAGAGCATCGAGAACTAGAAACGAAACGAAGAGTAACTGCATGGCCGAGGAAGCGTCCGTTCAACTGGGGGCAACGCCAGCTGGAAGCAGGTACCTCGCGGCTGAATTGATCACCTGGGACCCCATCTCAGTGAAAAATGGGATCGAGGATCATCATCGCATCCGCTTAAGTGAAGAACCGCTAGTTCCCATCGTTTTAAATACGAGCATGAACACGGTACTCGTCACGGCTCCATCAAACTCAGAGTTCCTTAAAATGAGTCCGTTTTTTAAGACGAACTCATGGCTGGTCGCCAACTACTGCGGGTGGCTTCCTTGAGTTGGCATGATTCGTCCAACTAGGAACCGGAATCAATTTCGGGTCGCATCTGAAGTTGCGTCGCATGTCGTGTGGGGAGTGGTGACATGCGCCCTCCTGCGGGCGTTGCAGCCTAAAAACTTAAGGTCTTTCAGTACGACGTAGCTACCGAAGGGATGCTCTCGTTGCCTTGGATGAAGTAACGCCCCGCTCGCGCGGTTTCGGTGAGCGAGGCGTTAGATCCGAACGGATTCTCAAAGCTCGCAATTGCGGGCAATGAACTCAATAAGGGTCGCCGCAGCGTTGGAGTCGTTCTTTCTTCCGCGTAAGAAACCCCTATCCATGAGGAGGACTTTTTTGGAGCCGTGGGCTTGATCCGTTTGAGCACTGTAGAGAGTGGATCCCGCGTCAGGATTTGCGCCCCTCATCGGCTTGACCAGTCCGTTACTCGCTTGTTCGACGAGTGACAGCATTTCGTCGATGGATGGCACAGCGGCTGTGAAAACCAAGTCCCGGCGCAAAGCAGGTCGATTGCCGGCTTGGACTACCACTTTGGAAGTCAGATAGACGTCGCATTGAATCCAATTGAACGGAGGCGCGATGTTTCCGCCATTGTGGGTGAGGCTGAGAGTGGGAAGCAAAGTGCTCTGGCCGCCGCTGGCGACCACTCCGGCATAAGTCGTCGCGGCAAGGCCGAAGGAGATCAGGAAAAGCGGAAGGGTTGCGAAGATCGATTTCATAGAAGTCTCCAAAAGGGTTCTGTTGATCTGAGCGCAGAGGCACTCAGACGTTTTGACGAACCTGGAAATACCCCGAGTTGTTAACGCGGGGTATATAAATTTAATTAAATATATGATCGCTTCTTAATGTAAAATAAATATTCACGATGGATCTATTTTTATTCAAAGATTACAAAGGTCTACTTCGTACGATTGTTGAGGAAAACCGGCCCACGCGTGGCTATCTGACTCGCTTGGCGGCCTCAGCAGGGTGCCAACCTTCGTTTCTCTCGCAGGTGCTTCATTCGCACGCTCATCTCACTCCTGACCACGCGGCAGGAATCGCCCATGCTCTCGGGTTCACGGAACTCGAGAGCGACTACTTCCTCGAACTGCTCCTGTTGGAGCGTGCGGGATCTTCACACCTGAGGAAGCTTTGCCAGCGCCGACTCGAGAAAATGCGTTCGAGCCGAGCGGACCTCAACGTCCGTTTGGCC
>JAYVNB010000327.1:0-9087 GCA_043759365.1 Bacteriovoracaceae bacterium | reverse complement strand
CAATGGGCATGGTGGATGAGTCGAGTCGCAGAATCGAGCGCTGCTTCAAGCGCATCGAGATTGAAGGGCTTGTACATCAGCGTCGCACAGCAATCCCCTAGAGCGACCTGCTCAGCATCGATTAGATTTGCGTTCGCCGACAAAAAAATCACCGGAAAATGAAATTTTTGCTCACGACACCAGGCCAAAAGCTGAACTCCGTCGACTCTCGGCATTCTAAAATCAGTGATCAAGATGTCGAATGTTTCTTTTTTCAGCCGCTCAATCGCTGCCTGGCCATCGATGCTGCTCAAGCATTCGAGATTCAATGATTCCAGGAATTGTTCCAGGACGATGCGGAGGTCTGGATCGTCTTCGACGACCAAGACTCGCTTTCTGGGCAAACTCATTTCCGTGTTCACGAGTTCAACTTATTCGGATTTTGATAAAAAGGGCAGGGGTATTTCGGGGAGAAGAAGTTGAATGCTGAAGTGAGTTCTCAACCCAAGAAAACCACTCCGCCTGAAAATTGACCTCAAGGCTATTTTATGGTGATACGAAAGGTGGAGCGCTCATGAGACGGTTGCGCCCACCGAAGCGACTTCCTGAATGCGGAGGCTCACCCAAAGCCGGATAATTCAGTGGAGAGGGGCTTCGAGCGCATGACACTGACCCGCCTGGATTCGATAAGTTCACATCACGATGGGTCACCCCAAGGATTTACAATTGGATTGGCTGATAGGTGGAGATGAGAGGGCCGAGCTTGTCGGTCGTACGGACTGGTCAAAGACACCGTTGGGCGCCATCGAACCCTCGACCCTCTATATTTTGAGCGGGTATTTTCACGGTTCGAACGCTTGGTATCCGCCGATGATGTCAGCGGGTTTAGTCTTGGGCATTACCTATCCGGGACTATGGTTGACGCTCGGCTCCGGTTCAGTGCCAGGTCTGCACGACGCTCAGAAAGCCTCGGAGCTTAGACACTTTGCTTTTTTCAACTGTTCGGCGGAATTGTTAGCCTGGGTATTTGACGGGAGCCGAGCCACATTCGGGCCGTTTCGGGCTTACAGGGCAGAAGGGTTAGCGGCCATGCCCTGCCAGGCTCCGATGATGGATGCGGCACTTAGCCCTTGGGCGCTCGTGCTCAGAGCGCTTGATGCGGTGAGTGCGGTGAAGTCAAACGCTCCAAAGGCATTGGTTGCGCAGTTTCCAGCGGAAGCAGTGACCAAGCTAGACGTGCCTGTCTCGTTGACGCTTCCGCAAAAACCATTGCCTGTGGCGGGCGCGGCTAGACCGGCAGCATCGAGGGCATAGAAGCCGTTTGTGCCCGAACCCCCTGAGCCTTCATAGTACATATTGTAGATCCTCGCACCGCCGGCCGCTGAAGGTGGAGTGCCGGCCATAGCGTATCTGAAGCCCGCCGAGGCTCCGGTATTGAAGGCCGCGAGGTTCAATTGAAACGCTGTTGCGGTTCTTTGTCCGACAACGCGCATCTTGAACGTACTGCCACTTCCCGAGTCGGTAAAGACCATCTTGCCTGAGACGCTCTGGTTGGCGCTGGCGCTGCCGACGTCATAGATGATCTCGGATGCGTTGCCGCCGGGCCCATTGAAGATGCCCGGGTCACTCAAAGCGTACCCTTTGTTCACGCCTGCAAGGGGGTCATAAGAGAACGCGATGTAATAGGCGCGCGCGAAGTTGGTGGTCAGAGTGCAGTCGGCAGAGCTACTTTTGCAGACCCAAACCGAGCCCGTGTAGGCGTAAGTCACGCCGCCGATCGTCGTGGGCACCTTGAGAATCTCGGCTCTGACTCTGAGCCCACCCAAGCTCTTGGTTCGCGAGCCAGGGGAAGTGATCCCCATGTCTTTTTCCATGTGGCAGAAGAACCCGTTGATATCGCCGATCAGGCCGCCATAGCCCTCGCAAGCCTCGTTTCCGACCTCGTGACTGTCTTTGTGTCCACGGGAGGCGTTTCTCTGGCTCGGGTTACCAAAGACCATCTCATAGAACTGAATACCTCCGTCACCGTTCACGGCATGGGCCTGATTTGCAAATGTCGCCAGCAAAACGTTCAACACGACGAGCTTTTTCATCTGGGCTTACCTTTCAAAAGTTAGAGGGATGGCTTCAGTTCAGAGAGCGATACGAGGAAGGAAGCCTCCGGAATCACTGCCGCCTGCGGGCGCAGTGGTCTTTCCGCAAGCCGTAGCCCCGATGGATAGAACTAGAAGAGTCAGAAATAAAAATACTGCCTTTTTCATAGATACATTCATAGCTTTGCTCCTTTTTTACATTGTATCATCAGGAGGTATTTGGAGTGTTAATATATTAATTTGGTCAGATATTGGTCCATGTTTTTGAGTCTGTGTCTTGGAAGACTGAAACTTTTTCAATCATTCAAGAGAGTTCCTAGCCCGGACAGAGCATTTCCGGAGTGGCGCGCAAGCTTGGTCGCGATCACTCCCGAGAAGCCTGAGCTTACCGCGATGACCGGGAGCCAGAGGAAGCTCGAGTTCCCGATCCTCCCGAATCGCGACAACCAGCTTGCCAAGAAGTTTGGCTTGGTGTTTGGCATCGACCTAGAGTCCAGCCAGGAGAACAGGGAGTGGAGTCTGCCGGTGCCTGCAACCTACGTCGTCCTTCCCAGCGGGAGGATTCAATTCGCATTCGTGGATGTCGACTACACCCGGCGGGCCGAGCCTTCCGCGATCCTCGACGCCTTGCGCCCGGTTTCTACCGAACGCGTGAGGATGATTCGGAACAGATTCTCGTCTTCAATTCCCGATTGCAGGAGCGAGTTTCCCAACGCGAGGAGGACCTGAGCGGAAGCGCCTGAACGATTGAGGTATTGGAGTTCAGCAAGGCGGACTGCGGGAGAATCCTTGATCTCGGCGGGGAGACGGTCAAGCATGCCCTTCATCTCGGCTTCGAGCCCTTGGGTGCTGAGTTCAACCAGGATTTTCTGCAGGATCCGAGCGCTTCCTCGTGCAGCCACCTCCGCCTTACGGAAAGCGTCGATGGCCTGATGGCGCTCCCCGCTCTTGAGAAAGTACATTCCACAAACAACCAGGCCAGCCGCGAGGTAGTTCGAAGCGCGGGGTTCGAGCTGGGTCATCGCCTGGGCCGACTTGTGGAATCCAATGAGGTCATCGAACCTGCGGTTGTGCGGCCGACTTCGTAGGCTCGTTCATTTTTCCCGACCGCGACCAGGACGTTGATGAGGCCAGTCAAGCACCGGAAGTGGTCGCCTTGCAATGCTAAGCCCGCTTCGAACGCACCGATGGCTTCTTCGGTCTGCCCTTCTTTCTCGAGGATGCGCCCCTCCCAGGACCAAGGCAGGGGGGATCCGCGGCACCGGCCTTCATCGCGACGTCGAATGGCGTGGGGTGCAGTTTCGCGGTCAGGACCTCGACGAAGCGTCGGTTCAGCAATCAAGAAGCAGAGATTCAAAGATCCCTTGTGGAAACTCATCCCTGGATCTTCCGAATGCCCGCATCAACGGCTTCCTGGCGGAGGTCGAAGCCCGCGAGGAAGGCCTTCCATTTGGCTTTGGGGTACTGCAGGAACTTGAGCGTGACGGCTTTGAAAGCCGTCTTCGGCGTCCTCGGATTCCAAGACTTTGGCGGTGACGCTGAACTCCTCGGTGATCTTCAGGGAAAGTCCCGCTTCGAGCAGTTCGCCGAGCTCGACCTTCTCGTCGGAGCGCAAGTGCGTCTGCGTAGTGCTATTCTCGAACGAGACCCACACGGAGGTCTCGACGAAATCATCGACTCGGATCCAAGGGCAATTTGGCTGGGTAGGCATAGGGGTCGCAAATGAGTTTAACAGCTCGGCGCAGCCAGTTTCTCATTTGACAAAAAAACATCCCCCAAGACCTTGGCCGTGAGGGGCAAATTGCTTTGTCCGACCGCTTATTCCCGGTAACGCAGCCTTTTATTGGTTCCCAGTCATGCCGAGGTCATCGATTTCGCAGGCTTGGAGGCCGTCCGACTTCAGGAACGCCTTAAAGAAAACACTGCCTGTGCCGACCTGGGCGGCAAAACCGTTCATGATGACTCCGGTAAGCGCTGAGGCCACAGTTGCTTGGGCATACGTACCGTTGGCCAAGGCCCAGGCCGCGCCGGTGTAGTAATACCAAGTTGAGCCGTCGAGCGAGAGTTCGTACTTGCTCCCGCCCGCGCAACCGTTGGAGCCGAGCGTTTCCGTGAGTCCTGTCAGGTAGTGATAGCTGACCCCTGTAACGTTCGTCACGGTAGGCGTGGTCGAGCTATAGTGAGTGGGTCCGATGGTCGCCGTGGATAGCTCAGGAGAGCAAGCGGCGGCGCCCGATCCATAGTTGCAAAGACTGTTGGCATCGTCGGATTCCAAAATTGTGCGGTACTGGAAGTAGCGGTTGTTCACAAGGTTCGTCGTGAGCGGCGCTCCGAAGTTGGAGAAAGTCATCGTAGGGAGTCCGGCTTGGACGGCGCCCGTCAAGCTGTTGGACGCCGTATTGTAGAGCTCGCTAAAGAACGTCTGGTTCGTGCCGTCAGGTCCTAACCAGGACGGTGAGCCCGTCGCACAAGCGGAGTCCGCGCAGCTCCGGACTTGGTACATCAGTCGGTTGGCGCCGCGGCGGTAGAGTTCTAGGATTTCGTTTGGAGTGCCGCTGGTTCCATCGGTGAGGGCGCGGTTCCATATTGCGGCTTCGTCCATGAGCATCCGAAGATAGTTAAACCCATTCGTAGAAGAACCCCCGATGAGTAGATTTGCAGAGCTATAGGAAGTGTAACTATTGCCCGCGGCAACTGAGCCAACCTGAACTCCATTCATATAGGCAAAAGCGGTAGTACCATTGGTGGTGCCAACGACATGCGTCCACGTATTCAGCGGTACACTTACTGAGGGCGTTGAAGTGAACTTAAGTCCGCCGTCATAGACGTAAAAATAGACCTTCCCGGCGCTATCGAGATAGAGCTGTTTGTCATCTACGTTACCGGCGTTTCCATTCGTAAATCCCAAAATGACACCATTTGACGACGGGTATGCGGAAATATTTATCCACGCAGCCACGGTAGCGTAAGCAGTATTTACCGTATTGGAATTCAGTATATAACTAGAGGTGCCGTCGAATGATGCCGCGGCTCCTAGTTTTCCGTTCAGGCCAAAGGTGACATTTGAGGGAGTACCGTTATTCGGCGTCGCCAAGCCTGAACTGTCTTTGACACTTCCCGCTCCAATTGTACCAGCGGCTTCATTCAAGTGCCAAAGCCCTACGATCCCACTCATCAAATTCGAACTCTGAGAGGCGTAGATGGCCGGGCTTTCACTCGCTCCACCGTCAGGGAGGGCTTTGTTAAAAGGCAGCGTCGGATTCCAACCCAGGGTTTGCCAGATTTGAGCAGCGGCGAGTCCGTCTATCACGCGCGATGTGAATGTACCTGCATATTGAGCCGACTGGTGTTGATAGATGCTTAAGATTGCCGGGTTGCTGAGTTCGTCGTTCCACACTGCAGGTTCATCTACTGTTCCCACCACCTCGGAGCCAGGATTCGATAGCTTCAACCCGCTCCAAGCTACTGGATTGGTCATCCCAGTTTTTTTAGCGAGGAGTACACCGTTTTTATAGAAACTGGCTGTGCCGCTGTTAAACGTCAAACTCATCATTTGCCATTGATTGAGAGTTACCGTATTCGCCGGCAAGATAGAGGGATCAAAACGAGTTGCAGTGTCTGTGCCTACATAAACTGCGCAAGTAGAGTTGACTACAAAGACAAATGCGCCCCAGCCGAAAGTTGAACCTATATATTGATTATAGTTCGTACAGCTTGTTGGATACATCCACCATGAGACGGTAAACTTCGTAGGAGTAAAGGCTGCAATAGGTAAATCGACTGAGTTACCTACTCCTCCAAATTGAATTCCTTGATTTATTTTACCGGCGGCATAGGCAAGGGTTCCGGCGCTAATTGTTGCTACTCCAGCCGACCCAACAGTTGCCGGAATGGAAGAACTATTGACGATGGCACCGGCGTTTCCATTCAGTTTCCAATAACCCACCAAATTTCCCCAAGCCGGCGTCCAGCTCGAATCGAGTTCCAAGTTAGGAGTAGTAGTAGCTAGCCTAACAAAAGGTCCATATGGGTTAAAGCCGCTCGAATCGAACAGAGCCCCACCTGTAAAGCTCCCATTATTAAACAGAACAGATGTATCGTCTATCTGGTTAGCAGGCGAAAGCCGGACAACCCCGCTTGTGAAGTCGATATTGGATCCCGTCGTGTACGTGCTCCCGGGAGCCGGTGTAATCGGATTGAATGGCCAATCGGCAGTAAAGGCCGATCCAAGAGTGATATTGAAAGTTGAGCTAGTGGCTGTTTTCGGTCCGGCTAAGATCGTTGCAGCGGCAGTCAGTCGGTCGGCTGTTCCTTGAAGGTTGATGCTCAAGCCCTTGCCTGTGAAATCAGCCACGCCCCCCACCGCTGACATCGCCGCTGTTCCAGCCAGCGTTCCCGGCCCTGTTGTCAGCGTCAAAGCCACGGCTACGGTTGAGTCTCCTCCCGTCGTGACTAAGTTTCCGTATTGATCCTCGATCTTGACGACGGGTTGAGGCGTAAACGCTACGCCGGTCACTGTGTTCCCAGGCGATGTCGTGAAGGCGATTTTGGACGCTGCCCCGAAACTTCCAGTCGCTGTAAACGTCGTGGAAATCGCGGTACCCTGAACGGTAGCGCTCACGGTATTTGTACCGACCAGGGTTCCGAGCGTTAATGTCGACGACGAAAGCCCGCTCCCGTTGGTTGAGTTGGACGCAGTTGAAACCGAACCCCCGCCGACGGTAACCACCCAATCCACAGTCACGGCCGAGAGGACGGTACTATTGATGTCCTTGACGATCGCTGTGAACGCGGACCCTAAAGTTGAGCCCGCGGTACCCGACTGGGCGTTCCCAGTACTTACAATAATCGTGCTGGGCGTGCCTCCTGTCACGGTTACTTGGGGCGAAGTGCTCGCCACGCTTTGGCCTTGAATCGTGGCCTGAATTCCAGTTGCTGTCCCGCCCAAGGCTCCCGTGAACGAGGCCGTATAGGTCCCGTTCGCCAGGTCCACCACCGCGCCAAAGCTGCCCGTCGACGTCCCGCCCACATTCGTGAAGCCGACCGTGAGTCCACCGCTTGAAAGTGAATTTCCTGCTGCGTCTCTCGCCGAGAGCGTCGCCGTCACGGAGGATCCTGAAGCCACAGTGGCTGCGGATAGGGTAATGGTGGAGTTTGTGCGGGAAAACAGTCCTGGCGTCACTTGAAGATTGGGAAGCACGCTCGTCACATCTTGGCCATTGAACTGAGCATGAATCGTGGTCGCACTCCCGACAACTTGGCCCGTGAAAGCTGTCGAATACGATCCGTCGTGGAGGTTCGTAACCGTTCCGAAAGTCCCTGTGCTCGTACCGCCGACGTTCGAGAAGGTGACAACGGGAAGGGCGGAGATGTAGGCTGCTCCATTTTGATCCTTGAGACTGAGCGTGACGGTGACAGGAGCGCCGGAACCGACCTGCGCGGCTGAGGCTTGGACCGTCGATTTGGAAGCAGAAATCGAAAGGCCGACATGAAATTCGCTTCCGAGCTGGGTGTCGCTCAGGGGATTGCAGGCCGACAGAACAAGCGTCACTGAAGCGAGTAAAGCGCTTAAGGAGAGAGAGAAGCTGAAGTGCCGGTTCTGCCTGAAAAAAATCATGGAGAACTACATTCCCGTCTGTTGCCTACGTCCCACTGCGAAGAAAATTCGAAATTTCAAAACTAGGCTCGTTTCGGTTTGCCTCGAGAAATCGGTGTCCTGGGTTCTTTGGTAGAAACCGAGTTCCGATTCAAAGGCATTTGATCTGGGTCCCGCACCCATCTGCTGCCTAAGACCCATTGTACCCCCAAATGACTTACCGAGTCGAATGGGGTAGCCCTCAGTTTGTGCAGGCATTTCAAGGGCTGCGTGGGCCGAAATTCCGACAGCAAAGGGGTCTAGCCGGAGTAACTCGTAGGTGAGCTTACCGCCGAGCGACGGAACGCTGACTGCGTCGATGGCGACACTCGTCGTGGTCGCGGCGCGCACAAAGAGCTTCTTGTCGTACGCGGCGGAAAGCTCAAAGTTCCATCTCGAACCGAGATCAAAGTCCGCTCCCAGTCCGATGCTTGAAACAAATTTATGGCCCTCAACTAAGTTTTTCGAGCGGTCGGTGGGTGGCTCAAACGACACCATTCCCAGCCCAAGGCTTAAAGAGCTTCGAGAATGCGTACTCCACTCCTGAATGTAGGCTAGATTCACGCCGAGGTTGTATTGGCTTGCCACCGTCGACGATGCGCCCGTGATTCGATCTTGGGCTGAAAGGGTGGAGAGCGCGAGATCTGGAGTGATGGCAAGCTGGGCTCCCCTTTGAAAGTGCGGAGTCGAATCGGCGTTTATTGTTGGAGGAGTTTCATCAGACGCTAGGCTTCGTTTGGTGATGAGTGCTGGTTTCGTATTCACGACTTTTTTCTGATCTCGTGCGACCTCGATTCGTTCACCTGGGTAGATCCGGTCGGGGATCTTGATCCTGGGGTTGAGTCGGAGGAGCCTCGCCAGTCCTCCATTCTTGCCATACACCGGCGGCGAAAGCGTCTGAGCGGCGATCTTTGAAAGCGTGTCACCCGCTTTGACTTCGTAAGCATAGGCCCAGCCGCTCGCGGATAATCCGACTGCGACTGAAAAGGCCAAAGCTGCGAAGGAAACCGAAATACGTCTCATCCACTTTATTTATCGGGCTAACTGCTTAGGATGTTTAGATGAAATCCAGGCTTTCGGCTCGGCGATCGACGAATCTGGAGGCTATCGCTGGGTCCCGGAGATGCCGTCAAAAAGTACCCCGAGTAGAACCTAGGGCCCGGATAAATCGATCGCACTGACACTGCCTCCGAGGGCGCCGGCTTGAGTCAGCCCGGAGACGCGGTTGGAGCTGTACCCGCCCTCGAGAAAAGCGAAGACTTTCTGGTAGCCGACGCCGACTGAAGCCCCCGTGCTCAGAACGGGCGAGGCGATCCAAGTATCCGAGGACGCTTTACTCGTGAGATGTCCCGTTCCGCCGGCGGAGGTCAAGTCGACGGT
>JAYVNB010000326.1:0-9108 GCA_043759365.1 Bacteriovoracaceae bacterium | reverse complement strand
GCCACGAGATCCACCTTCTCCGTGATCGTCTGCGAAGTGGCCGTGGTGAGCCCAGCTTTGAGGAAATTGCGCCGCCTGAGTTCCTCGGGTGCCAATCCCACCCGACGTGCGATCTCGTCCATGTGACGTTCCAGCGCGAAAATACTCTGAGGGGCTCCGAAGCCGCGGAAAGCGCCATGGGGAGGCGTATTGGTTGCCACTGCGCGCGACTCGATCCGCACATGCGGACAGAAGTAAGGCCCTGCCGAATGAATCGTCCCCCGCGAGAGAACGACTGCCGACAAAGTCGCGTAGGCGCCTCCATCGATCGCGAAATCAATTTCCATCCCCAAGAGCTTACCGTCCTTCGAGACTGCAGTCTTATGACGGGTGCGCGAAGGGTGGCGCTTGGTCGTCGCCACCATGTCTTCGGCTCGATCGTAGATCATCTTCACGGTCTTGCCACTTTTCCACGCCAGAAGTGCGGCATGCCCGGCGAGCATCGTGGGATACTCTTCCTTTCCACCGAATCCCCCGCCTGTTTCGGCCTGGATAATCCGGATCTGGTCGGGCTTGAGATTGCTGAAGAGATGAAGGAGCCCTTTGTGGACATAATAAGGGCATTGCATCGAACCCCAGACGGTCACTCCGTCTTGAGGATTGGCGACGGCTACCATCCCGTTGTTCTCGATGTAGAGCTGCTCTTGGGCTCCCGTGTGGTACTCTCCCTCGACGATGAAGTCGGCCTGAGCCCAAACCGATTCGTCGAGGTTTCCTTTTTCGACACGGTATCGCTTGAAGAGGTTGTCTTGGCCCCAAACGATGCTTTTTTGCGCGAGTGAATCCTCCAAAGTAAAGACCGCAGGCAAGGGTTCGAAATCGATTTTCACGCAGCGGCGCGCTTCTTCCAAAAGGTACTTGTCCGGATGAGCCAGGAGAAGGATTGGCTCCTCGGGATGATTCACTGTCTCATCGGCCAAGAACGGTTGATCCAGCAGGATCAATGCGACCTGGTTCTGACCCGGAATATCTTTCGCGGTCACGACCGTGAACTCACTCCAGGGAATATCGCCTTCGAACGATACCTCCTTGATCTTGCCGCGCGCGAACGGACTTCTGAACGTGGTCCCGAAAAGGGCCCCAGGAAAAGGAAGATCATCGATGTAGCGGGCTTGCCCGGTGACTTTGGATCGCCCTTCTTTTCGGGGAACAGACTGGCCTACGAAGCGCTGGCTCATTCCCCAGATTGACCACAATTTCGGGCCGCTTGGCTAGCGCGCAATCCGGGACTCCTCTCAGATGCGACGAAGCGTGTCGATCGCAGATCCGAGGGATCGAGCAAAGGCCGAATTCCGCCTGCGGACAAGCCGCGCCGCGAGCCTATCGACCGGAAGGATCCGAACCGCGAAAAACAGGATGAAGCCAATGGCCAAGGGTCTGAGCAAGATCCAGATCGTGAGAGTAGCCCGGGACTCGCAGAGGATCAAAAAACCCGCGGTCATTGCGATTGAAAATATAAAAAGTGGCTGGAGAAGATCCTTGAACGCTCCCTGAGCCGACTGTTTCCATTCGCGAGGGGAACACGAGTCCGTCGAAGGGGAACCGGTGATGGCAGGAGATGCGCGTGAAGCGAGTGCACGCCGTCCTGCGCGCATCAGTGCTTCTTCGAACGCCTCGAGGGACTTGGGGTTGCCGTGAAACGCGTAGAGGGCAAGGCCTGCCGCCGAAAGCGCCTTCAAGGTTAAGACCGCAAGAACGACCCAAAAGACATGGGCTGGATCAAAATGAAACGCTTCACGCATCTTCTCGACGAAGTAGTTGCCCATCCTGGCGAGCAACTCCCCATAGAAAGCGTAATAGAGTAGAAACGGCTGAAAAAACGCCCAAAGACTTGCCAGTACGGAACCCAGAATGGCCCCGGCCAAGCCCGATCCGAAACACGCGCTCCCTAAACCGAATAGGCACCCTTGGGCACTGATCGCGAGCATCGGGGTGAGCTTCTTGCCCGCGGGCGAAAGCGACTTCAGGATCGCGGAGACTCCCGAGATCGTGACAGGGAGGTGTCGAATGCCAGCTTGTCCCGCGGCCTTCCTCAGGGAGCGAGACAGGAGAAACCCTTGATTGAGAGAAAGGAAATGCCCCGCGAGCGGGACTTGCAAACCGTGAAGAAGGCTCCCCACCCCCACTTCCGAGAGCGAAAGCAGCGCAGCTTCTCCTCCCGCGAACTCCACCAAACCGGCTGGTTCAAGCTCCGGAGGATTCGGTCGAAGAAGCGCCAACCAGCGACGCGCTTGACGGGGCGTCTGAAAACGATGAAGGTCGAAGTCCGAAATCTTACCCTCGAAAAGTTCGGCATACTCGCGATTGCGGATTCCTGCATCCCGCCATCCCCGATAGAGCCTGGAATCCGGGCCAAAAAGTGCGCGAGCCAGATTTTCGCGATTTCCATTCCAAAGCACTCTCCGGCTCAAGGCATTCGCGAGGATCTTTTTCACCAATCTGAAACGGATCAAAGCGGGGGGGTAATCCAACCAGACCACCTGATCGGCCCGGGGCCAAGTCAATAGGCGGATCTTCGTGTCATGCCCCTCCACGATCCATCCCTGAGTCACAGCAGAATCCAGAAGCCCTAGGACTTTTTCCTGCAACTCCAGGGAATCGACCGGGATCCATCCTTCGGCCCAAAAGTGGGCATCGACTTCGATGGGAGAGACCCCGACTCTCTCGCCCAACTCTCGGGCAAACGTGGTTTTACCTGAGCCGCTCGGCCCCAGGATGATCCAGTTCTTTTGAGACGCGCTCATCGGGTCGTCTTAGCGGCTTGGAGACTTTTGGACAAGAGCACAGTACGGTCAACTCGGGATCAAGCAGCCGTCCCGTGATCCTCACCTTCGCCCGAGTGGTCGAACACGGTCTCGCTAGTCGGAGTGCCATCCGGTTCCACGAAGTCGTCGACATAATGGATGAGGTCGGACTCGTTGACGTCGAAAAGATCCGACGGAACCGTTCCAACGACGCGACTGCGTGCTTCGAAGCGCAGCCCCGCTTGGAGCCGGTCGAGAAGAGGCGGCTCGGCGCAGAGGATCAGCGAAGCTTTCTTCGCTTGAGCCGCAATTCGTTCGAACTCATGGGTAACTTCGGGGATCGAACCATGGATCGTTCTTTGAAATCGGACACCGTCACGGAGCGACTCGCAGCGGAACAAGCGGGCATGATCGGCGCGGGCGCAAAGTATGAAGACTTTCATGTCCCGCAAACATGCAATCTCAGAGCCGTGCGAATGCATCCTGGGTCATGAAATCGAATTCCAACTGCTTCAGGACCGTTTCCATCTGCCTCGAGAACTGTTGCACATAGGTATCGAAACGCATGCTTCGGGCGAAAACCTGATAGCTGTTTTCAAGCCCATGGACGCTCGCCTGACTGGAGGGTTGCCGAGTCACTTCAGGATACATCCAAAAACTCGCCCATCGTCAGCTTGGCGTCGGTGTAGGTCCGCATCACAGGACGGGTCAGGTGGGCGTTTTGATTCCCCCCCCCACCACTTGCGAAACGAGCCTGCTTTCGAAAATCCCTGCAAGCCGCGCTTACCCCGAAGGAGCCGCTCGAAATCCTCAGAGAACCTCGAGATCTCCTCAATGCGAAAGTGAAGCGACTCGCCGGATTCCGGGGAGAAATACTCGGACAGGGAGCGGGAGCTCAGGATGCGAAAGTCGTTGATATCGACGGGATACACGGATGAAAGACCTCGCGGTCGAGCTGGTCGAGAAACCGCCGCATGAACTCGACGCGACGACGGCCTTCTTCGCGTCCGGCCCGAGTCTGAAGCGTATCGGCCGTCTTGAAGAGCTTCACGTAGAAGTGGTCGACCGTGTTGGCGAGGTCATCGAGCGGGCGCTGCTCCCCGAATGGGTCGGCGGGATCGTAGAATCGACGCCCGAGGATTCCTCCGACCGCGAAGCACCGCGCTACCCCGATCGCCCCTAAGCCATCCAGACGATCCGCGTCCTGGACGACTTTAGCCTCCAGACTGCGGGCCTCGATCTGGGCGCTGTAACTATGGGCTTCGATGGCATGGGCAATCTCCTCCAGGGGGGCTAGATCGTAACCCTCGCCTCGGAGGTACTCCGTCGCTGCCTGGGCCGAGAGACGCGAGGCCTGGGATCTTCGGGGGTCGTTCTTCGGAACGTTGATCAGGTCGTGGAGATAGGCGGCAGGGATGACGACAGCTAAATTCGCGCCTTCGCCTTCGGCTAAGGTCTTCGCGGCCGCTACCACCCGACGAAAATGGGCGAGATCGTGAGCTGGATCGTTCCCCAAATCCGACTCGTTAAGTTTTTTCTCGAACCGCTTCTCCCAAGTCTCGAATCGGTGGGTCATGTGCTATGTCTTTAGCGGCGTGAACCGAACCCGACAAATCATTTTCCTGTCAGTCCTCCTCGCTTTGGGAATGTTAGGGTCCAGCTGTGGCTCGGCTGACGACCCTCGGATCGTCACCGCTCAAAGCTCCGCTTGCCCGAGCGGTGCGGCGCAAATCCAAATCTCTGACGGTTTCGCCCGGATTCAGTGTGGCTGCGTCCAGTCGCAAGGCACCCGGTCCTCTGCAGCGGCCCCTCTCACCTGTACTGTGGCTACCGGCACTGTGGTTTTCTTCAACTTCCACAGCACTCTGCTTCGGCACCAAATCCTTTCGATCCCCTCGCCCCAATTCGCCTCGAGCGGTTTGATCGACCCTGCCTCCTTGAGCCCGGTTCATGCCGTTCGGTTCCCGGTCACGGGGACTTACCAGTACCGCGATGCGTTTGATCCCGGGATCGTCGGCTCGATCATCGTTCAGTGATCGCCCGGCAGATCATTCCCCGTTAAGGTCCCCGCTCGAGCGCCGATAGGCTCAGTAATCGCCCACAATGAAGTGGAGCGAGCAACTTCCAGGAGGGAATGATCATGAGCCAATCCACCACCCACACCGCCGCCACCCCGAACGCCGACCAAACCGTCGAAGTCCTTTACCAAAAGATGGGCGATCGTTGGTTCGCGTTCTCGCTGGTCGGAGACGAAGTGTTCGTCGGCTCGATCACTCCCGAAGAAATCAGCGCGTTGGAACTGAGCGGCCAAGGCGCCGGAGCCGACGCTCCTTCCGCATGAGTACTTCCCAAAGGCCCCGCCCGGGGAACCCGGTTTCCCCGGCGGAGCTTTCAGCCTGGCGCGAGAAGATCAGTCAACTGGTTCTGAAGCATCCCGGCAAAGCGGCAGTGATCCTGGCCGAGTGGATCAACCTTCCCGCCAAAAAATCGACGCTCAAAAAGGCGGGTTGAATTCCCGCTGGCATCCCTCGCGAGCCACCCGCTACACTCTCCTTCAGGAGAGCGTAGCTATGCCGATCAGAAATTCCCGCCTCACCTGGACCCTCGCCTGGATCGTATTGATCCTAACGGGGGCTCCTGTCGTTCATGCAGCCACTCCTTCGATCAATTCCTTGGGCGAATCCCTGGGTGAAGAATCCGAATCCGACGAGGTCTCACTGAGCAGTGAGGCCCGTTACGAACTCAACTCCCTCCTGAACGCGTCCTATCGCGCTCCCGCAGTGTTGGGAGCTGCAACCCAAGAACCGAGCGGCGAAAACGCCTCCCTCTACCCGAACCCTTTTGACCCGAACTCCCCTCGCCCAGGGGAAGCCTCGGCCGACTGATGGGGCGACTCCTCCGAGCTCCTCCATCCAGAGCACCTCTGAAGCGTTGAAAACGAGAAGAGCCCGGAACGCACAGGGCGGTCCGAGCTCTCCTGGACTGGATGATTTGGAGGTTCGTTCAGAGGTAAAAAACGCTGACGTCGCCTTTGTCTTTATGCGAGTGCTCGGAGTAGGCGCGAAGGAAACGCACGAACTGCTCGAACGCCGGATAGGACGAAAGTGTTTTATCGACCGTGCAACCGAAGCGCACGTATCGGACGCCTTGGTCGATGCAAGGCCGCGAATTGGCGATCGTCAGCATCAATGAGATGTAGGTGTCCTGGCTGAAATACAGCCGGATCGGCATCTCGGTGGCCTCATTGGGCCAAGGCTTGTCGCCATCGAAAGGAACTTGGAACGAGCAGCCGTCCTCGCTGACCTCGATCAATTCGATGGGGCGCATCTGGTGCTCGCCTACCACGCAGTAGACGCTCAAGAGATGCTTGAAAAAAATTCGCTCGGCACTTCGGCGTTTCTCATCCAAGCGCTGCTGGCGGGCTTCAGTGAAGTCCACCACCTGTTGAATGCCGCTTCCGTCCTTGGTGTTTCCAGTCCTTTGGGACATATGCAAATCCTCCAAGGGACTCATCGGAAGCAAGATGAGGACCTTAACGGAGCAAATTTTGCCTAAAATCTAATTGTGCGTTGCGTAATCTGTCAGGAGGTGAATTGCGCAGTCTCGAGCAGACTGTCGAGCATGTTAATAAATGCCAGGAACGCTTTGTATTCCTTAGACTTTATATTTTGAATCTCACCGCCGACCCGTCGAACACCTTCGCGTTTTTCTATGCGGGTGATCTTGACCTGCAGGGGAAGAAAGAGCGAAGGATTCAAATAAAACTGCACGTCGAGGGACTCACCCGGCTGCAGGGGAAAGTTCTCCTCGCCGATCTCCTCGCCCTCCATGTCGACGTCAAATCCGATCCCATGGTCGCTCGCATCATGAAGCTTCAGGCGAAAGTCGCCTTTGCGGGGAACCACGACAAAGAGGGAAAACGTCTCGACGATCGGCCTGCGTGGGGATTTACGGCGTTCCGCACCTTGGGGTTGCTTCTTCATAGTCCGTCCCTTCTCGGCATTCCATTGGGCGATGCCGGGATCTTTTCAGCTTGGTCGATCTTGATCTTCAACGAATCCAATGCCTGCTTGGCTCCAGCCAGCGCTTCGCCTTGCTGGATATCGACCGACCTCACGTCCAAGGCCCCGGTGAAAAATGCATGGTGGATACCATGGACTTTCGCAACCGACTGTCCTGCCACTTGGGTCGCCCGGTAGAGCATGGGGTAGAAATACTCGTCCGCCAAAGTCTCGGGCGTCCATTTCTGAAAACTGACCTGAAGCTGGGAATCCATCTGGGACCAGCGCGCATGGAAGTCGCCCCAGGTTTTTTGCTGAAGCTTCTTGTTCTTCAGGGCCCGAAGCTTTTGAAATTCCGTCACGCTCTCGTTGAAGCTGTTCTCCAGGGTCGCGGCAAACATCTTGAGCTCGGTCAGTTCGCCGGTCGCCTTCTCCTTGAGCTTGTCGTGGTATTCTTTCAAGCGCTGTCCGTAGGTCGAATCCTTGGGTCCTCCCAGGAAATAGACCCGCTTCTCCGCCAGCTTGCGCCCCAGGGGAGCCGACTCGGGCAGCTTATTCTTGACCGCCGGCAATTTCGCCAAAGCCGCTTGGGCTTCCGACGGAAGTTTGTCGGTTTCCCAAACGAAGACTTCGTAACTTCCCCGAGGCAAAGCTTTTCCACCGGGCGCCCGGAGCGCCGGACTTTTGCCGAGCTTCTTGGCAAGCGTCACGTCACCGGTCACGGTCATCTGCGTGGCGTTAAGCAACGAGTCAGCCACTCCGACGATCGCAATCCCGAAAACGGTTCCATCAGGCAAATTGCTCGCGACGTAGAACTGAGGAGCCAGCATATCGCCTTTGGACAGCGCGATCGCGACCTTCGGCCCCTCGGAGCCCAAGTTGGCGCGAGCGGCTTGGGCAAGCGCATCGTTATCCAAATCCTCAACGTCGTCTAGCCGCGGAAGAGGCGAA
This sequence comes from Bacteriovoracaceae bacterium, assembly GCA_043759365.1. Classification (GTDB taxonomy): domain Bacteria; phylum Bdellovibrionota; class UBA1018; order UBA1018; family UBA1018; genus JAYVNB01. The sequence goes on along the minus strand of JAYVNB010000326.1, from coordinate 1,373 downwards.
ATGTAATGACTTAAGGCAGGAAATTTCTCGACCAACCCCAAAAGGAACGGCTGCAAAGCCGCGCCCGCGCCACGAGTCATCGCTTGGACGCCAGGGCGATTCAGCAAAGGATCAAGCATACCTTGGAGCGCCAAAATACCCACGATGAGCGGGATCATGAGAGCGATCGCCCATTTGATCACGCGACTTCTTCGGTGTCCGGCTGGAGACACCGGTTCTGGTCCATCCTCCCGGACCAAGAGAACATCGGAAGCTGCGTCCGGCTCGCTTTGGAAGGCGGGCTCGTCGGAAACCCCTTCGGAATGAATCGCCATGGACGCGGGCTCGATCGAAGCATCCATCGGCGAAAAGGGAGTCTGCGCCGCTCCGTGTGGCGGCGGCGGTGAAGTGGGACGCGTCGACTCCCCACTGGTTGAGAAGATCGGCGCGAAATCCTGGATTTCAGTCATGAGCTTCCAGTCGGCAAGACCCTCAGCCCAGGCATAAGAGCCCTGGTTGACTTGACCGTCGTGGAGCTTGCCCTGGATTTCGGCGACCGAGAACGGGCCCTCGTGATGATCGCCAACGTAGACAAACCACTTTTTTTCGTTGAAGGTGTCCATTGATTCCCAGGCTTTGTGTCAAAATAGTTTAGGTCAAATGAAACAGCGAAGCAAATGGTGCCTGATCGGCATCCCCGATCATCAAGCAGTGATTCATGTCGGCGGCCGAGTCGGCGCAGCCCGTGGACCCCAGGCATTCCGGCGGTCTTTGTCGAGACTGCGTCACATCCAGACATCCCTGGTGTCGGACCAAGACGTCGCGGGACTCGGAGCTGATGTCGCGGTCAATCACCGATTGGTAGCCGACCAAGTGCGGGAGGCCCATCAAAGGGTCGCGCCCCTCACGGTCGTGGTCGGGGGCGGCCATGACCACGGCTACTCCCACTTGCTCGGACTGAAGGAATCACTGCTCGCGTCCCATCCCCAAGCCAGGCTGGGTTGCATCAACATCGATGCCCACTTGGATGTTCGCAAGCCCGCTCCCCTCATCACCAGCGGCTCCCCTTTCTACCTGGCCCTTGAAAACGGTGTGATTCGCGGGGAGGACTTCATCGAGTTCGGCATCCAGGACCAAAGCAACAGCCCGGAGCTTTTTGAGTATGCCCGGGCCCGCAAGGTCGAGATCGTGAACTTCCGCGCCCTGCGCCACGGCAAGGCCGCCTCGGCCTTCGAGGAGTGCCTCACGAGGCTCAGTTTCCGCTGCGATGCGGTGGCGATCAGCCTGGATCTTGATGCCGCTTCCTCGGCTTTCGCACCGGGCGTTTCCGCCCCCCAGTCCGAAGGCTTCACGTCCACCGACCTGTTTGAGATGATGGAGATCGCAGGAGCCGA
>JAYVNB010000325.1:0-2949 GCA_043759365.1 Bacteriovoracaceae bacterium | reverse complement strand
AGACCGCAGAGTCCTTGATCCTAGCGACCCATCCTAGCTACGTTCCTGGTTCCGTTCGGGTCATGGTCGTGCTCGAAAATCCGCGCGCGATCCTTCGTGCCCACGAAATTATGGACTCCCTGTATCCTTACTTCGCCGGAGCCTCTCTCGGCTGGCACGACTACTTGGCCTCGACGGCCCGCCTTTTCAAGGAAGACTCGAATTATCGGATTCCCTGCAAAGCGGACCCCGACATCGTGATCAAATACATCCAGGCTTCTCACCGCTTGGTTGCCGATGTAGTCGGCTCTCGGGGCGGGATCAGGGTGGGGGGAATGTACGGAATCCTTCCCTGGGGGGGGCATCCTGAGTCGCTGCAGGTTACGCTCCGCGGCTTCATCAAAGACGTCATCACCCAAATGAAGCGTGATCTGACCGGGTTCTGGGTCGCACATCCAGACTTCGTCAGACTGGGTCTCGCTCTTGTCCAGGCCTGGAAGGAACGCCTCGGGGGTGACCCCAAGCCACTGCGCGACTTGGTGACCGCTTTATTGGAGGAGAAGCACCGATCCAATACCCTCGAGTTCATCGATGGCTCAGACATCAACGGGCTCGACCTCGAGGATCCGGGCTACGTGCGCTCCCTCATCGTGGCCGACATGAAGGAGTCCGAGTTCATCGCGAACAACCATCCGGACGAAATCCGCTACAATGTGTTTCAATCCCTTCAGTACCTGGCCGATTGGCTGAGCGGCCGCGGATGCGTCGCTTTACCGACGATCATCGATGGGATCCCCGTGCGCGTGATGGACGATCTGGCCACTGCCGAGCGGTCGCGCTGGGAAGTCTGGCATGAGCTCCGTCATGGACGATTCTCGATCGAAGCCTTCATCCAGATCGCGCATGAGGAGTTGAACTTCATCCGGCGCGACCTTTCCAACGATCGTAAGATCGTTCAAGTGAAGTGGGACGAGCGGACATCCAGATGGTATCCGATCGCTTTCCGGCTGATGATGCAGTTGATGACCGCCGAGAACCCGGTCGAGTTCGCCACCGAACTCCTGATCCCGTTCACGGTCGACTTGATCCGAAACGCCGCCGACCCCTGGCACGCAGCCCAAGACATCAACCCGGACAAGTTCAAGCTGCCCGCAGGAGTGGCCCGTTTCGATCATTATTTCGAAATCTGCGGAAGTGCGCGCTTCGCGTCGGCCATGGCCGCAAACCCAGTCGAGGACCCCACGCGCGCAGAAGAGATCATTTCCGGGTTTTCACCCGAGGAAATTCGGACCGCAGCGGGATTTCATGGCGATATCGGGCAGACCGCGGGGACCCTGGACCCCCAGGCGGCGAGAGAGCAATCGCGGGCTTCTTCTGGCCATCAGAGCCTTCTCAAGGAGCTGCGCGAGTTGGGCGATACCTATAGAACCCAGTTTGGCTTCAAGTTCCTGATCTCGGCCCAGGGCCGCTCCGCTCAGGAGCTGCTCTTGGAGATGAAACGCAGGATCGGACTCAGCTTGGACGAGGAGATGGCGAATGCGCGCCTCGCCCTGCTTGAAATCACGCGAAAGCGAATGGTCGGATCTACCCCCAGTCTCCAGGACCGGATCGAAGCGCTTCGCAAAAAACACGATATCGTCGGCCTCTCGATTGCGATCAATCGATGCGGCAAAACGCAAGCACTCGCCTTTGGCGAATCCGAAACAGGAAAACGGAAAACCGCTCCCTCGACCTGGTTTCAGCTGGCATCGCTGAGCAAGACCGTGGGAACCGCGTACGCGATCGAATACTTTCGAAGTCGCACCATCCCACTCGATTCTTCCGTAAATTCCCTTTTGAGCCGCACGACTTCTCCTTTCCGCCTTCGCTGCCCTTCGAACCCCGACTGGGCGGATCGGGTCACTTTGTCGGATCTGATGAGTCACTCCGCCTTGGGGATGCATTACGTCCGGGGAGTCCCAGCGACCCGGTCCATGCCGTCTGTTTCGGACTTGGTGGGCGGAAATCCAGAGCTCGGGTTCGACCCGATCGAGGTCATCGGGGAGCCAGGCCGAAGTTTCCATTATTCGGGCGGTGGATTTCTCGTGCTCGAGCATTTGATCGAATCCTTGGAAATGAAACCGGTGCGGGAGTTGACCCGGCCCTTCTTGAAAGCGCTCGGACTGCAAGAACTCAGCTTTGATCACGCCTGGATTGAGCAGCAGGAGCGCGCCCACGGCTACTTTGATTCAGGGCTCGCCGTCGAAGCTGGAGGAATGCAGTTTCCGGCTTTCGCCGCCGGAAGCTGGGGTTCAAGCCGCTGCATGGCGCGGTTCCTGGTTTCCTTGACCGAAGCGTATCACTCGCTTCAAGGGAGCCCGGGGCTGTCCCATGATACCGCCGTCGAGATGCTCCACGGCTCCGATCGGGGAAGCCGGAAGTTCATGGGTTGCGAAATGGGCCTGGGCGTTTTCACAGCTGAAGCGGGCCCCAACCGACTTGCCATCCATCAAGGCGCCAACGAAGGGTTCCGCGCGATCTTCATCCAGTGCTACGAGGGACCGGACTCCGGCAAAGGCCTGGTGGTTCAGTGCAATGGCGATAACCGCGGTGTGCTCCTGATCGCGGAAGTCGTGCGGGAGTTGCTCGCGGTTTTGCAGATCCAAGGGATTACACTCGAAAAACTCCCTTTCGAGTTCGGATTTCAAGGGCTGCCCCAGGAGCAGATCGTGAACCTGGGCTACAAATCGCTCCTATTCGACGCCTTCGAGCCCCGACTTCCCGAGAAAATCGAGAGTCGCGGTCCGCTCGATCCCCTGGCATCCTACAATCTGACTGTCGGAGCGAGGATCCGCGAAGTCAGCAACCAGAAGTTCGCGCGTGCGGAGAACCTGATCAGCGCCCATCTTCCCAACTTCGATCCCGGGCTTTTCGGGCGACAAGGCAAGATCATGGATAGCTGGGAAACCGTCCGGCACAACCCGAAAGATC
>JAYVNB010000324.1:0-25744 GCA_043759365.1 Bacteriovoracaceae bacterium | reverse complement strand
CCCCCCGCAGGGAACACACGCAGCCAGGCCGAGTTTGGATCAACGTCTGGGTTGAAGAGGGGTGGTGCCGTGCCAACGAGGACACGCCTCATGCAAGTGCAACATCCATTCGGCAGACGCTATCAGTGGTCAGGCGAACACTTCGTTCTCCTGCTGACAACATACTCTTCGGAGCACTGCGTCAAAACTTAAGCGAAACGCTCCAGTTTTAACAATTGCTCCAAAAGCCGGTGGCTGCTGCCGCATGGGGCGGCGCTTTGTGATTGTCCCTGGGCCGGAGGGATGAAACCTCCGTCCCAGGGTGGTGATCGACTAGGGCTTCAAGCTTAGATCAGCTTGAGAGCCATCTGCGCGTTCGAATTGGCTTGGCTGAGGACCGACACGCCTGCCTGCGAGAGGATGTTCGTGCGAGTCAGTTCGGCAGTCTCCGACGCCATGTCGACGTCGGTGATGCGCGAACGAGCCGAAGACAAGTTCTCATTGTAGATTTGCATGGTGGACACAGCCGACTGCAGACGGTTCTGCAGAGCACCCATGTTCGAGCGGTTATCAGCGACGGTCTTGAGGGCTTCGTCGACGACACCCAGGTTGTTCTGGGCATCTTCTTTGGTCGCCGTGGTCAAGCTCGCGATGCCGAGGCGATCCGCGGTCACGTTGGAGTTGGCCAAGCTGAAAGTGAAGCGATCTTCGTCCGGGCGGTTGTTCAAACCGACCTGGATGTCGAGATCCTTGCCTTCGCCATTCAAGAGTTTGGTCCCGTTGTATTCGGTGCTCTTGGCGATGCGGGTTACTTCACCTTTCAACTGCTGCATCTCTTTGTCGATAAAGCCGCGTTCGGTGTCGCCCACGGTGTCGGAAGCGGCTTGCATCGAAAGCTCGCGGAAGCGAACCAGGATGTTGCCCACTTCGTTCATTCCGCCTTCAGCCGTCTGAATCAGCGAGATGCCGTCGTTGGCGTTACGCATGCCTTGGCCCAAGGACCGGATGCCTGCGCGCATCTTCTCGGCGATCGCGAGGCCGGCAGCATCGTCTGCAGCCTTGTTAATCCGCGAACCAGAAGACAAATGCTCCAGCGAAGCCTTTTGAGCCATGCTGCTGACACCCAAATTGCGCTGAGCTGCCAGCGATTGGGTATTGGTATTAATTCTCAAGCCCATACGTACTCCCCATCCAGCTTCGCTCTCGATCGCAGGCCTGCATGTGCGGGAGGGCACACGTTCGCCTGCGGTGGAGCTCCACCGTTATCAGTTGATGATGATGGCAGGAATTTGCTGTACCCCTGCCCGGAGGCCGAAATCTTCGAACCATTCGAAAACCTCGACTCCGTTCACATACTGGTTCGGTCAGGTACTGACGAACCTTTAGAGCTTTTTAGTCAGGTACTACGGTGCAAACCAGCCCCTGGGGTCACAGTTTCGCAACGCAGCGCATTAAGCCCTCAGACTTAGACGAGAATACAGGGATTCCAGAATCAGACGTTCGAAATGATATCGGCGGCCTGATAAGGATCGAGCTTTCGATCCACCAGTTTTTGGATCAACTCCTGCCCAGAAGTCGTCTGAAACGCTCCGTCCAAGGTCTCCGACAAACGTTCGACCAGGATGTCGGCCACTTCGTTTTTCAGGAACTCGCGGGCTTTCCCTTCTCGGCTCCCACTTCGTGTCAGGTAGAGCTGATGAGCCTCGATGGCTTGGATCACTTCTTTGACGCCCACATCCCGCAACGCTTCGGTCTTGAGCACGGGATTGATCCAGCTCTGTTCGTTGTGATCGTTCATGCCGACCATCGTGATAAGTTCACGGACAAGCTTGTCGGCTTCGGGACGATCACTTTTGTTCACAGCGAACACGTCCGCGATCTCCATGAGGCCGGCCTTCATGACCTGGATCGAGTCGCCACTCTCCGGGACGAGGACTACGATCACAGTCTGCGCGAGCCGCAGGATATCCAGCTCGGTTTGCCCGACTCCCGCGGTCTCAACGATCACTGCATCGAATCCAGCCGCATCCAGGACCAAGACGACTTCCTTGGTCGCATGCGAAAGCCCGCCGTGCTTGCCGCGCGAAGCGAGCGAACGGATGAACACTCCCGGATCGCCATGGTGATCCTGCATCCGGATGCGGTCCCCGAGAATCGCGCCTCCCGAGAACGGACTGGATGGGTCGACTGCGACTATGGCGACGCGCTTGCCCTGGAGGCGAAGATGAGCGGCCAGGCGATTCACCAGGGTGGATTTGCCGGCGCCCGGAGGCCCCGTAATTCCCCAGACCTGCGCGCGACCCGTATGGGGATAGAGGTGGCGCATGATCCCAGCCAGATCTGCATCGCGATTCTCCACTTTGGAGATCAAGCGGGCGAGCGCTAAGCGATGGCCCTGGAGCATTTCCTGAACGAGCTTCTCGACGCGTGCGGGATCGGAGGGCTTCATGATGGGTTTTCCAAAGAGCCTTCAAACGTAGGCTTTCTTCTTCGGAAACGCAATCCTTCAGAGGCCGTCGGGTGAACCTGCGGGCCTGCCATCGGTAGCCGGCTCACGCGACGGCGCACCCGGGGCGCTCGGAACATCCAGGGCATCCGGAGGAGTGGTGGATGAAGGACCCGCCCCGAGGCCGGAGCCAAGCTCCTCATCCAGCCCTTTGGCCGCGTCCATCACGTCCACCGGGGCATCCAAGCCGAACTGGGCAGGACCATGCCTCACTTCAAGAAGCGGCGGGGGAGCAGGCGCCAGGATCCCATATTTGTCGAGGATGCCCTGGGGCTGCGGATCAGCGCTCTTGCGGTAGCGACCAAAAGGATTCACAGGGCCAGCGAGATCAGCCGCACCTTGTGGCGAAAGCTCGACCCTGCGGAAAAAGACGTGCTCGCTCACACCCCGGTAGCGCGAAACCGCCCAACGAAGGTATCGGCTGTCATTGAATTCGACCTGGAAGGCACGAGCAACCGGTGTCAGGAAAAGATAGTGGTCCAGGACCAGTTTTTGACGCTCGTCGAGATAAACAGCTGACTTGAGTTGCATGTCCATGTCGTAGAGCTTGGAGTAGAAACACCAGTGGTAACGGACCGGATCACGCCGGACGAGCTCGCGAGCGCCTTGGAGAAGCTCCTCACGGGACTGGGTCTTGACACGCAGAACGGTGAACTCGGAGTCGCAATCCTTGAATGCATTGGGGGAAGGGGCGCCTTTTTCAGCGAAAATCGCCAGGAGATCACCGAAGTCGAGACCAGCGGGGTGAGGCACCTGGATATAAGGAGGCGGAGCCTCGGGCAAAATCGCCAAGGGTTGGACCTGACTCGTCGAGCATGCGCCGAATCCGAGGATCCACCCCAGGACCAGTGCAGAAGTTGCGACTCCAGATCCTCGACTCTTCATCCTGGGACGGATCGGCAAAAAACTCCCGCCAGTTGAGGCACCAATTCAGGCACCCCTTGAAAGGCTTCTGCGGGCACCCTCTCCCCCTCAAGCACGCCTAGCGCCGTCGACGGCGTCAATGGATCGCCGATCCGCCTACAGATGGGAACATTCGGCCCATCTCAATGAATTCCCGGCATTTCCCGATGAGGACTCTAAGAAGGAGCCCTCCCCCACTGTGATGATCACTCGCCTCGCACTCGCAACCTTAATCCTGGCCCTGCCGCTCAGCGCGATGCGGCCAGCACCGGCGCGTGCAGCGGAGAACCCGGGAACGCAGTTCCGGAACTTCTATGAAGTGCTCGACGACCTCATGGGCGATTTCGAATACGACCTGAAGAACGGACAAGTCCAGGGCCTGAAGGCGCTCTCGATCCGCAACATCGCCACGAGCGAGAACATCCCGCCCTCATTCCGGAGCCACCTCGAGCTCGCCGTCACCGAGAAGGTTCTCAAGACCTCCAACACGAAGATGATCCAATGCCTTCCCTGCCGCGCCCGGCGGACCACGATCTCGGGGGATCAAGTCACCATCACTTCGGCTGATACCAACCCGGTCGAGCTTTCGCGTATCGCCAAGATGTCCAACATCGAACATTTCATGGACGTGGCCTTCGCCTACCAGCCTTCCGGAATGGTACTTTCACTCTCCATCACCGAACCGGAGAGCGGCACAGTCGTCTGGTCCCGCAGCTACAACTCCGAGACTTCACGGGCCTCGGCGTTCCGTCGCGGCGTCGACTACACCCAAGTCGACGAAGCCCGCAGGGCCACCGAGTATGTTCCCACCCTTCAGCACCGCGCCACCCTCTATTACCTTTCTGAGCCCGATGTCGGAGGAAGCACGGGTTGCCTGGGAATCGGCTACCGTTTGGTCGAGCGCTACGACAACCGAAAAAAAGAAGTCGGTTTCGAGGTCAACTACCTCAAGAACGCTTCTTCGCTCGGAGGATCGGACACGACCGCGGCCGGCGCAGCCGCAGCTCTCCAGAAAATATACGGCGGCGGTTTCAACATCACCCTTCTCTTCATGCATAGCTGGAACCTGATTGGTGCTGAAGAGAACTACAACCAAGTCCGTGGAAGCGCGTTCGGCGGGATCGGCGGCACCTATGCTTCCGGATTCCTCGGCGCCCTCATTCGCGGCGGCTACGAGTGGCGGCTGGCAAAACATTGGGCCGTCCAGACGGTCGGCGGATATCGTCCCACAGGGACTCGTTTCTTGAACGGCACCACTGCAGGAGCAGTATCCGGGATTGAATTCGGGATAGGCATCAGTGGCTTTCTTTGAAAAGCTCCACCTGATCGCTGCGTCCCTAGCCCTGAGCACGGGACTGGGCGGCTGCGCCAACTTGCGCACGCTCCTGGCAACGGATCCCACACCGAAGAATCAAGGCCCGATTGCGAACCCCTTTGAAGCCTACATGGGCGAGGACCGCTCGAGACAGAACAACGTCGTCCTCCGGACCAAAAAGGGCGATCGGTCTGTCGAAGTCGAGCTCCCGAACAATCACGGAGAGCTCAGCGACTTCACGGTACCGATGTCTCCTGCTTTCCGCGAAGACGGTGGACGCGGCCCCGCTTCCGAAAACGGCTGGCTCGATGAACGTTACAAAGAACGCAGCCCCGGCCTGACTGATCGTGAAATCGTGAACTCCATGCCACGCGGGACCTCCACTGGCATGGACGATTCGAGCCGTCGTGAGATCGAATCTGGTCTAGGGGTGATGCCCTCCGAGGATGAGGCGCCGGCGCAAGACAAAAGCTACTTGGCGGCCCTTGACCACGTCAAACAACTTTACAAGACCGCGCGCTTCGAAGCCGGGCTCCTCGAGCTCGACGAGATGGTGCGGGCTTACCCAACGGACCCGAAGCTTTACGAAATGCGCGGGACCTTGCTCGATCGACTGGGCCGGACGGATTTGGCCCTGAAATCCTGGAATCAGGCTCTGCGCCTGAACCCTGGCAACGAATCGCTCAAGCGGTTCGTCGAGCGCAAGCAGCAGAAACGGAGTGTCACATCCCCATGAAGGCGATGACCTCGAGCCCCATCATCCATACCCTCCTCCTGACCTTGGGATTCGCTGCCGCGAATCCCGCTTTCGCCCGAACCGGTAGCGCGGTCGGGGCAGTCGAACAGGCGGAACTCCAGGCCGAGAACCAAGTCAAGAACCTGCTCGAGCCACTCCTCGACAAGTACTGTCGCGACCAGTGCAAACTGATGAACGTCAAGGCGTCCGTGGATATCGCAGTCCCCGATGAGGTTTCTCCCGGATTCGATGAAGTCGACCCCAAGGGCGCCGCGCGCCTAGCACCCGCTTCCGCACGCGTGAAGATCCTGATGGATGACAAAGTAGGGCCGATCTCGCGTCGCAAACTCCTGGATCTCGTGCAGCAGTATCTAGACACGCTGGACTTCCCGGTGAAAATCGAAACCCAGATGGCTACTTTCCCCCAGCCTCTGGGCGCAGCCGGGAAAATCGCCGAACTCCGGGAGAAAGTGTCCAAACAGTTCAAAGGCACGCTTCAGACCCTCTTCACGCAGTTCTGTCCCGACCAATGCCTGCTAACGGACTTCGACCTCCAGACCGAAGCCGTCAATGCGGAGGAGGCGCAGTATGGCGCGGCCAACGAGTTCTACGAAGACGGCGGCATCGCCATTCGAGTGAAAAACATCTCCGGAACCCTCCTCTTGGACGAAACCCTCACTCCCGGCGAGCAGCTGAATATCGTTGAGATGGCACGGCTCAAGACCAACGATTTCAGAAACGTCTCGCTGGAAGGAAAACCTCTCCGATTTCCCCGTCCCGGTAAAGAAGCTCCGATTTCCGGAGTCAACGGTCGCGCTCTGGGAGGTCTCGGTCCCCTGTATGGCCAAGGGGGACGTGAGCTCGCCTCCGAGAAAAACTCGAAGGAGTCCAGCGAATCGAAGTTCAATCGTCTCGACAAGAATGAAAGTCAGAACAACAACCAGACGAACAATTCAAGTCACGACCAGCACGACAGTCGCACGAGCCAGAACTCCACGGACTCGAAGAACAACACCAGCAACTCCAACGAGTCCAACCAGCGCCAGGAGCGATTCGAACGCATCGAGAAGATCGAGCGCGTGGAAAGCGGCGACGCGGTCCAAGCCGAGCTGCAAAAATTCAAAGTTTATGGGGTGGTGTTCGCCTGCGCTGTCCTCTCACTCCTGATCTTCGTCGCGATGTCGACGATGCGTCCCCGCATGGCCGGGGTGATGCCCCCTGCCGTTCGGAAGATGATGCGGGGACTGGGACGCGAGTCCAACGAGGGTGACGCTCACGCCGGGACTTCAGCCGTGGGCCGGGCCTCCGTTTCAGAAAGCGGCGACTCGGGAAGCCCGACCTTCGGTCGGGTAGGCCAAGTCGTGGCCCGGTACGAGATCGAGCGCTTGACTGAGGAGCTCCTCTCGGTGTTCGCGCAACAGCCCAAAGTAGCCAAGCAAGTTTTCAGCCGCATCCTCACCGAGGAGGGCGTCGAAACCACGGCTCAATACATCGATATTTTCGGTGAGAGCATCGTCATAGACATGCTCCGCGATCCTTCGCTTCAGGCGGACCTCAACGAGCTCATGGAATTCTACGCCAAGAACCCGATGGACATCCCCGATGATGAGAGGCTCGATCTCCTCAAGCGGCTGCACAACCGCACTGTCGCTGGAAAACTCGTAATCCTCGGCAGTCGCTCCTCCCATCAGTTCGACTTCTTGGCCGACATGGACGGCCTGCAAATCCTCGAGCTAATTCGAAACGAGTCATTGACCGTCAAAGCGATCATCCTCACCCAGTGCGACAACCAAAAGCGCGGAGCCATCTACTCTCAGGTGGACGAGGACACGCGGATGAAGCTCCTGGCCGAGCTCTCCCGCATCGACTACTTGCCGCGAGACTTCATCTACAACGTCGCCAGCGCGCTGAAGCGAAAACGACAGGAGAATCCGCGGCTCAACACGGAGGCCCTGCCAGGGTCTGACGTCTTGATCAACCTCTTGGAGCGCTCCACTCCGGATATGCAGATGTCCTTGGTCCGGAACCTTGAACGTACGAATCCGGATAGCGCCCGGGTCGTGAAGAACAAGTTGGTCAGCATGGGTACGCTCCGCTACTTACGGGACAACCAGTTGCTAGAAGTGGTCTTGAGTCTACGCCACGATGAACTCCTTCAGTTCCTCAAGGGAGCCTCGGATGAAACCCGGGGCGTGATCATCTCGAAGTCGCCCAAAGACCTCGCGGGCGAGCTCGAAGACGAATTGGCGCAGGTTCCCCAAGTCAGCCGCGAATCCTATGCGGTCCTTGAGCGGAAAGTGCTCAACCGGATGAAACTCATGGCCAACGACGGCTTGATCAACCTGGCTGAAACCAATGAACGGATGTTCGCCGACGCCAATGGAGCCGGAGCCTACGGCCAGACATCGACCGGCGCGGTGTCTCCCCCGAGCCTCTCGGGCGAGGCAAAGAGGGCCAGCGGATGGTGACTAACCGATCGATCCAACTCGGCATCGAGACCCTCCGCGAGATCAAGCTATTTCAAGCATTCTCAGATGCCGAGCTTTCGCACCTGATCGGAGTGGGGAGCGTCGTGGAGTTCGAGCCCCACTCGAACATCGTCATCGAAGGTGAGCTTTCAGGAGGACTCTATTTGATCATCGAAGGCATAGTGGGCATCTTCAAGTCCAATAAGCTCTCGGGCGACGCCTATGATGTGGGCCAGTTGCGCGAAGGCAGTTTTTTCGGGGAAATGTCGCTCGTGGATGAGAACCCGCGCTCAGCGACGGTGCGCGCGCTCTCGAACTGCAAGATTTTCCTCCTCTCAAAAGAGACCTTCATCGGATTCCTGGGCCAGTCCCAGGCGCTCAAGCTTCGTTTCTATGAAAACTGCGTGAACGAACTCATCGTTCGCCTCCGTCACCTCGACGACAATTACGTGATCAGCCAGTACCAGCTCTGGAAGAGCGCCATCAAGAAGGAGGCATCCTGATATGAACCTATCCTCGGTGTTCGGTGTCCTATTCGGCATCACCGTGATGTACTTCGCCTTGGGGAGCGCGGCCAAGGATCTGACTTTCTTTCTCGATCCCCATGGGATCCTGATCGTCTGCGGGGGGACCGCCGCCGCCGCGAGCATCAGTTTTCCGCTGAGTAAGCTTTTCGCTCTTTTCAAGGTTTTCATGATGAGAGTGCTCGGCCGCAACGCGGTCGATTACCAAGGAACGATCCATCAGATCCTCGAACTCAGTAAAAAAATGGGAACCGGCGCCACGGCGCTGAGTGACTCGATCAACGGGGTGAGGCACCCTTTTCTGAAGGAGGCCGTGCAGCTGGTTGCAGCCGGCATCCTCACCGAACGGGAGATCCGCACCGTGCTGGAGCAACGACTCAAGACCACCGAATCCCGTTATCTCCACGAGGCCAACATGTTCCGTACGATCGGTAAATTTCCTCCGGCGTTCGGCCTTCTGGCCACGACCCTCGGGATGATCGCGGTGCTTCAGCAGATCGGGCGACCGGACAGCCAAAAACTGATTGGTCCAGCGATGTCAGTGGGTCTCATCGGCACCCTCTATGGAATCGCACTCGCCAACCTGGTGTTCATCCCGATTGCGGAGAACCTCACCGAACGGACCCGCGAAGAAGTCGGACTGCGCAAGATGATCATCGAAGGGGTTTTACTCCTGAAAGGGAGCGCCAATCCCGTGTCCGTGCGCGAATCGCTCAACTCGTTCCTCCTTCCCAAGGATCGTGTCATCCGGAAGGCCGCCTGATGGCGAGGTGAATTCGGATGGCGTTCAATCGTATCCTCAAGAAGAAAAAAGAAACCCCGGGCGACCGCGAGCGCCGGGAGGATGCCGAGTTCGCGGCCCGGCAAACGGATTCCAGCTCCGATAGCAGAGCTTCCCACGACGACGAGTCCAATTGGCTCGTGTCCTACGCGGACATGATGACCTTGCTCTGTGGCTTCTTCATCATGCTTTTCAGCATGTCTAAACTCGACCAGCCCCAGTACGAGAAGGTCAAAGAATCGATCGCCAAGCAGTTCGGAGGCGAATACAAGGATCCGGCCAAGGAAACCGCGAAATTCATCACTCAGGTCCTGCAGGAAGCCGGAATCGAGCGCGAATCCTCGCTCCGTTACGACTCCCGTGGCGTCGCGATCACTTTCAAGTCGACCCTGTTCTTCGACACTTTGAGCTCCGAGGTCAAGGCCGACGGACAGACTGTTCTGACGAAGCTCATCCAAGGCGTTTCGGTGCGCCAACAGGAGGAGAAGAAAAGCTACCGCATCGTGATCGAAGGCCATACCGACAGTCGACCGGTCATCGGTGGAGTATTTCCCTCGAACTGGGAGCTCTCCAGTGCGCGCGCGGCCCGAGTGGTTCGAATGTTCCTTGACCGAGGATTCTCACCCGAGAGGCTGACGGCGATCGGTTACGCGGATACCTACCCCGAGCTCCCGGCGAGGACCCCCTCCGGCGAGTGGGATGAAGGAGCTCTCACCCAAAACCGCCGAGTCGTCGTCCGTATCCTCGATCCGAGCATCGATGCGATTCCGTTCCCGGAAGGCCCGGTTCAGGGGCCTCAACCCGCAGGAGTGAACGCTTCCCTCGAAGTTCCGGGAGACACCTACGTCGCGGCGCACCCTTCAGCCCGCCCAAGTGTTGCGCGCGAACCTGCTGCGACGCCCATTCAAGGTGCCGTCCCCAGCCCCAGTTCAAGCCCTCTCCCGACCCCTTCCCCACGCTCCTCTTAAGCAGCCAACTCCGTCAAGAACAGTTCATCCACATAGCACCACATCCAGTTCTCATTTGCTTGAAGGGAACGGACGATCGGGTGATGGGTCTGATGGAAGTGCTGATGCGCGTGCTTTTTTTTAGAGTCATCACAGCAACCTACATAGCCGCAACTCAGGCACATCGTCAGGTGAACCCAGCCCGAGCCGCTGCGTTCGCATTCCCAGCAGGACAGGGTCGGGTCCAGTTCGCCCAGGTTTCGGATCTGGTCCAAATGCAGGCAGGTAGAATTCATGAAGGATACCCGTGCAAAAGCGGAGCCGAACCCCTTCCCTAGACCCGGCTGAAACTGCCGGGAAAACCCTGCCCATTGTACGCCCCCCGGCGATCCGCGATCCTAGAATGCGGGGAGGAAGAACTATGCGTTGGAATTGCCCTCATTGTGCCGTGGCTTTGGCCATCAGTGACGAGACTCTCGGTGACCAGTGGAATTTCTCCCGATGCTTCCAGTGCGGCGGGTTCGGTTTGATCCGTCGGACCGAAGTGAACCTGGTCAAGCTCGACAAGGCGCCCCAAGGCGAGAAAGTGCTTCAGCCCCAAAAGGCCGAACCTGTCTTGATGAACCGGGAAGCTACGGAGAACTTGGCGCGCCTCCGCTCGCAGATCGATGAGCAAACGAAGGTTCAGGAAAAAGCCAAAATAGGCTTCAAGGCCGCCGTGGCGGCGACGCCCACCGTTGCGAATCCCCAATCATCCAAAACGATCCCGAGGCCACCCAGCTTCTTTGGAAATACCAGCAAACTGAAACCCGCGATTTCAGCTGAAGCGCCAAAGACCAAGGAAGTACCGATCGCTCTCCCACCGCTGCCCAGCAAAGAAACCGCGGCCAAGACGCGCTCCGTCCCTGAAACATTGAAGAGCAAACCCTCGAAGAGCAACCGCTCCACCGCTCTCTTAGGGGTCACCGGCCTAGTTGCCTTGGCCTCCGGACTTTACCTGCTCCAAGAAGGCCGCGCCCTGCTCGACCGAACCCATCGTCTCTCGACTTCGATACCAGAGCCGGTTCGCGAACGCCCAGTCGTTTCCAATTGGAGTCAAAGCAGTGAGGCGGTCGATCGACTTGCCCAACGAGCGATGGCGCCCACGAGGAACTTGGGAGTGACTGGACTTGCAGAACCCCCGAGCGAGACCGCTCCGCCAGCTCGTGCGAAGGAGGCATCGTCCCAGCAGGCGATCGTCATCGAGATCCAGGCTAAGAACGCGATGTTTCGTACAGGGCCCGGAACCAATTTCCGGGTGGTGGGACTCGCCGATTCTGGCCTAAAATACGTGGTCGCTGATTGGAAGGATCGCTGGTTCAAGGTGATGTTGCCCTCTGGCAACCCAGGCATCCCGGAGAACGCAGCGTGGATTCGGAACGATCTGGTGCGTTTAGTCGCCCAAGCCTCACCTGCGGAATGAACTTTCCCTTCAATTTTCAGAAGCAGCGGTTAGAAGCAAAGGGAGTTCGCTCATCTCGCTGAAAACCCGACTAGCGCCTGCATCCATCAAGCGTGACCCGGTCTCAGGCAAGATATGCCCGCCGCCCAGAAATCCGAACACCCTCATGCCGGCATTCCGGGCCGCCGTCACACCCGTCACCGAATCCTCGATCACGAGACAACGGGTGGGATCGGCTTTCAAGACCCAGGCGGCATGAGCCATCAGGTCGGGGGCCGGCTTGGGACGCAGTGGAGGCGCGACTCCGAAAACACGATCTCCGAAGAACTTCAGGAGATCGAGACGCCTGAGCTTGGAGTCCAACGAGTCGGGCAGGCTGTTGGAAACCACGCAGATCTGTTGAGTGAGTATGGCCAGCGTTTCGGGCACTCCTCTGATTGCGCAAAGTTCGCGATCATAGGCCAGACGGGTTCGATCGCGAACCAGCTCACGGAAACCGGGAGGAAACTTCTTGAGCTCTTCGATCACGGCTTCGGAATGCACTGAAAGTCCCACGAACCGTCGGATTTGCTCTGCAACGGTGATGGGATGTCCGAGTTCGGTTTTGAGTTCGGCGATAATCCGGTTGGCCAGGATTTCGCTGTCGACCAGGACACCGTCGCAGTCGAAGAGGATGACGTCAATCATGGGTCGCATCTCCAAACGTGGATCTCGCGGGCCAAATATTGCCCACGGTATTTTTCGAAAGTTTTGAGGGCGAAGCAACGCGCACCCTTGAAAGCCGGTCCCGCATCATACCGATTGTCGCTTACGAAGAGGACGGACCGGGTGAGCTTCGGCCAGTCGGGACCCTGGGACTCCGCCACGGCCAAGCTCGGCCACTCGGCCATCTGCTTGGCGTCCCGAGGGATCAGAGTCACTCGTCCAGGGTCTCCGAGCGCGAAATCCGCCTGCGAAGCGGTTTGGTACCGGGAACCGAGCACGGGTAAACCTTTCGAAATTTCGCCCGACTCCTCCAAGCTCCGGATCCACTCAGGGAATTCGTGCCATCCATAGAGATCGTTGGTCACATCCAGTTTCGGATTGAATGTTCCGGACCCGAAACGAGTCATCAGCGCCGATCCGATTGGAACGTGACAAGCCAAGAAAACCAAAATTATCAGGGGAAAACCATACACCGCTTGGGCCCTGCCCCAGAGGGATCGGGGGGCATGACTCCACTCCAGACCGAGTTCGAGTGCGAAAGGCAGCCACGCGATCAAAGCCCAATGGGGTTTGAACTCAGACATCAACGGCTGACTGAAATAAATGAGGGCCGCAGGCGCCGACCAGATCGCCACGTATGCGGCAGCGATCTTCTCGGTCCCCTTCCGAATGCGAGAGCCGATCCGAAAAGCGTAAAAAAGCAGGGGCCCCGTGAGAACGAGTTGAATCGCCCAAAAGCGCGCATAACGCGAACCGGAGAGGTGTGCTCCCCCATGGCGTTCACTCAGTTGATAGAGCAAAGAGCCCCAGCCGTTATGCATCGCTGAAAGAAGAATGGGGACGACGCCGAGACCCACTCCCATGAGGATGGCGATCAAGCCCCGGTTCCGAACCCTCCGAGGCGCCCAGAGAATCAAACACGCTGCCGCGGAGGGAGCTGCGAGCACCCCAGAGTATTTGGAAAGGATCGCCAGGCAAAGTCCCAGACTGAGGGCCACCAAGTCGCGAGCCTTCGGTTCGCGGAAGGTCAATCGGAAAACCGCATTGAACGCGAGCATCCAACCCACGAAAAGCGGCAGGTCGGGCACCATCATCCAACCGACCGCGAACATTCCCGCGAAGGCGAGGAGTGCCGCCCCGCCTCGTTTCAAGCCCGTCTCGGTGGCGCCGGCATCCAACATCCAGCGAAGTCCGAGTCCCACGATCGACGCTGTGAAAAAAGCCGAAGGAAGGCGAACCAGTGCCGAAGACCCCGAAGAGAAGATGCTGCTCAGGACCGTTTGAAAGATCGCCAAGCTCCAAGCGATTGCCGGCGGATGAAACGCGTAGCCCCAAGCCGGTCTTTGGGCCAGGACCCAGTAATAGGCTTCGTCGTCGGTAAGGCCGAAGTGGGACCCATGGAAGGCAAGAACCCCGAACACCAGCAATGGAATCCAACGACTCGACCTCATCGCCTTCGCTCCAGGAGCGCAAGGGTCTCGACATGGAGGGTTTGCGGGAAAAAATCGAAAGGCTGCACTCCCTTCACTTCGAATCCATGAGCCTGAAAATGGCGCAGATCGCGGGCCAAGGTCCCGGGGCTGCAGGAGAGGTAGGCGATCCGTTCCAGCCGAGTCTCCCGCGCCAACCAGTCGCAGACTTCTGCTTCAAGTCCGAGTCGAGGAGGATTGACGAAAGCGAGTAGCCGGTTCTTGCCGGAGTCGCTCCAAGTGCGCAACTGAGGGAGTCGATGGGAAACCCTGCCTTGAAGGAGCTCCACCGGGACGATCGAGTCGCGCGTATTTTCCCGAGCGAACCGGATCGACTCTTCTCCCAGTTCCACTCCGATGGTCCGAGCTCCGCGCACCGACCAAAGCTTCATCGACGCTCCGATCCCACAGCAGAGGTCCAGGACCGAGTCGCCTTCAAGAGGCCCCAGAAAACTTTCGGCGGCTTTCAAAGCCTTTTCCTGCAGCGACGGAATCTGCTGAAGAAAGCTCTGCGGACCGAACTCGATCCTTGAACCGAGAAGTTCGAAATTCGCACGGCCCACACCCCAAACTTTCTTCCAACCTTTGGACGTCGTCACTCGGCGTCCGGCGGAAGGATGCAGGTTCAAGAACACCCCTTCGACCCGATGAGCCTCCCAATCCATGAGGTTTAACCAGTCGAGATCCGGCATTCGACTCATTTTAAGCACCAGAGTCGTGAAGGGGCCGGAAATCAGGACGTGTGACAACGGAAACGCCTGGTCATCCAAGGGAAGGAAAAGCGCCAAGGAACCCAGGAGTCGGTTGATCCTCGGCTCGTGGGCCGGACACTCGGGAATCGGCACCAGCTCGAACTCACCCGGTCTTCCGCCGGATTTTCGCTTTCGAAGTCCAAAGCGCCATTCGCCATCGATCAGGGCACAATGCAAGAGCGTCTTTGCCCGGTATCCCCAGCGAAGCTCGTGAGCCGGCCCCAGGGTTTCTGCGACGAGCGGAGGATCGACTGGCAATGTCGCGACTAGGAATTCCCGCTTCTGCGCCAAACTCCGCTCGGGGGTCCAGTCCCGATGCGCGCACCCTGGACAATGGGCCACGCAACCCGCGGGAACACCCACGCTCAGTTCCTCCGAAGCTTGCGGTGACCGACGTACCACTTGGCTGCCATCGCCAGGATCAGTGCCGCGACCACGAACACGATTCCATGTTCGACTTTTTGGATGACCTGAACCACATGATCCAGTTGATCCCCGAAGTAGTAAACCGCGCCCACGATCAAAGGCACGCTGATCAAAGCCGCCATACCGTCGTACAGGAGGAACACCTTGGCGGGTACATGCAGGGTGCCCGCAGAAAAGTAGATGGGGGCCCGCAACCCCGGCATGAAACGAGCGGCAAACAGGAGCCTCTCCCCCCGCTCATTAAATTTTTTGCGGACCATCTCCAGGCGATCGTCAGGGAGGAGACGATGGAAAAACCATTTCTTGGTGAGTCGACGTCCGTACTTCGAGCCCAGGAAAAAGATCAGGAAATCCCCGATCATCACTCCGCAAAAGCACACCGCCATCATGAGCCAGACATCGCTGACGCCGTAGTAGGCCATGAGGCCGGCTGCAAACAGGGTGATGTCTTCGGGAATAGGTAGCCCCAAACCACAGGCCACCAAGATCCCGAAAATGATCATATAGGGCGTGGGTCCGTAGAACCCCAGGAGGAAGTCGACCAAGCTGTCCATTCAGTCAGTTCCGTACCACGAGTTGAAGTTGAAATCCGTCACTGCTTTCGCAGGTTCAAGGGATGGGCTTTGCGGTATTCGTCCATTAAAGCACCGAGATCGACGTGTGTGTAGCGTTGAGTGGTCGCCAAGCGAGCATGACCCAGCAACTCCTGGATCGTCCTGAGATCCGCCCCCGCAGCCAAAAGGTGAGTCGCAAAGCTGTGCCTAAGCCCATGAGGCGACAGCGTTTTAGTGGAAGCGATGCGGACCAGATGTTTTGCCAGGATCCTCGCGACGCTGCGGGAAGTCAAACGGGTGCCTCGGAAGTTCGTGAAAAGCGGAGTTCCACCGCCGTCCGTCGCACCGACTGGACCCCGCTGATTCAAATACTCTTCAATGGCCTGACGGGCGGGCGGGCCGAAGGGAGCGTGCCTCTCCTTGGATCCTTTGCCCATGACTTGGACCCATCCTCCGGAGAGGTCCAAATCCGAGATATCGATGCCAACCGCTTCGCTCACTCGAAGCCCGCTCCCGTACATCAGCTCAAAAAGGGCGCGATCCCGCCGACCGAGTGCTTTGGATGCATCGGGAGCCTGTAGCAAATCCTCCATCTCCTCGATCTTCAGGAATCGTGGCAGTTTCTTGGCGGATTTCGGACTGGGAACGAGGACTCCGACATCCCTCTCGATCCAGCCCTGAAGCCGAAGGAATTTCAGGAACGAGCGAATGGCAGAAAGCCTCCTGCACAAAGTGCTGCGTTCGTGGCTTTCGTAGAGGCCCGAAAGGTAGGCGCGCAAGTGCTTGGGCGAGAGCTCGGTCCCGACCCGGGCGATATCGGCCAACCCCCGGCTCTCCAGGTCCTGGCGCCAGTGGCCAAGATCGCCTTGATAAGCGCGGATCGTATGGGGACTGAGACCTCGGCGGGTCCGGAGGTGCTCGAGGAAGGAAGTAACAGCGGTTTCCAGGGTCATCCAACCACTCCTGCGTCCTGAGAGTGTAAGGGTCTTTGGCGTGAAAAGGCAGGTGTGATAAGGCTGACGCCCAGATGACCCATCAGACGTCCACCCCAGCGATCCACATCGTCGGCAGCGGCTTGGCCGGAAGCGAAGCCGCATTTTACCTAGCCAGCCGAGGCATCCCGGTCGTGCTCCACGAAATGCGGCCCGAGCGCATGACCGAAGCCCACAAAACTGATCGGTGCGCGGAGCTGGTCTGCAGCAACTCCCTTAAATCCAAGATTCCCCATTCCGCGCCAGGAATGCTCAAGGCCGAGATGCGAAAAGTGGGTTCCCTGATCCTCGACACGGCTGAAAAATCGGAGGTCCCGGGCGGTGACGCCCTGGCAGTCGATCGCGACGTCTTCGCCGAAGGGATCACCCGCGCGCTGTCGAACCACCCGCTCATCACGCGAGTGGCGGGCGAAGTGACGAAACCCGAACCCGATCGGATCACCTTGATCGCGACCGGGCCTCTCACGACCGCGGGACTCTGCGAGTGGATCGTGAAGGCCACTGCTCAAGACGACCTCTACTTCTACGACGCCATCGCCCCGATCATCGATGCGTCGACGATCGACATGGACAAGGCGTTCCTCGCCAATCGGTATGACCGCGGCGAAGAGCAGGCCTACCTCAACTGTCCGATGAACGAAGTCGAATACGATGCGTTCCTCGACGCGCTGATCGCTGGCGAAAAAGTCCAGCCCAAGGCTTTCGAGGAGGAGAAGTTCTTCCAAGGTTGCCAACCGATCGAAGCCATCGCAGCCACCGGCCGCCAAAGCCTTCGTTTCGGTCCGATGAAGCCCGTCGGTCTGAACGATCCGGTCACGGGCAAACGCCACCACGCGGTGGTGCAACTGCGTCCCGAGAACCGTTCGCTCACGGCCTACAACCTGGTCGGCTTCCAAACCAAACTCAAGTACGGTGAGCAGGCGAAGGTGTTCCGGCTGATCCCGGCCTTGCACAAAGTCGAGTTCCTGCGCCTCGGATCCATCCACCGCAACACCTACGTCTGCGGACCCCGGGTGCTGCGGACTGATCTCTCCCTCAAAGGTCATCCCAAGGTCTACCTCGCAGGTCAGATCACAGGCGTCGAAGGCTACCTCGAGTCCGCTGCTTGCGGAATGCTGGCCGCGATTTTCATCGAGCAGCGCGTCCGTGGACTCCCGCACCGGGCACCTCCGATCAACACCGCATTCGGTGCGATCCTCAAGCACCTGACCGCAACCGACCCGAAGAACTACCAGCCCGCCAACGCCCACTTCGGCTTGTTCGATGCCAATTTTTTCGAACCTGCCCTCGGCCAAGGCAAAGAGGAAGCCCGTAAATCGATGGCGACCCAGGCGATCGCCAGTTTCGCGGAGTGGTGGGCCGTTAACCCCTCGGTCCCTCGCGCACTTTGAACGGCATCACCTCCCACCGCGGATTCGGCCCGTTTCTCGTCGCCACCGCGGCCATCCTCTGGGCGACGGACGCCCTGTTCCGCTTTCCTTCGGCCAACCAGCTCGATCCCGCGTTCCTCGTCTTCATCGAACACGCGGTCGCACTGGCCTTCCTGACTCCGTGGGTCCTTTTCCGATACCGTCGTGGCTTGTTCCGGATGAGTCCGGCTGCCTGGCTCTGTGCGATGTTCGCAGGAGTGGGCGGGTCGGCGCTCGCGACCCTGTTTTTCACGGCGAGTTTTCGTTACGTCAATCCCTCGGTCGCGATCCTCCTTCAAAAACTCCAGCCCATCCTGGTAGTCGCGCTCGCTTTCATTTTTCTCGGCGAGCGGCCGCGCAGGGCTTTTTTCGGCTGGGCACTCACTGCGATCGCAGCAGGACTGATCCTGAGCTTTCCGGACTTGAAATTCGGTTTCATCACCCACGACCTCGACCCTCGATCCCGAGGGGTCCTTTACTCTTTGGCGGCAGCCGGGATCTGGGCACTCTCCACGATCGTCGGAAAAGTACTCACTCGTGATGCGGAAGCTGATCGCGCCACGTTTTGGCGCTTCACTTTCGGATTGCTGACTCTGAGTCTCATCTTGGTTCTCCAGCCCGATCCTATCGACGTGAGCGCTTTGTTGAACCCTTCAATTCGCATGAACCTGGCCTACATGGCCCTCGTTCCCGGGCTTGCCGCGATGCTGATCTACTATGCCGGAATGCGCCGGACCTCGGCGAGCGCGACCACTCTGGCGGAACTCGCTTTTCCAGTCGGAGCTGTGATCATCAACGCCCGGTTCCTGGGTCTTCCCCTCGACCCCATTCAAGTGGGCGCGGGCATCGTGCTCCTCTTCGCGGTCACGCGAATCTCGTTGACCCGAAACTAATGGCGCTTACTACCGGCGGTCCGGAGCTCGATCCGGATCAAATCGGGATCTCCATAGGGGGTCATCGCGAAACTCGAAACACGGGGACCGAGCAGGATTGATTGCGCCGGATAGCCGAGGGGGATGATTGCTGCTTCCTGCACTTCGATGATCCTCGTGATCTCGTCCAAGGATTGGGCATCCAAATCCTTCGTCTGCGGCGCCTGATTCAAGAGCTGGGTCAAAAGCGCATCGTAAGCAACATGGGTCCAGTGCCCATGATTCATCGGCGAGCCGGTGCGATAGGCTCGCAATAAATCCAAAGGGCTCGCGATGTCGAAGCTCCAGACTTGAACAGCAAGATCGAACTGCCCTGCTGCGAACGCCTCTTCGAAACCCCGATCAGTCCGTGCCTGGATCTTCAGTTTCACTTGGACCTTAGCCAGCTCCGAAGAGATCCACTGGGCCACGTCTTTTTCGACGGCGCCGGCATGGATGAGCAATGTCAGCTCGAGCGGACCGGAAGGAGTGGCACGGAGTCGCTCGGACTGCGCCCTCGACTCATCGACCGTCACCAAGGGAAGCTCGCGATGCCCGGGCAATCCCGGGGGGATCACTCCGGTTGCTGAGCGTTCGCCGTTCTTGAGGACGCCGGGCAATCGCGAACGGTCGAGGGAGTATAGGATCGAACGCCGCAAATGGGGATCCGCCATCGATTTTCGGCCAACATTGGCGACCAAGATCCGAGTCGCCCAATAGGGACTGACTTGGATGTTCTTGCGGGGGAGTCCCAGCAGATCCTCGGTCGTCGGGTTCGGCAAGGTGTCCAAACGACCTTTTTTAAATTTGGCGAGGAGCACTGGATGAGCACCGATGAAAAAATCGACGCGGTAGACGGGACGCATCCCGGTGAACTTGGGGTTTCCCTCGATCACGAGGCGCCTTCCTTTTTCCCAGGCAGCCAATTGATAAGGCCCCAGGACCGGCCCTCCAGCCATGGCGACGCCCAAGTCCTTGCGAGTATCCTTCGCGAATTCCTTCCGGATGGGAAACGCCGTGACCTTGGTCAAGAGATGAGGAAAAAGAGCGGAGGCCTCACTGAGCTGGATCCGCAGCCGGTTCTTGCCCTCGGCGACCACTTCCAACTTCTTCGGATCCCAGCTTTTCGACTCCGCATGCGGCGATCCTGCGATGATTCGATACTCCTCTCCCGTCAACAGTCCAGCAGCGGGATTGATAAGCCGCTGAAAGGAATCGACGAACTGCTGGGCATCGAGTTTCTCGCCATCCGACCATTCGACGACTGGATCCAATTCAAAGAAGTAGGTTTTACCGTCTTCGGAGGCTCGGTAGGACTTGCAAAGATCGCAAACCGGTTTCGAGCCGTTCTCGTATTTCAAGAGTCCCCGCATCAGAAGCGAAACGACGAAACGATCTGACGAAGTCCGAGCCGCGCTCCAATCGAGAGTGAGTGGCTCGCTCTCGAGCGCCGCGCGCAGCACAGGAGGCTCGGCTAGGGCGGGCGTAGACAGGAGTGAGCCGAAGAACGCAGGCGAGGTCATCAGCAACAGCCAGCTCGCGAACCGGGTAGGCACCGACCTCGGGCTCGGTGATGTCATCGAGGAGGCCTCGCGATTGCCAGGGAAGTGGGGCAATTCAGTTCACTCCAATTTTTAGGAAATCCCGCCAGGGCTTCAGCAGTTCCGTCATCATGGATGCGGTAACCGAAGATTCGGTTCGAAGCGCAATCCGAGACATAGACCAAACCCGTGATCGAATCGACGACCAGGTCACGCGAGTCGATTCCGGCCTGAAAGGAAGCGATGGGGACGCTACTCACGAAAGGACTCGCTGCCAAAATCGAGTGGACCGTCAGTTGCCCGGATGAAGCGTTATCGGAGACACTGACCACCCTACGTCCCCTTTCAAAGACCCCGAGGCGCTTGATGTTGGGAGGAAACGCAACCGTAGGGGCCGCAGAAGGACTTCCGGGTGAGGCAGTCAGCCCAATGTAAGCACGGACCGATCCAGTGGTGGAGTAAGCGAAGAACTGATCCCCGACCCGATCGAAGGATAGCGTCACTCCCACTCCGGCTAGAACGGGGGGCACCGCGGCGAGCGATCCTCCGCTCGGGGATGCTATTTGGATTTCAGCGGGTGCGGCTGCATAGACGTATCCGGTAACGGGATGCGTGATTGCCTGGGAGTAGCTTTTGCCGAGGACCATCAAGGTCGGAGGATTGACGAGCGACTGGATCGTGCCCGAGGCGGGATCGTAGTTAAGGGTCGACTCATAACCGTTCGTGGTGAACAAGTGAGCCCTGCCTGATGACGGAGCCAAAGCCCAGGCAGACGGATAACCATAGGTCGTGCCCAAGTACTGCCCCGCAGTCCCCTGCCAGGTGGCATGACCCAGCGGATCGAGCGAATACGTGGAGAGATTGTAATTCGTCTGGGAGGTTCCCGAATCGATGAAAGTCGATCCGAGCAAAAGCACCTTTCCTCCCGGATCGATGCCGAGCTTCGTGTTGCTGCCTGAACTGGGAAAACTCTCCTGGGTTTCGAGGTTTCCCGTGGATGCATCGCCACTCATCACCAAGATACCGCTGCTCCCTTGTTCGACTGCGTAGAGGTAGAAATCAGCACTCCGATGCTTATCCGTATCCAGTCCCACGCCACACCCTCCCAGTCCGAGCGGCGCCAGCAACACTCCGAACACCATTCCGAGCACCGACCTCAAAACTGCACTCCGATCCCGGCCTTGAAATTCGTCGCCGGGTCCCTGAACTCCCGCGAGTTGTTTCCCGGATTCGGCTTGTCGAAATGGGAAACTCCAACGAAGAGGCGCTCCAGGAATCCGAATCGGCTGAGCTTCACTGCAACGTTGGCTAGGAACAGCGCCCCGGGCTCGGAATGCCCCGAAGTCCATCCTGATCGGCCGACTCCCAACTCGACGATCAACGGCAGGATAGGCGGCATCAGTGAAACCAAGAGACCTGTCTCCCAACCGAAAAACCGCGCATCTTGGCTCTGCGAGGTTCGGGACTTCAGCGGCATGATCCCGAAATGGCCGCGAATCGCCAAAGTGATCAAAGGGATAGGCAGGTCGAAAACCGGGTTCCAGCTCGGGAGAACAGTCTTGGTTTCAGCGCCCTTCTTTTGCCTCACATCCACCCCAGCCAACTGAAAAGTCCAGGGACGAAACCGCGCGACTTTCCTCTCGAGAGGCGTCAGGGGTTTGGCGCTAGGATCCGCGATCAGGGGGCGAATGTCGCCGACTTTGGGCTCTTGAAGTCCCGTGGGGTCGAGCGCGGGATCCGTTGCGCCAGGGTCTCCCCGCGAATGGGTGGACTGGCCTGGATCACTGACCTTGAGCATCTCGGGCGACTCGCGCTGAATCTGCTTCAAGTACTCGTCGGTATCGAATGCGCGTGGCAAGTCGACGCCTTTGGCTCCCGCGGTCACATACTGTCCTTTGGGGACGGAGACCCCCTGACCGACGGAAAGCTCCCCTTCGGTCTTCGCCACTTCGACGGTTCCCTCGAGAGTCACCACACGGGCATCACCGACGGCCTCGTCCAAAGAAAAGAAGAAGTCGGTTCCTCGAACCCCCATCACTGCGCTTTTGGAGCGGATCGCAAACCGATGTCGCGCCGCTGGTAGCGCGGAGTTCGCGGAGGCCTGAGAGGTTTTTTTCACCACTCCCCGGACTTCACCGCTCTCGAGATTCGTCCACTCGGTCCCCTGCGAGTTCCCAGCGACCACGATTTCGCTCCCTTTGCCGACGAGGAGCTTGGAGCCGTCCGGGTAGAGGATCCGCGCCGACGCCCGGGGCCCGGTCTTCACGTGCTCTCCGGTCTTGAGTACGGTGCCTCGCACACCAACCCGATTTCCCAAGGTGGTCTGGATCACCACGATGCGGTCGCTCGGGCTGTCCGCGCTGATCGCCTCGATGACCGGTTGGTCGTCCGCGCGGCAGAGGGTGGAGAGGAGGAGAAGGATCCACATGGATGATTTCCATTTTGACCTTTCCCGTCGTCCGGGTAAACTTTTTCCATGGCCTATAAGCGAAGCATATTCCTCATCAACAAACCCTTTCAGCTTCGCCATTCGTTCTATGTGTGCTCATGGCTCTTCGTCCTGAGCCTGATCTACCCCTGGATCATCTACACCCTGTTCAACTACTTCCTGGCCTACATGAAGCTCGACCCCATGGGTCCGGAGCTCGCCCGGATCGAATCGACCAAGGGCGACATGCTCAAGCTCCTGGCCTTTCTCCAGATCCTTTTCCTGGTGGTCACTTTCAGCGTCAATATCTTCATCTCTCACCGGATCGCCGGCCCGCTGTACAAGCTCCGTCGTTTTTTCGAACAAGCGGGCAAAGGCAATATGTCGCCCAAACTCCAGTTTCGCAAAGGCGACCACTTCCAGGACCTCGCGATGAGCTATAACGAGATGATGACCGGCCTGAATGCGAAAATCGGAGAAGCGGCCGCTGAGATCGAGGCCGGCCGCAGTGAAAAGGGCTTGGCGATGCTCCGTCAGCTCCAAGGCGTCAACCCGGAAACAGGCGCCTAAGAAAGGTTCCATGCTTCCGCTCCTTCTCTCTTGGGCGGCATTGACCGCATCTTCGGGTTACGCCTCCTTTCAAGCGAGGGAGGATGTCGTTCCCCTCGATCAGCTTCGGACCAAGCTCGGCAACTTATCCAGATCCAAAAAAGCGGCTCGAATCGGTCAGGCCTGGGACGACTTGGCAGGGGGAAGGTTCCAGAAGGTGCGGCAGTCGGCGAAAAGCCTCCACTCGGATTCCCTTTTCACCGATTACGGGCAATACCTCGCCGGGCTCGCCGACCGGATGGAAGCCTCCGTCCGAAACCAAGCTCACTCCTACCCAGACGCGCTGAAACTCGCACGCTCCGCGATCGACCACTTCTCCCGCGTGGAATCCTCACAGCCTTACTCGCCTTTGATAAAAAAAGTCCCCGACGAGATCGCCGCAGCAGAGCTCGAGGTCGGGCGGGCGCTGCTCGGAAAAAAGAAATGGCGTGAATCCGAAGATGAGTATGAGAAAGCGTTTCAGCTGCTCGCCGCTCAGGGAAACCTGAACCTGCTGCGAAGCACCCATCTGGAAAACTATGGCCAGGCCTGCGCCCAGAAAGGCGGTCCCATGTGCGGAAGCTGGGCCCAAAGGATCGCGCAGACGTTTCCACGGAACTCCCTCGAGATCCAGGCTATAGCCCGCCATCTTCCGGAGGAGGCCGAACGGGTACGGCCACTCGAGAAGATTACTCGTCTCACTCAGCCCTATAAAGCGACCGATTCGGATCAAGCCGCTTTCGAAGCCGCTTTCGGCATGAACCTCCAAGGGAAGAAGAAAGAGGCAATCCATGCGCTCGAGCAGCTGCTGAACGACTTCCCAAAATCCGCTTACCGGTTTCGGGCCCGCTATTGGCTCGGCAAAATCTACGAACTTGACGGTGCCACCGAGCTCGCACACAAGAACCTGGATGCGCTGATCCAGGACTCTCCCCTGACCTACTACGGACTTCTGGCCAGCCTAGCCCGAGGCGTCGGCATCCAGAAATCCATTTCAAACGAGACCCCCTTGGCGCGGGACTCGGACCCCCTCCTCACTCCGTTGGAATCCATCCGCCTCCGGCGTGCCTCCCAATTCTTGGCCGAAAAGCGCCCGGTCCTCGCGGCCGAAGAGCTCAAGGAGCTGCGCGCGCGAGACGCGCTGTCGAGTCCGTTCCTTCTCGACCTCGCGGCACTGCAGTCCGAAGCGGGCAACCATGGTGCGGCGTTCAACATCCTCGGCGAGCTGATCCAACGCGGATACGAGGGCGTGGCCACGGCCACGGGTCTGAAGCTGATCTTTCCGACACCCTATCTCCCGATGGTTCGAAAATACGCCAAAGAGTACAAGCTGGATTCGGCGCTGGTCATGAGTCTCATCAAGCAAGAGTCAGCCTTCGACTCCCGGGCCAATTCACCGGTCGGAGCCAGCGGCCTCATGCAACTGATGCACGCTACCGCGATCGACACCGATCCCACGATCGAGCGCGCCGACCTCATCGAGACCGAAGCCAACTTGCGTGTCGGTTGTCGCTACTTTCGCCAGCTTCTGAACCGATTCAACGGCAACACTGTCCTGGCGCTCGCCGGGTACAATGCGGGCCCGGCTGCGGTCGATCGCTGGTCGAGGGATTTCGGCAAGGGCCGCGGAATGCTCGAATTCATCGAGCAGATCCCATTCAAAGAGACTCGCGACTACGTCAGCTCGATCATCCGGAACTACTTTTGGTACGCGCCGAGCGTAGGAGACGAAGGGTTCAGAACGCTCGAGTCCTTTTGGACCGGGCAATCGTCCTCCCTTGAGGCCAAACCCAGTTCTTGAAAGGAGTCGGGGTCACTCCCAAGCCGAGGATGACTCCTTCGAACCGGCACTGCCGGCACCCGATGAGGAGCCCGGGACACTGACTCCCGTCGTACCCGAATGATCGCTCACTTCCACACTTCACGATTCGAGGGTCCCGGAGCCACTGAAGATCACCCCTTGCACGTTGGGCGGCGCGAAGGCGTTCGGGTCCAGTAAGCAATCCCAAAACTCTCCGCTCGTCGGAGCATCGGAAGGAGCCCCTTTGAGCTCGCAAGCGGCGCCCGTGTTTTGCGGGAGCGGCTTGCGACCCGCGGACAGGGCGAGGATGCGACCCCGGAGGCAGTCCTCACCGTAGGGTGATCTTGCCTCGATAAAGTGGACACGAACCACTCAGGCGGCTTGAAGCGCTGCCCGTTCGTACTCGAAAATCGCCGCCATCGCTTCCTGTCTCGTTCAGAAACGCATGCGATGCACGAGTTCGACCTTCAGCGTATGAAAGCAGCTTTCGGCGTTGTCGTAGCAATTGCCACGACGAGACATGCTGGCTCGGATCCCAAGTTCCTTGAGGCTCGCTCGGTAAGCATCG
>JAYVNB010000323.1:0-9265 GCA_043759365.1 Bacteriovoracaceae bacterium | reverse complement strand
GCATCTGCTTCAGTTCAATTGAATTTCTTCAATGAAGAATCTCAATATTGAAGATTTAGAATTTTCGAAGTGAGCCCAGAAACTCGGCGTCTGGGCTTAGGGATTCTCCTTGGTTCTCGGGACTTAGGACCACGTAGGCCTGTCAAATCCGTGCTTGGCACCCGGCCAGTATTCGCTTGCACCTTAATAAGGTGAAGGGAGCAGGGAATTTCAGCTCCTTCATAAGCAACGCGGCAACTCTGGATGAGCACGATGCTCGGAGAGTGTTGCCCATGGATTAAGAAACGAGCCTTTAGATGCAGTTTTTCGAATGCCCCCGCTGTGGCTGCGAGAGCCTAGAACGGTTCCCCTCTTATAGCTATTGCGCGGAATGCAACTATAGCCCTGAGCTTGACCTGGACCATGAGGTCGAAATTCCTGATTGGGCGCTCGAAGCCATAGGAGAAAGCGGACTCCGGTTTCGGGCTGATAAAAATTCAGCTCAGCCTCAAGTCTACGCAAATACCGATGATGCTGATGCCGAAGACGCCACTTCGTCCTCTCGGGATTCCGCATGACTCATTCACATCATCGATCCCAGATCGTAGTGGACGAAGGCGCGTCTCCATCGAAATCGAGTCAAGGCACTTTCTGGCTCTTCACGGCTCGTGCACTCCGAGCCCTGAAAATCAAAGGCCAAATCGTCCGCTGTTTCTGGAGGTCGCAATCGGAGGAGGCAGACGAGATCCATCGACGCATGGAAACATATCGAGAAAAGCACCGAGCGAACTATTTCAACCACCTGAGATGAAGGAGGCCAAAAGCCGATGAATATTTCTCGAATGTTTGCCGTTTTGTTTTGCCTCACTCTTTCCGCATTCGTCTGGAAGATTGCCGACGATGCGGGCCGAAAGGGGAACGTGACTGAGATTCCAATCGCACACGTAAAAACCGATCCCTTGTATCGATGTGTCTTGATGACTTCGGATAATGATGAACCGGACTCGCGTGATCCGTCGAATAACTTACCCACCTATTTACTAAATGATGAGGAGAAAACCGATCATGGTTCAAACCCGAATGAGTAACCCATACCTTGCTTTGCCACTTCGCCCACTTCAGGCACTGAAGAGAAGGTGGATGGCCTTTCTCATCGAACTCGAAAGTGAAGTCGACTCGGAGTACCCTCACCCCTTTCAGCGGATCCTTCGAAACGTGTCGTCCTGCTTGGAAGAAATGGAGACAGTTTCAGCCTCTCTTGCTCCCCGTTCGTATGTCTATCATTTCGATGGCCGCGCGCGGTCATCTCTGGCGCGTCTCAGTTCAAACCTAGATCAGGTCGCGCGCCACCTGCGACTCAGAGGTGCCGAAATCGGGGACGCACCCCAGCTTCGGTTGAGTCGCATACGGGAGGAGTATGGGAGGTTTCTAGATTCCATCAAACGATCCAATCGCAGGCGATCGGTTGACCTCCACCGTACGTCTAAGTTCCAGGAAAGGATCTTGATCTTTCCTATTGAGCTCAACCCGGAGGCCACGTCATGAGTCAGCCAGCTGAAATGATCCATGATTTGGTGGTGGGCGAGATGGGCAGTGACGGCGGACTCACTCCGTTTTGTAACGTCGGCCAGGCGTTTCAATTTCTGGGCGAAGATCACTGGGTCTTGAGTCTCATGATGTTCCCAAATCACTACTATTATCTCTGCCGCGATCCGGAATCGGAGTTGTCTTACTCCGTCTTTAGCCGAAAATGTGACCGCTCAATCAAGCCACGGTTTATGAAGAAGGTAGGCGATGGAAAGCTAAACGAGGTGCTTAAAACCCATCTTGAACTGCGTCTCCCATTGCTCCCACAGTCCATCTTCATGAGCATCTTTCCTAAACGCACTTAAAACCTTGAAGGAGGACTCACCTTTGATGAACAGGATTGTAAGACTTTTTCCGTATCTCGTGATTGGCGCAATTGCGCTAGCGCCAGCCGTGGGCTTTTGTAGTGTTGAGAGTAGCTTGGCTGCGATTCAAGGACGATTGATCACGACCATCTTGCCATTGGTTGCGATCTTGGGCCTCGTGTTTGCGGGATTGTCCTTTGTAGCGGGCTCGCCTAATGCGCGAACCCACTTGACTCTCGCCATTTTTGGCGCTGCCATCGGATTTGGAGCGCCCTCCATCATCGCCTTCATCCGAGGCCTCGTGGATTGATCTGAATTTGACTGAGA
Organism: Bacteriovoracaceae bacterium; assembly: GCA_043759365.1. Classification (GTDB taxonomy): domain Bacteria; phylum Bdellovibrionota; class UBA1018; order UBA1018; family UBA1018; genus JAYVNB01. Next base: position 7,067 of record JAYVNB010000323.1, on the reverse strand, counting down.
AGCATGACCTGTCTTTGTCCCGGAGTGACGGATCTAGCTCGCCCGGTGACCGCTTCTCTTTTTGCTCGGTCCACAGAGTGACTCGCACTTTTGTTTTTTTACACCCGGCTTACCTGGAGGTCATCTCGCTATGGGACTTAGAACCGTATCCGTTAGTCAGTGCCTAGACAAACGCCTAATCGTCTTTGGATTTGAGGTATTGGACCTCATTGCGATTTTTATCACTCTTTCAACTCTCAATCTCTTGTTCGGAAATACCGAGCTTAAGCTGCCCTTGGTCTGGATTCCCGCTCTTTCCTTGGCCAGCGTTCTCCGATTTGGGAAGAAGGGAAAACCTGATCAATTTCTTGCGCATTGGCTAAGGTTTCAGCTGAGTCCGGGCGTGTATTCCGCTTTTGAGCCTGCGACAGGATGGGTCGCCCCGCCGACAAGTAGAGATCGAATGAAGCGGGGCGCGCATCAGTCTCGAGATGCGCTCCTCCGCACGGGTCTAGGCAAGAACGAACGAGGTGTCGCATGAGCGGCAAGCTTTCAGACGTGCTCGAACTTTGGGGCTTTGAACGAGACCTTCACCTTTTTTCAGACGGCAGCCTAGGCTTTGCTCTCTCCGTCACTCCGCTGGATGTCAGCCACTGGACCGACACGCGCATCAATGCACTCTCCGAGCAAGTCGGGCAGTTCTTAAACGGCCTTCCACCTCACACGTCGATCCAATTTGTCCAATCGATTGAAACGGGAAGTACGGAGATCTTAGATCGCCATGAAGCCTTAATTCTGGATGACGCGCTCCCAGAAGCAAAGCTGCTATGTCAAAAACGCGTGGAGCATTTCAAACAACTCGACCGGGCAGGTCATCTGCCTCGGCACGGTTTGACCGTTTGGGTGAGACGGCCCATGACTAAGCCCCTCATCGGCAAACCCACGCTTTTTACGAAGACTAAGGCGTATCCAAAAATCAGCGAAGCCCAGCTCTCTTTGGAATGCGATCAAACCGAACGGCTGCGTGCGAATCTCCTCTCGGGGCTGGAGAGCTTGGGACTGAGAACCCGCCCACTGACGGAAGCCCAGGTCATGGACGCAATCTATCGCCAGTGGAATCCGAGCCGACCTATTTCTCGGCCGGCCTATGATCCGGACGATGTCCGGGAGTCGTTACTCCTCACTGATGCCGCAATCTCGCCCGAGGGATTCTTGTTAGGAGGCATGCACCACCGCGTGCTTTCGCTCAAACTTCTGCCTGAGCAGACTTATGCATCGATGGCTCAAGAACTCAGGGAGCTTCCCTTTGACTCGCGCGTGCTTCTCACAATCGATGTCCCGGACCAGCAAAAAGAGATCGAGCAGCTCCAGACGAGCCGCAGACTTGCCTATTCCATGGCTCGCGGAAAACGTACCGGCGTCAGTGACCTGGATAGCGAGGCCAAGTTTCAGGATCTGGAAACGCTTCTCTCTGAGATGATTGCCGAAGGAGAAAAAGTATTCAAGGTGAGCCTCCAAATCGTATTGCGCTCCACGTCTGAGCTCGAGCTTCAGGCGCAGGTCTCGCAAACTCTTTCTCTCGTTCGGCTTTTATCAGGAGCCGAGGCCATGGAGGAAAGTGTCGCTTCGTTCCCCGTCTTTAGTGAGATTTCGATTCCCCATGCTCGCTCTCATGAGCGGATCAAACGGATCAAAACCTCCACGCTCTCTGATTTGATCCCTCTCTATGGCCCTTGGACAGGAACAGAAAAGCCATCGCTCTTATTACGCTCGAGGCAAGGAAGCCTTGTCTCCTTTGACCCATTTGATCCGAGCCTAACGAACTTCAACCAAATCATTAGCGGCGGATCAGGGTCAGGTAAAAGTTTTTTGACGAATATAATTTTACTCCAGTCTTTGAAAGAAAACCCACGTATCTTCATCATCGATATCGGCGGCTCGTACATGAAAATGTGTGAGCATCTTTCCGGCCAATACATTGCGCTTGGCGTGGACAGCGGAATGTCGCTCAATCCCTTTGATCTTCTGCCAGGCGAAGTGCGGCCTACAAGTCAGAAGATCAAGTTTCTGGTGAGTCTAGTTGAACTCATGACCAAGGAAGACGACTCAACACGACTTCCGAGGCTCGATCGCGCGGAGATCGAAGAGGCTATTGAGAAGGTCTATGACGAGGCGGGCGCATCGAGAGATGGGGGAGCCTGCTCACCGCGCTTAAGCCATCTTCGCGAGATCCTGCTCGCTCATAGTGATGCAACTATCCGCCGGTATGGAAAAATCCTGTCTCCCTGGTGCGGCGATACTCCGTTTGGGCGGTTTATTGACCAACCCAGCACGCTCTCACTCTCCAGGCCCATTGTCGCCTTTGACCTCAAAGGCATGGAGTCTTACCCCGATCTTCAGGCCGTCACTCTTTTCATGATCACGGACTTTCTTTGGCGAGAAGTACAGAAGGACCGAACGAAGCCGAAATTTCTTGTTTTTGATGAATGCTGGCGGCTCTTAGAGAATGAATCCGGCTCGCAGTTCATCGGTGAAGTCTTCCGAACTTTTCGGAAGTACTACGCAAGCGCCATTGCGATCTCCCAGAATATGGATGACTTTGCGAAAAGTCGGGTTGCAACCGCCCTTCTTTCAAACGCATCCATTCGATGGGTACTGATGCAGCGAGGTGCCGACCAAGAGCGACTGAAGGAAGTCTTGGGCCTGAACGATAGCGAGCTTTCACTCATTGCCTCGCTCACCCAGAAGCGCGGCGTCTATAGTGAAGCGTTCTTAATGGCCGGAGAAAACCGGGCAGTTGTCGCCATCGAATCGATCCCCCTGGAATACTGGATTGCAACGACTGATCCCCGGGATTTGTCTCAGCTCGCAGTCTTGACTGAGCATCATCCGGAGTGGTCGCGCATGAAGACTCTCGAACACTTAGCCGAGGTTTTCCCTCACGGGGTTGCCGACGGAGGACATTCCAAATGAAGCGAAGGCTTAAACAGAAATGGATCGGCGCTCTCTTGTGCCTGACCGTAAGTATGCAGTCGTTGACTTCGACACCCGCCAGGGCTGACCTCTTTGGAGGCGATGTCGTTGTACTCTCTCAGATCTTGCTCAACGCTCTTGAACAATTGGCGCAGCTTCGTGCCCTTCTCAGTGCGGGAGAAGACACGCTCTCGCTCCTCAGGGATGTCAACCAGGGGATCAATGATTCACTCAACCTGATCCGAACGATTAACCCCAACATTGACCCAGGAATTTACGGAAGCTTTCGAAACGTGTCTCAAGCCTTGGGGGAGATCACCCGGCTTTACGGCGCCGTGCCCAGGTCAAAAAACGAGAACGTTCAACGAGACGCCGATCAGAGTGCGTCGGAGGCCATTGCGATGGGCAACCAACTCTATAAATACTCCGAGCAACTCGATCTAGTAGGCGAGCAGGTGAAACAGGCCAGTCATTTCGTGTCGCCAGCGGGGGCTGGAAAACTGACCGCTCAAACTTTAGGTGTGGTTCTTCAGGTCATGAACCAGAGCATGCGGACCCAAGCCACGAGTCTTAAGCTCCAGGCTCAGTCGCTTGCGATCTCCAATAAACGTGACAAAGATGAGACCGATCAATTCCTGAAGTCGTCGGACACTCTGAAAAACGCCATGAAGCAGGAAAGAGTCAGCTTCGAAATGCCGAGGTTCTGATGGCAGACTTAGGTTGGTTATCGAATCAGGCACACGGAATTCACGATTTACTGGGCGGGATGTTTTACCCACTGATTACCGTATTCTTGTGTTTGAGCTTGTTTTTCGAGTACTTCAAATGGCCCTTAGGATCCACTCCCGCTTTTCCTACTCTAGTGGGTCGAGCGTTGATTGCGGTTCTGCTCTTTCACACCTATGCGGATGCGACCAATACGCTGGCTAACTTCTCAGATGCTTTCTCCAGCCGATTGGGAGATTTCAACCAGTTTCAGCTCGTCTTATCTAAAATGGGGGATCGATTAGGGGAACTGTCTTGGTCTTGGGTGTCCGTACGCGACACGCTTACGCTTGTGCTCTCATTTGTGACTTTCTTTTTGCTCTATTTTTCAGTCCACGTCGTGGAGGCGTTTTTAATCTACAGCTGGACCCTGCTCTATGTCTTCTCGCCCTTTCTCATAGCGCTCTATATTTTTCCGGTGACTGCGGGAGCGACAAGCGCACTCTACCGCTCGCTAATTGAGGTCTGCTGCTGGAAAGTGGTGTGGTCGATTCTCGCTACTCTCGTCTGGAGTGCGGCGCTTAGCGATATCAATCAACCGGGCCATGACATCCATTTCGTAGCCGCGATTTCGTTTAATTTGATTCTGGCGGGATCGTTGTTACTGACCCCGCTTGTCGTCCATTCTTTAGCGGGCCAGGGGATCTCCTCGCTCGCAAAGACGGTGGGCGGGATCGCGGTCGGCGCCACAATGATTGGTCCAGCCCAAGTGGCGCGAACCGGAATGAGGGCGGCGAAGTCGGCCGGGTCGGTAGGCGCAAATGCGATGGCGCGCTTTAAGGAATCATCCGCACTCAGGGGACGAGGCGGACCTGGACTCTCTCGGTTGAATCAACGACGAAGTGCTTACGCGTCCCCTGCCTCTGGCTCTGACTCTAGGACAAAGAAGAAACCACCCTCCCGGGCCACTTCTTCGAACTCCGCTGACGAAAGATTAAACTCGGATCACCCCGACTTGCCTTGAAATCAAGCGGCGGTCATCGCAAACGGATCGGAGTCTCACTTGAAATTTACTCATGCCTGGGCGGAGGTCTCTGCCCAAAACGTCACTTTAAAAGTGATTTTGGTGGCCTTGTCCCTCACCACAGTTTCTCTTGGATTTGTTGCGCTTAAACTTGCCCTTCGCGCTCCGCTCTTAATCGAACGCGGATGTGTGACCGATACGCTGATTGGTCAGCCCGATTCAGGTATCCATGACCGCACTGAAGTCGAGAAGTTCGTGAGGCTCGCACTCCCCGAACGCTTTGATACAGGTGGATCGATTTCGGCTGGCTTCTTTTCCCTTCAAGAGGAAGGATTTCGTGCGCAGGAGCAAAAGGATCTCTCCTCGCGCGGAATGATCCAGAGAATTCTGATCAACCGCGTGGAAGTGAATGGTGAGACGGTCAAGATCGATGCCGATCGCCTCATCTCGGTCGGTCAAGTTCGATCAGCACTCCCCTTTCCCATTCAAGTGACGCTTTCTCACCAAAAACGTTCGGAAGCAAATCCCTACGGCCTTTTGATTGTGAACGTCACCACGCAAGCCTCCTCAGGGCAAGTCACCTCAGGCGGTGCCAAATGATGAAGGAACGTGTGGAGAAAGAAAAAGAGCGGTCGCCTCGGCTGAGCTGGGACTGGGATCTAGTCGTGCTCTTTGCTGTGGCGTGTGCGGTCGCGTACTTTTCGGTTCGAGAGTCACTCTCTGCTCCCCGGTCGAAGGGTGTCACTCGGAGCGCGCGCCTGATTCGGCCGGGAGAGGAGTCCATGGCTCCAATCTTTGTTCCTATGGGGAGGAGCGTGGTCCTCAGCTTCCCGGTCAAGCCCATGAAGGTGATCTTGGGGAATAAGGGCGTTTTTGCAATTGAGTACGTCGAGCAGGATTTGGCCATCGCAGCGCTCACGCCTCAGGCTTCTTCCAATATGTTTGTGTATCTGGAGGGTCGAAGGTTTGGCTTTGATCTGAGAACCGTCTCTCAAGGAGGCGACGAGATCGTCTTAGTGAGGGATGAAAGAGATCTCCCTCCTTCTGCTGCCGAGCCGCTTTCAAAGCCTAGCCCCGTCCCGAAGCGTAAAGCTAAGGCGATGAAAAAGGAGAAAAAGTGATGAGCGCGGAGTCAGAGTCATCTGTCGATGGCGGACCCGAGGTGAAGATGGTGTCCGAACGCAGAAGCGTGCGCCACCAATGGGCGCGCGGCCTTTTCTATCGGCGTGAAGGAGGCAAAGAGACGATTCACCGAAAGCGCCTGTTTTGGGTGCTGATCGTTATATTTTTTGGGCTAGTCACCCTCCTTCTTCTTCAGGAGCCTCCACCCCCGCCTGCGTCGACTCAAAAATCGTCGATTCCAGATGCAGTCAATCAGCTCGGTAAATCCCAATCCTACCCCGTTCGGATCGGGGGCGACTCAGCTGTAAGTCAGGGGGACGACTCTCACAGAGGATCCCCACGTTCAGGGTCAAGACGAGGGAAAGCGCATGCCTTCTCTGGACCAGAACTCCATGTACGACCCAAGCTTGAGCACATTCCGCCGGGTTCGCTCGTTCGTGCGGTCCTTGCTAGCGGCGGATCCAACGGACCAGTGCGAGCGGTAGCAAAGGAATCCTTGAGGCTTTCGGGCGAAACCCTCATTCCAGAAGGCACGGTCTTTCTCGGGCAGGGTCAATCCGGAAAGAGCCGCCTCCTGATCCGGTTTACGAAGATGGTATTTCGGGACGGTACGACTCAGGACATCGCCGCCCAAGCCGTAGATGGAATTGATCACATCGCGGGTCTGCAAGGATCTTCGGTAGGGAGCGGAGCGCTTCGTCTCATGACAGGTATTGGACTGAACTTTGTGGGGGGCTTTGGGAGCGCTCTTCAAGACAATGAAGCGGTCGGAATGCAGGCCATGAAAAAGGCCAGCCTTAAAAACGCACTTCTCAATGGATCGGCTACCGCTGCACTCGATCAATCCAAGGAAATGATGTCGACACTCCGAAACGAAGCTCCGGTCTTTGAAGTCCCCGAGGGGACTGAGATCGGGATCTTAATCGAAGGGAAGTAAACCCAGATGTCTCAATCGAATTCTAAAACCTCCACTTTAGCCGCTGTCCGCTGGGATCTGGCCGTGACTCGTCTCTTTTTTGGAGTATTTGCTCCTTACCGGGAAGTTTTCTTCGGAATGCTCCGGGGAACGCTCCCTCGGATTGGGATCCTGGCAGCGTCCTCTCTCATTGCGCTTGCGCTCGTGTTGAGACTCGACTCAAAGCTTTTTCATCCTGCCTTCATGACGACCCACTACTGGCTCTCGGTTCTCGCCCTACTTCAAGCGCCCCTTTGGATCTGGGGGGCGCTCCAAGTCGTCTTGCAAATGAAGCTCAGACGAAGGCTT
>JAYVNB010000322.1:0-2985 GCA_043759365.1 Bacteriovoracaceae bacterium | reverse complement strand
ATTCGCTGGATCCCGGAAATCCCGCGGAATACCAAGCCAGGAACTTTCGGGCATGAATCATCGCGGATCGAGGCGCATACGTCTCGTCCAACATCGCTTTTTGCTGCTGCATCAACGCCACATAACGTTCAGGACCAGGGGGGAGATACCCATCCTCCCCAGACCAGAGAGCATAGGCCTGCTCAAAAATGAAGGGGTTCCGAAGCGCGCCCCGGCCGATGAGGACCGCATCCACTCCCGAGGACTTCATTCTCTCAACTGCTGTCTCGGCAGTATTGATGTCCCCGTTTCCGAGGATGGGAATGGGGGACTTGGCTTTGACACCCGCAATGAAATCCCAGTCGGCTTCTCCGCTGTAACCTTGGGCTCGGGTACGCCCGTGGATGGCAACCCAGGTCACTCCTGCGTCGGCAGCGGCCCGAACCACTTCGAGGGCATTGCGGCTTTGTGCGTCCCAACCCGTGCGAATCTTGATCGTGATGGGGATCTTGACTGACTTGACCATCGCAGTGAGCGTTTTTCCGAGCGAGATCGGATCTCGGCACATCGCGGAACCCGCGCCGTTCTTAACCACTTTGGGAACCGGGCAACCGAGGTTGAGGTCAACGAAGTCCGCGCCGAGTTTCTCGACGTATTGGCTGGCCCGACAAAGACGCTCAGTATCCTCGCCAAAAATTTGAAGTCCGACTACGCGCTCCTCCTCGTGAAACTTGAGGAGGTCCAGCGTCTTCTGACCCATGTATTCGATCCCATTGGCGGATACGAGCTCGGAGACGACCACTGCGCTCCTCATTCGCTTCATCAACCGTCGGAACGGTGAGTTCGTGATCCCCGCCATCGGAGCCAAAATGAAAGGATGATCGATCTGAAACGGACCGAGCTTGATCGGGCTCAAGCGCGAAGGCTTTCGATCTCGGCGATCTCTTTCGGTGCGTCGCAAGTGAGGTTCTCATGTCCGGTGGAAGTGACCAGGATATTGTCCTCGATCCGGATGCCGATGTTTCGATACTGCTCGGGAGCCTCCAGATCGCCGGGCTGAACGTACAATCCCGGTTCGACGGTAAATACCATCCCGGGTTCCAGTTTCCGTGATTCTCCGGTTTTCTGGTACATGCCGACATCGTGGACATCCATTCCGAGCCAATGGCCGGTCCCGTGTGGGTAAAACCGTCGGAAACCGGCTGACTGGAAAATATCAGCCGGTTTGCCCTGAAGGAGCCCTAGGCTGAGCAAGCCCTCAATCAGCACTTCGCAAGCCGTCTTATGGAGGTCGGAATAGACCGTTCCTGGCTTGGCGATCTTCAATACTTCGAGCTGGGCCTTGAGTACAAGTCCATAGAGCGCTGCCTGAGGCTTGGAAAACGAACGGCCGACCGGAAATGTTCGCGTGATATCGGCAGTATAATAATCGAACTCACCGCCGGCATCGATCAGAAGAAGATCCCCCTCCTTCAAAGTCTCGTTGTTGGCGCGGTAGTGGAGGCAGGTTGAGTTTCGTCCTCCGGCAACTATGCTCCCATACCCCAATCGGGAGCACCCTTTGCGCCTGAAGCTATAATCAATGAGGGCTTCGATTTCATACTCGTTCATCCCGGGACGAGTCTCGCGCATCGCCGTCTTATGTCCTTCTGCCGAAATCCGGCAGGCATGGCGCAGGAGTTCAACCTCTTCGGCAGTCTTGAAAAGACGCATCTCTCCAATCAACTCGTTGGGATCACCGATCGGGCTCAGTGACTTCCCGCTTCTGCCCTGAGTGCGGCGAACGGTCTCGAGACTCGCTAGAACCCTGCGATCGGTCCGCTCGTCCTGACCCAGACGAAAAAACATTTTTTCGCTACCCCGAATCAATTCGGGAAGCCGTCGGTCGAATTCGTCGATCGGATAGGCCTCATCAACTCCAAATACCCCGAGCGCCCCATCCACTCCGTACCTCTCACCCTCCCAGATCTCTTTTTCAGGATCCCGACGCCGGACGAACAAGACGGTGCGGTAAGAGCTGCCCGGTTTCGACCCGCCCGGCGCCAGGAGCAGGAAGCTCTCGGGTTCTGGAAATCCACAAAGGTAATAGAAGTTACTTTCTTGCCTGAATGGATGCTCCACGTCAGGATTACGCAAAACTTCGAGATTCGATGCAAAAATGAAGGCGGCGGAAGGCTCCTCGGCCATCAGTTGATCGCGTCGTTTCTTGAAGTAACCCGGTGCGTGTGAGAGCAACATAGGGACCGACCCTAACTGAGGAGATCAGGGATGCACAAGAGGATGCTGCGGGGCCTAGTCTTCGATCTGGATGGTACCTTAGCCGACAGCCTGTCACTGACCTGGGACGCTTTTAACTATGGATTCCGGTCAGTTGGCAGCCATGATCGAACGCCTGCTGAGATCATGACCCACTTTGGAACCGGGGAAGGCGAGATTTTCGCCCAGATGATCGGACGGGATAAAGCCGCCGAAGCCTACGACGCCTGTCGCGCCTACACGGAGACCCATGTCGGGAGAGTGCCCCTCCACGAGGGTGTGCCCCAACTTCTCGATCAACTTCGCCAGTCGGAAGTCCCACTGGCGATCGTCACCGGTCGCAGCTGGGATACCACTGAAATGATCCTCGACCACCACGGAATGAAGGACTGGTTCGTGACCGTGGTCGCCCATGATCACGTCGCTTCCTCCAAACCGTCGCCCGAAGGCATTCACTTGGCGCTTTCACGGATGAAGCTCAATCCCGCCGACATCCTCTACGTCGGCGACAGTCATTTTGATATCCGCGCAGCCCACAATGCCGGAGCAGGGGCAGTGGCCGCCCTCTGGGACCTTTTGGCTGCGCGCGGCAACCTCGCGCCCCATTCCCCGCACTATTGGGCAGAAAACCCTTCTGAAGTCTGGAACCTCTGGTTGGAACACCGACTTCAGCGCTGAGGGTCGACGGAAGGAAGGCGAGTTCACGGGCGAACCGCGGGTGGAGACCATTCCAGGTTTGCCGGGTCCTTG
>JAYVNB010000321.1:0-25971 GCA_043759365.1 Bacteriovoracaceae bacterium | reverse complement strand
GTTGCATTTCGAGATTCTCGACATACTTCTGCAAATTGATGGACTGGATCCGGGAGAACTCGGCGCCCGCTTCAGCGACCGCTCGATCCACTTCGTGGTGGATGAGGGCGTACTCTGACCTCGAAAGCCGGCAGACTTCCTCTAGGAGTTCGATGATTACTTCCCTCAAATGGGAGTATTCGAGCAGCATACTCCTGAGGTCGTATTCTGTCAGTGTCGCCCGTTGCTGACCGTGTTCACGCCCGACTTCTTTGGCCGAAGCATGGATGAGGCCATCGTGCATCTCTCCTGCGGACAGGCTTGAGGACAAAGTATCCAGAAAAAGTGGCAAGGCGTTGCGAAGCACCAATGTGCCCTGCTGGTCGGCATTTTCGAGGTTTTTTCGGACGCGACCCTCCCAGACCCGCAGGACCTTCTCTTTGAGTCGGGTCAGCTCAGCGGAAGTATTCCGGGTGAGGTCTTGCTCTTCACTCATCAGCCCCGAATGAAATGCACCGTACATGCCATTTCAGAATGATTCAGCCTTGTGCATGAAACGGAAGCTCGACACTGAAGGTCGATCCCTTTCCCAATTCGCTTTCGACATGAATGGTTCCGGCGTGGGCATCGATGATCTGTCGGCTGATGTAAAGACCGAGCCCGAGCCCACTGATGTTGCTGGAGGAGACAATCCTTTCGAACCGCTCAAACACTTTCAAAAGGCTCTCTTGGGGAATGCCGATGCCCTGATCCAACACTTGGAACAGGGCGACGTCGCCCTTGCGATGGACGCGTATCGCCACGGGTTTCCCGGCTCCGTATTTCAGTCCCGCATTGGTCAGGAGATTCGTGATGACTTGGTCGATCCGGAGCCGGTCGCAAGTGACGATCAGTTCTGGATCCGACTCGATGGTGATGGCGGTTCCCATCTGCTTGAACTCTTCCGAGAACCGGTCGGCGACTTCGCGGACGAGCCCGACGAGGTCGACAGGCTCTGGGCGCATCTCCAGACGGCCCGTGGAGATGCGAGAGACATCCAGCATCTCCTCGATCAAGCGGTTCATCCGGTTCAACTGAACTAGCGAACTCCGAATTCGTTTTGTGACCAACTCGGGGCTGTAGGCTTCTACGACCCCTTTGAGGAAGTTCCGTTCTGCCAGCTGGAATTGAAGCTGCATCGAGGTCAGCGGAGTCTTCAGTTCATGGGAGCAGATGCTCAGGAACTCGTCTCGCGTGCGGACGGCTTCCTGAAGCAGTTCCTCCGTCCGCCTTCTTTCGGTGATGTCCCTCAAGAAGGAATAAAAACTGGTGGTGGTGCCCGTCGTGATGGGAGTCACGGTCAATTCGACAGGAAGCTCCGCACCATTCTTGCGCTGGGCCACGACCTCGATTCGGCGGTTGAGGATGCGCTCTTCGCCGGTCTCGAGAAAACGCCGCATACCTTGACGATGGGCTTCGCGAAAACGTGGAGGAACGATCAGCTCCGACATCGGCCGACCGATCGCTTCGGACTTGCTCCAGCCAAACGTCGATTCCGCTTGGCGGTTCCAATAGGTGACGTGCTCGAGCTCGTTTACGCCGACGACGGCGTCGAGCGCGTTTTCGAGGACCTGATCCCTCTCCCTCAGCGAGTTCGCGCGAATGAGCTCCGCCTGGAACTCGACTTGGCGGCTTTTCCTGAAAAGTTCGGCGAACACAGCGACTTTGGACTTCAGGATCGCTGCATCAAACGGTTTGAAGAGATAGTCCACCGCCCCGGCTTCATAACCTCCTCGGATCCGGTCGTCCTCCCGACTGATCGCCGTAATGAAAATGATCGGTGTCGATCCGGACTTGGGATGCTTTCGGATGCGTCGTGCGGTCTCGAAGCCGTCCATTTCGGGCATCTGAACGTCGAGTAAGGTGACTGCGAAATCCCTCTTGCCCAAAAGAAGCAGGGCCTCTTGGCCGGAGTTCGCCAATACGAGATCGTAACCCAAGTTGCCGAGGATCGCTTCGAGAGCCACGAGGTTTGCGCTTCGGTCATCGACGAGGAGAAGAGGGATGGGTGAGTCTTTCAGCATACCGATTGCCCCTAGTCTAACCGATTCCTGGAAGATTCTCATCCGGACTCTGTGACGCCCCTGTACAAGGATTTGACTTCGTATCGGCCGGCTTGTGTCTTGGGCAGGTTCATCACGAATCGAGTGTGCGCCGAACCGGTATCCAAAAAAAGCGCCCCCCGATGAGTCTCGATGATCGACTTCGAAACGCTTAAGCCCAGTCCTGTTCCTTTGCCGATTTCCTTGGTGGTAAAAAAAGGCAGCAGGATTTTTTCCCTGAGCTCCACGGGAATTCCGCTGCCGGAGTCGATCACGGAAATCTCAACTCGATTTCCGACCTCCCGGGCTTCGAGAGTGACCCAGGGGTCGGGGAGGTTCTCGACCGCATCATGGGCATTGTTTAGGAGATTCAACAGAACTTGGGCGATCTGGACGGAGCGGCAGTCAAACGTGATCGCCGAGGGACCTGGGTCGATCTTCAGTTGGATCCCATGGCTCTTGAAGCGTGCCAGACAAAGCTCAGAAGTCTCTTTGAAGACCGTTTCCACCGTGATCGACTCAAACGGATCCTTGTCCCCTTCGCGGGCGAACCAGCGGAGCGATCGAACGATTCGCGAGATGCGAAGAGCAGTACTTTCGATGGTGGCCGCATAGAGTGCGATGACGGCCGGATCCACCGAGGAGCGATGGGCGAGATCCTTGAGCTGGCCAGCTTTGCCGTGGATGATCGCCAGGGGATTGTTGATCTCATGTGCGATCGCGCCGCTCATTTCGCCCAGTGCCGACATCTTTGAGGCGACGATACTGGTCGAGCGCTGCTGCTCCAAGAGCGCCTCGTTCTCTCGGGCCTGGGTGACATCCTGGACCAGGGCGACGAAGCCGTTCACTTTGCCATTTGGACCGAAGTCAGGGACGCAAGTGACCTGGACCGTGCGGGCACCGCCATAAAGGTAGTCCAAATGCCGTTCGAATTGAATGGTCTCTCCTGCCAAAGCCTGCTCGAGCTTAGGCTGCACCCCTTCGAATACTTGCTTTCCGATGACGTCTTGCATGTGGTGGCCCACGACGGCGGAAGGGGGCAGTCCGAACCATTTTTCGTAAGTCGGGTTGCAGAACTCGAAATGAAAGGAGGTGTTCACGTAAGAAACGAGCGTTGGCATCGAGTTGGTGAGAAGCTGCATCCGGGCATAACTGGCGCGGAGCTCGGTATCCGCTTTGCGATTGCTCCGGTAGAAATAATGGACGATCGAGAAACTGATCGCAGTGACCGCCAAGCCTGCCAGGAAGTCGTAATAAGCGGGAATGGGTCGATCGGGTCGAAAAACGGCGAGCAGGGAGAAGTCGAAGAACCAGAGGCCCAAATAGGCGACCACTGGAAAAACCGCGGAGAGGAAAATGCAGAGCATTTCCTCGGGCTCGAAAAGCATCAGGCTCAAGGCGACCATCGGGTACAAAGCTTGGTGGATACCGACCGGTTTTCCAGCCAGATTACCGTAGATGAAGATCATGGCGGATATTGTCAGCGCCAAGCCCAGGCGAGTCGCCCGATCGTGGCGACCCCGATTCAGGCACGCCAAAGCCACAAAGAAGAGCCCGAATGAAGCATCGACAGCCGCGAGCAAACGAATTCCGGAGAGGAGGTCGACGATTCAAAACCCCAGGCAGAGGCAGCCGAAAATGAAACCGATCCGGCTGGCCAGTTCCGGTCATTTTTGAATTTCTGGGGAACGGCAGTCGGGATAGTTCCGCGGCAGGAAGTTCATGGGCGTGTAAAACCCAGGTCACGGTTCGACAGCAAGAAGCGGAGTTCATTTTCGAGAAACCGAACTTCAGCGGGGTCGCAGCTTTCCTGCGTAATCAGCAGGAGACGGTGGAGGCCTTGCGAGCGGGATAATCCCTCGAGGGGCAGGACCTCGAGCAGCTCACCCGGTTGGCGCGCCACAAGGCCAGTAGGCAGGATGCAAATTGCATGGCCTCCGAGCGCAGTGGCTCGGAGAGCTTCAAAACTGTCGCTCAGGATCATGGGCTTGAAGGATTCTCCCAAAGTGGAATCGAGGAATTTACGGTAATAAGACGGAAGCCCATCGGAACCGGGGGCCAGTCCCCCGATGAGGGCCTTGCGAAGCTCGTCTACAGTGAGGGGCATGGGCTTCAAGTTGCGATGGGCGAAAAACCCCAGGCGATCCTCGGCAATATCGATGCACTTCAATCCGCCGAAGCAATCACTCTCGGTCACTAGGGCGGCGCAAAGCTCACCCTTTCGAACCATGCTTGCGAGTGCCGCGGTCCGGCCTACCCTCAGAGTGAGTTTGATGCCGGGAATTTTTTCGTGCATCCGGGACGAAAGCTGAGGCAGGAGCTCGATCGCAAGACTTTCATAGGTCCCGAAACTGATCCAACTGATCGGTGGTGCAGCCACTTCCTCTGAAAGGGTGGAAAACGAGCTCAGGACGTGGAGTGCGACGGAGGCCTCACGGATAATCTCAAGCGCTCTTTCCGTCGGAACGACGCCTCCCCCTCCTCCTCGCACCAGAAGTGGTTTTCCCACTAGCTTTTCCAAAGTGGTAATCGCCTGCGACACGGCAGAAGGAGTGATTCGGGCGCGAAGTGCGGCTTTTCGAAGACTGCCGGTTTCAACGACATGCTGCAGGATCCAGAGCTTTTTTGCGTGCTCGATGGCACCCAGTCTCGCCATGCCCAGAGGAATAACATGAAGGCACAGCCGAGGCTCGTTCTTTCAAGGCCTGAGCGATCACACCTGAGCGAGTCAGCACGATCTGACGCCCCGGTGCTTTTTATTTTTGATGCACTGTAATCATTGACTCCCCGGGTTCGTACTTCAAATGTCCGGCTGGTGAAAAAACTCAACTCGCTCTAGGGTCGGGCGTAGATCGAACCCGGAGAATCATCGCAATGACCCTGTTTCTTGCTCTCGCTGCGGGTTTCTTCATCGCTTACGCCAACGGGGCCAATGACAACTTCAAAGGTGTTGCGACTTTGTTTGGCAGTCATGCGACGACTTATCGTAAAGCGTTGATCTGGGCGACTTTAGCCACGGTGCTGGGTTCGCTTGCGGCTTTGCTCTTTTATCAGGGGTTGATCGCAGCATTTTCGGGAAAGGGCTTAGTACTGAATACGTTAGTCGAGCTCAGGGTGTTTCCCTTGGCGATCGTCGCTTACCCCGCGTTGAGTGCCTTGAGCCGGGCTCTCTCCGTGAAAGAAGAGACCTATGCCAGGCGTGTCGCAGAAACCCTCTCCACCCAACTCACACCGATGAACGAGGGGCAAGGCTTCACCGCAAACGTGGTTGCCGCGATGGTAGTCCTGTTTGCCTCCAGCTTGGAGTTCCAGTGTCGACGATCCATGTCTCCTGCGGCTCGATTTTCGGGATCGGTGCGGTCGCTCGTCAGGCGAACCTGCGAACAATTACTGGCATTCTCACCGCTTGGGTCACCACTCTGCCGCTTGCCGCCAGTTTAGGCGCAGGACTTTTTTTGATTTTGAAATAGCTCGAGGGACAATTCATGACGAAATCCAGCACTCTTGAAACGGTTCGCGAATACTATGGGAAAATTCTCCAGAGTACGAAAGATTTGAAGACCAGCGCCTGCTGCACAGCGGAGCGCCTCCCCCTCCATCACCGTGAAATCGTCACGCAGATCCATCAGGAAATCCTCGACCGGTTTTTCGGGTGTGGTTCCCCCATTCCGTCCGAGCTCGAAGGGTGCACGGTCTTGGATCTCGGCTGTGGCTCAGGACGCGACGTTTACCTACTTTCGAAACTCGTGGGTCCCCATGGCCGAGTGATCGGAGTCGACATGACGGACGAGCAGCTGGCGGTTGCGCGAAAGCACCTCGACTACCATACTAAAAAATTCGGTTACTCAAAACCCAACGTCGAGTTTCATGCAGGCTACATCGAGGACCTCGAGAGCTTGGGGATTCCCTCTAACTCGGTGGACGTGGTGGTTTCGAATTGCGTCGTCAACCTGTCTCCCGACAAGCGACGGGTTTTCGAGCAGGCCTTTCGCGCCCTTAAACCGGGGGGTGAACTTTATTTTTCCGACGTTTTCGCAAGCCGCCGCGTTCCCGAGGACTTGGCCACGGATCCTGTCCTGATCGGCGAGTGCTTGGGCGGAGCGCTCTACATCGAGGATTTTCGTCGGATGATGCGGGAAGTGGGCTGCCTGGACTATCGAAAGATGACCTCCAGCCCGATCGCTCTGCTCAATCCAGGAATCGAGCGCAAAGCGGGCAAGATCCAGTTCCGATCGGTCACGATTCGGGCGTTCAAGCTCGAACTCGAAGACGTTTGCGAGGATTACGGGCAAGTTGCTTACTATCTGGGCACGATTCCGGAGTCGCCGAACTTCTTTGACTTGGATGACCATCATCGATTCGAAAAGGGGCGGAGTTTTCCAGTCTGCGGCAACAGCGCCAAGATGCTCACCGACACTCGGTTTGCCAAGCACTTCCGTGTTGAAGGGGATCTTTCGACCCACTACGGACCTTTCAATTGCGGGCCTTCGCCGGTCCCCAATGCCTCCGTGACGAGTTCTCCGGCCACCTGCTGCTAGTTGCCGTATTTTAATCACTTTGAGGACCCACTGTGACGAAGATTGCTCAATTGGATCAGCCTTTACTGCGATCTGTTTGATTTTCTATGCCCTCATATATTACGCGCGTAGCGCCGAGGGAGCCTTGCTTTTCAACCCATTCGAACAATGCTCATGATGGTGCCGACCATGAACTCGCTTTTTAACATAGTTCAATATCACGCGATCGTTTGGCACTTCTCCCGCAGTCGTAACGATCGCGAACTCGTGCGCAGCGAACGGGATCGTTTCGGTGGGGCTGCCACGATGAACAGCTCCGTCCGCAACTATGTAGTCCTTGCATTGGGGTAGGGTGCAGTTTTTGGCGGGATCGTGTTGAGCATCGGGGACTAGCCTTCGATTCTCGGCGGTCAAGCAGCGGTGACCTGTCGTGAGTGGCCTATGTCCTCTACTTCGGCATCGTAGGGCATCATTTCTACTTGGATCAGAAGATCTGGCGACCGAGCCTTCAAAAGGATCTCAGCCAATATCTGGGGCTTTCAATTTCTGGCGTTTACAAATTGCTGATGCGAGTGCCCATTTGGCTCGTCGAAGCGGCTGATGAGCCATCCCTCGCGCAGACTGCGCTTTCATTCCAGGATTCGGACGACGGATTGAGGAAATCTTGACTGAGGATTTTCGAGAGGGCTTGCACCGCTCCGGCGTCTTCAAAGAAAAGGCCGAACTCTCGATTGTTCGAGGTAGCCGTGCTCGAGCCGTTCACTGATCCGACCCACGCGCGGGAGTGGTCGACGACGATCGCCTTGGCATGAAGGTAACCCGGGACCCCATCGACCCGCATGGAGGCGTTGAAGATTCGGGTCTTCACTCCTGCGGTGTCAAAAGCCGCGTAATCGCGGTTCCATTGCGCCAATGCAGGTGGTTTCGGTGGCCCGAACGCACAGGTGCTGGCCGTCATGACTTCCACTCGAACTCCTGCGTGCGCGGCCTCGATCAAAGCCGAGTTGATCGTGGGCTCCTTGAGGTATTGGTTTTCTATTTGAATCGATTGCCGGGCCGACTTGATGAACTGGACCAGGGGGTCGAGGCTGAGTGGGCTCACCGTCATTTTCAACTCGACCTGGGCAGTGACGATCGACTTCAAGTCATAGGCAGCTCCCGACAAGTCTGCTTCAAAAACCCGCGAGAGGGTTTTGACCACTTCTACGTCCTGGGTAACGACGGAAAAGTCGCGGTTGCATCTGGATGGCGTTCGGCTCAAATTGCAGAAGTTGGTCGAATCAAAATTGCCGGTGCTGACCAGGGCCTGAGCATGATCGGCGATGATCATTTTTCCGTGCTCAAAACAGGTGCCTCCTGGCTGACCGCAAAGCGTTGCTTTATTGAAGGGGACGATGGCTCCCCCCGCCTGTTTGACTTGAGCGATCAGCGTCCGGAGATCGCCGCAGTCCGCGGACTCTGCGGCAGCGGCAGCGTTGAAGGGCGCACACTTGGCGCCCAAAGGGTTTGGTTCCTCCACGGCACGGACCTTCACTCCGCGCGCGATCGCGGCTCGGAGCGCGACGCGGAAGTCCGGATCAGTCATCTGATAGATCTCGATATCGAGTGTTGATCGCGCGGACTGAACCAAGTCCATCACGGGGTGGGAGTCTGCTTGGTTGAAGAAATGAATTTCCGAGGTACCCTGAGAGGCCCCAGCAAGCGGGCTCAGTCCAAGACAGAGAATCCATGCGGTCGAGTTCGAAAGCAAAGATTTGAAGCTCATTTGATGTCTCCTAGCGCCACACCGTGGGCGAATTTGGGGATCCCAGGGAGCAAGAGGAGTGCCTGGACCGTTCATCATAAAATCATCAGTAAAATTGATGGAATCGCTCAGGCCAATTGCCATTTGATCCTTTTTCCGGGGACACGAAGACACCGCGAGATGGAACTCTTGCCTTTCGAGGCTGTAATCCAGGTCTTGGTTGCGATCCTGGCGAGTCACTCACGCTGCTCCCGAAACTCATCTCGGCCAGCTGTCATCGCCAAAAAGACACTCCCAAAGGCAGCCACGTTTTTACGTGTCGCAACGATGCGGCCCTGGGCATCCTGCACCATGAGGTCGTCGAGGTCTCCGTCATCAGATGCGGCCGACTCGACCCAGCTGACCGAATAGTTTTGGTCATCCAACTTCGCCACCGCACCGGTTGGGGTTTGCACGAGCTCCGGACACAGGCTTTTCAGCGCACTCCGGACCTCATGGCCTAGGGCATCGATTCGAAACGGCTGTACCACGCAATGCAGGGCCAGAGACTCCAAGTCTTTCAAGAGATCCCGGGCGGGTCGGGTTTCCGCTCGAACACCACTGTTCGCGCCCACCCCCATCATGAGTCCCAGCCCGAATCCAACCATAAACCTGTTTTTCATCAGAGTGCCTACCAGTTTCCGCGCGTAATCGGATGGGAGTCACGGGTGAAAACCTGAGTCGGGGTCGAAGAAAGGTTTTCGAATGCGTGATTGTCCCCACGTAGGAAATCGAAATAGAGATCCCAGCGCCACAACGGGCCCGGGTCGACGTGGGTCTGCTTCTGGGGTTTTCCTTGGGAGAGAAGGTAGGCGCGCAATGGGCTCGTCCGATACTCCTCCATCCTCCAGAAGTTGTGACCGAAGATATGCTCCTTGTCGAAGGGGATGCCGTACTTCGTCGCGAGAAACCTCACGAGTTTCCCCGAGCTCTCATACATTGAGCGAGTGTACCAACCTGTCTGGAGCATGTCCTTGGCCTCATGCTCGATTCCGATCGAGATCGGGTTCCAATTGGAAGCATGCCACGCGTAGCCTCGGTCCGGATCGACGAGCTCGGCGATGAGGCCGTCATGGCTCCGAATGAGGTAGTTTGCGCTTCGGAGCTTGCCGGGTTCGCCATGCTTGAGTACTTGGAGCGCACCTGGGAAAGTACCTTCGGTGTCGTGAATGACGATGAATCTGAAGGATCTTGAGCCAACATAGCTGCAGTTGCCCGCGTCGGCCCGACTTTGGATGATGTTCAAACCTGCCAGGGTCGGGTGAGTGACCAAATTCACCGCGGCCACGTCGATGTGCCGGGTCCATTCCGCGGGCAAGGAGCTGACGCGAGCATCCATTGGGATCGAGACGTCATCGCTCGCATCGTCGGCGGAGGGTTCCCTGCCATGCATGACCAGATTGTAGACGTCGTAGAGATAGAGTTCCGAGGGCTCCAATACGTCGGGGTGGCTGGGCTGAGAAAGTCCGGTGTAGGCCAAGACAATATCTGACCATGCCAACGGGTCGTTCTTGAAAGCCTGGAATCGGGCGCTGGCAGGGTTGGAGGAATCGTGGATATCGTGTTCGTTGACACCCAGGTGTTGAAGGGCAAGTTTGTGGAGCACCGCTGCCGCGCCGAGGATATTGAGGCGGGCCTCATGCATGAGGCGCTCTTTTGGAACTCCGAGCAGTCCCGCCGCAGTGGCGAGCGTGCCGCTGGTCCCGTCCGTGCCGTCGAGGCCCATAACTCCCCAGTCGCTGTTCACTTGATGGGAGGCCGAATGGGAGTGGGCTTGCGCCTGCTGCCAGCGCGACTCGACGAATCCGATGGATTCGAGGAGACTCAGGGGAACGCTGTAGGAGGCTGCCGCTTCTTCAAAAAAAGGAACGAGGAATTGACGGCTAGGTGGGGCCCCGGCGGCGAATGCGGCATTCGAGATCAAGCCGAGCGACCACGCGGTCAAGATTCCAAGACTACGAACTTGAAGTGACAGTGAGTGTCCCATACGAGCTGTTTCTCCGTTCGGATTGGACTGATAGCATCAAATCCGGGTCTGGAGCATTACAGCAGGGAGAGGATTCAGTACTCGCCCCCAAGCGCCCGCTATTTATTAAACAAAACACAGGTGGTTGTGGAGCTGCTTATTCCGAGATTTTCATCATGCCCGGATTGATTTGCGCTCTCGGGGTCGCGATTTCCGATTCTGCCCATCCCCTTCGTGGGGAAGGCTGTTGTAACGCTTTGCGAGGCGAATGTCAGATTTTGATTATTCCCAAGAGTCATAATGATATTCCTGTGTTGACTGCTGCAAATTGCAAGCAGCCTGCATTGCTGGGTTTTAATGATGAGCAAATTTGGGAATCCAACGGGTCGTAGGTAAAACCTGAGTCGAGGTAATTTCATGATGAAGACGATGACTCCGCTGATCTTGCTCCTCGGCTCTGCTCTCGCCTCCGCTCCCTCCTTCGCTTCCGTCAGTCCGGTTCCGACCTGCCTGGGTTCGAGCGGACAAGAAATGCCGAGTGACGACTCGGTGGTGATGCAGTGGAAATCTACGACACCCAATCAAACCTTGAAACGTGCGCACGTCAGCGGCGTCTTGACGGCCGTGTACCCGGATCGAAACGGGCACAATCACTTCTCGATCAAGATCGGTCCGACGGGCAGCGACACTTTGGAAGTGGTCTATAGCCAATCCTTCGGTGCATTGACCCAGGTTCATGTGGGTATGGCTGTCGAAGCTTGCGGCGACTACATTACCTCGAATGCGGCGACTGCCCAGTATCCGGCGTCACCCGATGGTGCCATCATCCACTGGATTCACAAAAATCCTTCGGGCCACGGCCATCCATCCGGCTTCTTGATTCTCGATGGCCAGGTTTTCGGACAGGGCTCGGGTCAAGGCGGCGGCTGATCCAAGTCGTACTTCCGATAGTTTTCGATCGCCCACCCGAATGGCCAAGGCCTCGGGTGGGCGATCCTCATTTCAGCGCCTCAGGTGTGAATCCCCGGGTTGAGTCTATTCAATCGCCCGTTCCGGGAGTAGACTCCCCTTAGTTTATGACTTTTGCTGAACTGGTCGTCCTCCTGGTCGCGGGAAGTCTGTTGTATTTATTTATGGTACCCCTGCGCCGTCGTCTGGAGCACCGCCTCACCCGGTATTTTCGTTCGAAAAGCCCGGGAGAACCCAAACCCGTGATCGACATCACAGACTACAAGAAATCGAAGGCTCCCAAAAATGAAACTTGATATCGGTTCACCGGATTTCATGGCCAAGTCCTTGAGTCGCGCGATCATGGCCGTAGCGGCCTTGCTCGTCATCATCACGTTTTTCAGTTCTTACACGGTCATTTCGCCGGGCTACACGGGGGTCATCTTCAATATCTGGACAGGCTCACTCCGGAGCGTTCCCCAGGGGATCGCTTGGCGGATGCCGTGGATCACCCAAGTGCAGAGCTACCCTACCGCGCTTCGCACCTACACCATGGTGAGAAGGAGCAACGAGGGTTCATCCCAAGGTGACGACAGCATCGATCTGCCCACTCGCGAAGGTCAACACATCACCCAGGACATCTCGGTGACCTTCAATACTTCAGAGGATCAAGCCGCGCAGGTGTTTCGTGCTTTCAGGGGGGCGGACGTCGAGGACATCGAATCCACCTTCATCCGCAGAACCATCATCACGGTCGCGCAAAACGTCGCCGGGCAGATGTCGCTCTCGGAAGTGATCTCCGCGAAACGAGGTGAACTTCAGAGCGAAATCCAAAAAGCACTTTCGACGGAAATCGAGAAAATGGGTTTCCATCTCGACAAAGTGAACTTGGGCGCGAGCCATTTGCCGGCATCGCTCGAGACGCAGATGCAGCAGAAGATGGCAGTGCAGCAGCAGGCCCAGCAGGCTGAGTACGAGCTGCAAAAGCAGCAGATGCTCGCCAAAGCTGAAGTGGCGAAAGCAGAAGGCGAAGCCCAAGCGATCCTCGTGCGAGCGAAAGCCCAAGCGGAGGCCAACCGGCTGCTGCAATCGACGCTCAGCCAAAACCTGATCCAGAGCAAGGCGATCGACAAGTGGAACGGGACGCTTCCCACGGTTTCAGGTGGGGCGACTCCGTTCATCGATCTCAGGGGATTTTCACCGAGCAAGGAAAAGTAGCATCACATGAAGTTGGGGGTGTGGAGGTCGGCGAGACGCGCGGCCTGCTCGGGCGAGAACCCCGCGTGAAGAAGGCGCTTGATTCGGTTTTCCCGCATTTGGATCAAGAGCTCACCGAAAGCCAGGTGCCCTTGCGAAATCGCTCGTGGGTCATCGCTGCCGGCAGCCAGCACGATCAAGGCATCGTGGACAGGAGCGGGCACGCCTTGACCCGCGAGATCTCCGGCGCGCCGACGAACCGCCGACTCCAGGCGGCCGAATAGAGCCGGGTCCGTACTCAACGCCTGTCGGACATGCGCCAGGCCGAAGTGAACGTGTCGAGCCTCATCCAGTTTGGATCGGCGCGCGATTTCGGCAGTGGCTCGATCCGGGGAGTGTTGTTCGATGTAGGAAAGGAGATCCAAGAAGGTTCCTTCTCCAAGGACCGAGAGCATGAAAGTGCTTTCGATGAAGTCGTGATTTCCAAAAAGCGATAAAAGCGACCGCCCGGTCGAAACCGTGGAGAGCGGAGTCTGACAGCCCGAGTCCTCCTCTGCTTTATTGTCAAAGCTCGCGCGCGCCCTGCGGAGAAATGCTTCGATATGACGAGCTTCATCAGCCAATTGAAGCGCCAAGGCCTGCGCGGTCTCCACGTAAACGGGGGGAATCAGGGGCAGGTACTGCGCGGGGACGTAAAGCGCAGCCAGCTCGTTTTCGGCCAGGAACGAAAAAATTTGCGAAACGGCGCCTTCCATGACGGGCGAGTGCCTGGGGATTTCGTTCCACGGAATATCGCGATTCACGTCCCATTGCGCCAACAGCCCCTGTTGATAGATCTTGGATGCTTCGTTGGGAGCCGTTGTCGCGGAGCTTAGAAAAGTGAAGGGCGACGACGGGAGTCCCCTCTCGACCCAACTTCCACGAGGAGCCAACCCGGTGAACCGCGAAGCGACTTCGGGCAAGCTCGAAGGGTTGGCGATTGATTTGTCCCATCGGGGATGGGGCCCTCGACGGATCAAATGGCGATCGAGTCCGCTGCCCTGGACCTCGAGTCCCAAATACTCATGCCTCTCCAAGCGACACCAAGAAGGCAGGTCTTCCCTCACCTGGGGATTCTCCGATAAAACCGCAAGCACTGAGCCTTCGGTCAGGCGGTGAAAGACTGGGCGAACCAAGGCAAGGAGCCCCGAACCCAATCCGAGCGCTCCGACATGAACAGCAGCAGCGCCTCCGGTCACTTCGTCCAGGCGTTCTGTTCGTTCAAAGCGGAAATGAGTTTCACATAGCCGTCTTCGCGCGCAGGAAGCCATTTGCGCAAGCCTTCCATCTCGAGGATCCGGCGATGTTTGGGATTGTCCCAATCCATGTCGAACAAGGCGCGCTGAAAAGCTTCGATTCGGTCGTTCTCAAGCCCGGGTCGGGCGTCGAACATGCAATGGTCGAAAGGCTCGGTCGTCGCCAAGACTTGGATTCCGCGCCCAGCGACCCGGCCGGCGGCCAGCTCTTGGGTCCAGACCAGGTCTCCTATGATTCCGGCATCCGCCGTGCCTTTTTCCAAAGACTCCAGGACGTCGTACTCGCTTCGCCCGGTATCGCCATGCTTGCCGAGGTCGCTGTCAAAAGCAACGATCTGGACACGACTCAGGTCCACGCCTTGCTCCTTCAGCCAATGGAGCGGGAGGATCCGTGCCTGAACCGAGTCACGGCTTCCGACGGCCAGTCTCTTGCCTTCGAGTTCCTTCAAGGTCTTGACGGAATCCTTGGCAATGACTTTGGAACGGAAGTCGCGGTCCGTATCGCGCATGCCGAGGCTCCGGGTTCTGCCTTCGGAGGAACGCTGAACCTGGACATGGGCCAGCGGCGTGTTCCAGGCGATATCGATATGACCCTGCAGCAAGCTCAGAGCTTGGCGCTCGTAGTTGGAGAAAAGCGCGAAATCCATATCCACGCCGACGTCCTTGAAATGCTCGCGCATGCCCTCCCAGATGGGAACGACTTTCGCGTCATAAGCGACCGCGCCGATGAGAAGGGTTTTCATTTCATGTTCCTTTTGGATTTCAGTTTCCGAACAAGGGGAGGCCCAGTGCGAGTCGTCCGATGAATTCGCGGAGGTGATCCGCGGTCGGCGCCATCACCCAGCCTGCGCGCGCATCGCGGAACGCGCGCTCCACCGGAAGGTGCTTTGAAAAAGCGACTCCTCCACAAGCCTTCATCGCGAGATCTGTCACTTGAAGTACGCCCTCGAGTGCGTCCAAGCGCGCTTGCAAGACATAGAGTGCAGCGCCCGCATCACCATTCTGGATGCGGTCCAAGGCGATTCCGAGAAGTGCCCGGCTGGCGGTGGTCCGGGTCAACATTTCTGCGTATCTGGCACGTAGGATCGGCAAGTCCCTCAAGGAAATGCCCAAATGCTCGAAGGACTGGCTCATCAAGTGCTGCGACGTGAGCGCAAGCGACCTTTCGCAAAGTCCATGGGCCATGGCAGAAGTGCCGACTGCGAACCAAGGAAGGACGACTCCCAAGACGAGGTCGGTGCTGGCAGCCGGTTCGGTCAGCAGCGAGCTGTCACTGATCTTGAGGTTCTCGAAAACGACTGGAACCGAGTCGTTGCCCTTGAGTCCCAGGCCATCGAAGCTCTTACCGACATGGACTCCCGGTGCCTTTCGATCGACCAGATAGGCAGTCAGTCCGGGCTGGGAGGCTCCCGTTGGCTGGGCTAGGGAAACTGCGACGAAGGAGTCCGCAGTCAGTGCCGAAGTCACCCAGGACTTCTTGGCATTGACGAGGTAGCCGTCTCCGCTCGGAGTCAGGGTCGATACAGGGGCCCAGAAATGGGAGCGTGATCCACTCTCGGAAAAAGCGAGGGTAGTCAGATGTCGACCGCTGGAGATGTCGCGAAGAACTTCGCTCTTGCGCGCCAAATGAGTGCTCTGCGCCAAGGCCTGGGATGCGACCCCATGCATGACGTAGATCATCGCAGTCGAAGCGCACTCTTGGGCGAGCGTCTCGGTGATGGCTGCGAAAGCAGGCATCCCCAAGCCCATACCTCCGAACTCGGTCGGCAAAGTGAGTCCCAAGAGGCCGGCTTTGGCCAAAGCCGAGATGGATTCGGCTGGGAATCGTGCTTCAGAATCGACCGAAGCAGCGTGCTCCCGAGTCGTCGTGACGGCGATTTTCTGGGCAACGGTGGCGGCATCGCGGTCAGCAGCCGAGAGTGCAAGGAGGGATTGGGTCATGCTCTGCCGTATAGCACAACTATGGACTGATTTTTTCTACCCAGCCTTACAAAAGGAACTGGCGAACGTTAAACATCTTAATGCGAAGCGGATGCCTCCCTTAGGAGCACCCTAGGCGTAGGATTCAAGAGTTTGTAATTACGTAGATTTTTGTGACGCATCACCGCGCCAAAGGTGGCCCGTCGATTGCTCTTATAGGCAGGTATGACGGACTTGATGAACCTGGCATTTTTGCTCATCGCCTTTGGCGCTGGCATCGGCTTCGTGCTCGCCTGTGAGCGTCTCCCATGAACCTGCAAGGGATCGACGTCGGCTTGCTGACTGTCTCAGGGCTCGTATTTCTCTATTTGATGTACGCGCTGATTTTTCCAGAAAAATTCTGAACGACCGAGGTAACGGCTCATGACCGCACGAGACTGGCTCCAGTTCGCCCTCTATCTTTTATTCCTAGTCGTTTTGACGAAACCCATGGGTACCTACATGGACCGGGTATTCGACGGCGCGAAGACATTCCTCTCTCCTGTCGTCTTGCCGATCGAGCGCTTGATCTACCGGATTTTAGGAGTTTCTCCCGAGGAGGAGCAACACTGGAGCCGGTATTCCATCCAGTTGCTCGTTTTCAGCGCAGTCACCCTGGCCTTCACTTACGCTCTGCTTCGCCTCCAGCACCTGCTTCCGTTGAATCCGGCAGGAATGGGAGTGATCAGTCCCCACCTCGCTTTCAATACCGCGATGAGCTTCACCACGAACACCAATTGGCAGTCTTATGCCGGTGAATCGACGATGAGCTACCTCTCGCAGATGGTGGCTCTCACCATCCATAACTTCTTCTCGGCTGCCGTCGGGATCCAAGTGGCCGTGGTGCTCATCCGGGGCATAGCCCGCAAAGAGTCGAAGACCATCGGAAACTTCTGGGTGGATTTGGTTCGTTGCAACCTCTACATCCTTCTGCCGCTTTGCCTGGTTTACGCAGTATTTCTTCTCTCCCAGGGGATGATCCAGAACTTCCAGCCTTATGTGGAAGCGACGACACTCGAGGGTGCCAAGCAAGTGATCGCCCAAGGTCCAGTCGCATCCCAAGTTGCGATCAAGATGCTGGGGACCAACGGAGGCGGCTTCTTCAACGCGAATGCCGCGCACCCCTACGAAAACCCCACCGCTCTCTCCAATTTCATTCAAATGCTTTCGATTTTTCTCATCCCGAGCGGCCTCACTTATCTGCTGGGGCGAAAGGTAAAAAACCTGAAGCATGGCTGGGCGGTCTGGTCGGCCATGGCCATCCTGTTCATTGCAGGAGCGCTCATCACTGCGCATTACGAATACCAAGGCAACCCCGTCTACACGCAAGCGGGCTGCTCCAGTCCCGCCAATTGGGAAGGGAAAGAGACGCGCTTCGGAATCTTCAACTCGGCCCTCTTTGCAACCATCACGACTGATGCTTCGTGTGGCGCCGTAAATGCGATGCATGACAGCTTCACCCCGCTCGCCGGGATGGTTCCGCTCGTCAATATCATGCTGGGTGAAATTGTTTTTGGGGGAGTGGGCTCCGGGCTCTACGGGATGCTCATGTATGTGATCCTGGCGGTGTTCATTGCCGGACTCATGGTGGGTAGGACTCCGGAGTACCTCGGAAAGAAGATCCAGGGACGCGAAGTGAAGTACGTGACTTTTGCCCTGATCGTGATGGCGACTTCGATCCTGGGTTTCACAGCCTGGGGGGCGTTGGATGCCCGCGGCTTGGCGGGTCTCGCGAATCCCGCGGGTCACGGGTTCTCGGAAATCCTTTACGCTTTCACTTCGGCCACTGGCAACAACGGAAGCGCGTTCGCCGGACTCACTACCAATACGCCGTTCTGGAATCTGAGTTTGGGTTTCGCGATGTTCTTCGGACGATTCTTCATGATGGTTCCGATGCTCGCTTTGGCAGGTTCGTTGGCGCGTAAAAAAGTTCACCCCGGAGGCGATGGAACGTTTCCCGTGGACGGTGGGGTCTTCGTGGCTCTCCTCATCGGAACGATCCTCTTGATCGGCGCCCTGACCTTTTTTCCGGCACTGAGCCTCGGGCCGATCGCCGAGCACTTTGACATGCTCCAAGGTCATTTCTTCAAATAAGCAGAGAACCGAGGACTGGAACTATGGCTAATACATCGATTTGGAATCCTGAGTTGATTCGTCCCGCCATTGGAGGTGCTTTCAGGAAACTGAACCCAGCCCTCATGATGAAGAATCCGGTCATGTTCGTCGTGGAGGTGGGAAGCGTCCTCACTACAAGCGTGTTCTTCCATGACCTCGTCTGGGGAGTGCCGAAAGCCGCACTCTTCAGCGGTCAGATTTCGCTCTGGCTCTGGTTCACTGTCCTTTTCGCCAATTTCGCCGAAGCGATGGCCGAAGGTCGAGGAAAAGCCCAAGCAGAGAACCTCCGGAAGGCCCGAACGGAGACCCAGGCGCAGCGACGTAACTCCTCCGGGAACATCGAGACGGTCGCCTCGTCCATGCTGCGCAAGGGGGACGTCGTAGTCGTCGAGGCCAGTCAAGCCGTACCCGCCGATGGCACAGTCATCGAAGGCGTGGCATCGGTCGACGAGTCTGCCATCACGGGCGAGAGCGCGCCCGTCATCCGGGAAGCGGGTGGAGACCGCAGCGCCGTCACGGGGGGGACGACCGTCCTTTCCGACCGAATTGTCATCCAGATCTCGACCAATCCGGGTGAGTCGTTCTTAGACCGGATGATCGCGCTTGTCGAAGGGGCGGTGAGGCAAAAAACTCCCAACGAGATCGCCCTCAACATCCTGCTTTCGGGACTTACGATCGTATTTCTCCTGGCCACGGTGACGTTGAAGCCGTTTGCGTCTTATGCCAATACCTCGGTGTCCATCGTAATCCTGATCTCTCTACTCGTTTGCTTGATTCCCACCACGATTGGCGGTCTCTTGTCCGCAATCGGGATCGCGGGCATGGACCGGCTCGTGCAACGAAATGTGCTGGCGATGTCCGGGCGAGCTGTGGAAGCTGCAGGAGACGTCGATATCCTGCTCCTGGACAAAACCGGCACGATCACGGTCGGAAACCGGATGGCGACGGCTTTCCTTCCCGCCCTCGGGGTGACGGAGAAGCAACTCGCGGAGATTGCGGCCCTCGCCTCATCCACCGATCTGACCCCAGAAGGACGCTCTGTCGTCACTTTGGCCAAGTCATTAGGAGTGGTCATGGGATCGTCCCAAGGAGGGGAAGTCGTTCCCTTCAGTGCCGAGACACGAATGAGTGGAATCAACCTGCCCGGAAACACTTTACGGAAAGGTGCGCTCGACGCGGTTCGCGGTTGGATAAAAGCTACTTCGGGCGGGCTCATCCCCCCTGAAGTTGAAGAAAGCGTTCGAACCGTCGCCAGCCAAGGAGCCACTCCGCTCGTCGTCGCCCAAAACGGTAAAGTGTTGGGAGTCATTCATTTGAAGGACATCGTGAAACCTGGAATTCGAGACCGTTTCGAGCGGATCCGGGTGATGGGCATCAGGACGATCATGATCACGGGCGACAACCGCTTGACCGCTGCCGCGATTGCGAAAGAAGCGGGAGTCGACGACTTCCTGGCCGAAGCGAAACCTGAAGACAAGCTTGCTTTGATCCGAAAATACCAGGCTGAAGGGCGAATGGTCGCCATGTCGGGCGACGGGACGAACGACGCTCCAGCACTCGCGCAGAGCGACGTCGGGCTCGTGATGAACACGGGCACGCAGGCCGCGCGCGAAGCTGGCAACATGATCGACCTCGATTCGGATCCGACGAAGGTCATTGAGATCGTCGAGATCGGAAAGCAGCTCCTGATCACCCGAGGTTCGCTCACCACGTTTTCGATCGCCAATGACGTGGCCAAGTACTTCGCGATCATTCCCGCGATTTTCGCTGGGACCCTGCCGGGACTGGCGGTCTTGAATGTCATGGGCCTGAGAAGCCCCGAGAGCGCCATCCTTTCCGCGGTCATCTTCAATGCGCTCGTGATCATCGGATTGATTCCGCTGGCTCTCCGGGGCGTCGAGTACCGACCCACGTCGGCATCGAGGATCCTGCAGAAGAATGTCCTCGTCTACGGCTTGGGCGGGATCATCGTCCCGTTCATCGGCATCAAAGTGATCGACGTCCTCGTATCCGCTTTCGGTTTGGCCTGACACCCCCACTCTCGCCATTGAGGAGAATTCCATGTTCAAGACTTTGTATCAATCCATCATGACTACTGTCCTGCTAGGTCTCATCTTGTGCGGGATCTATCCGCTGTTCGTCTACGGAATCGGAAATCTGGTGTTTCCCGACCAGGCCGGGGGGGGCTTATTGCTCAGGGATGGAAAAATCATCGGCGCCCAACTCATCGGACAGGGGTTTTCGAGGGCGGAGTACTTCCATGGTCGCCCGTCGGCTGCTGGTGCCTCTGGGTATGACGCTGCCAACTCCTCGGGCTCCAACCTCGGGCCGACGAACCAGAAGTTCGCCGATGGCTTGAAGGCCAATGTCGATGGGATACTCAAGGACAACCCGACCCTTAAAAGAGGCGAGGTCCCGACCGAATTGGCAACGGCGTCGGCTAGCGGATTGGATCCTCACGTCACTCCTGAGGGCGCATCGATTCAAGTTGCTCGGGTCGCCCGGGCCCGGCACATCACCGTTGAGCAGATTAAAACGTTGATTCAGGCCCATGTCGAAGGACCTCAGCTTGGAATTTTCGGTGAGCCGGTCGTCAACGTGCTCGCGCTCAATCTCGATTTGGATCAAACCTATCCCTTCAAGAAATAAGGTGCAGGATCATGAATAGACGCCGGTTCAGAGGGCTCGTCGCGGTCGTTCCGACTCTGCTTGCCACCAGCATGGCCAACGCCGATGCAGTCGGTTCGGATGTGACTTGGAGCGCCTACTTCGATGCCTACTATAATGTGAATTTCAATCGCCCCTCTTCTGCGAGCGCCAACCTCGGGCCCGCGTCGACGGCAGGAACGACGCCTCAGTATTTGCCCCCATCCCAGAACGGCAGCTATCGGAACTTTGATATTTACCACAATCAGATTTCGCTCAACGTGGCGGAGATCTCGGTCGTTAAGAAGAGCAAAGAAGTGGGCTTCAAAGCAGACTTCGACTTCGGAGACGTGACCGAAGTGGTTCATAATTCGGCAGGGGCTGGGGCATCAGGCTCCCTGGACGAAGTCAGCAAGCACATTGGCCAAGCGGTCGTCAGTTACAGTCCTGCAGCAGCACCCGCTCTGACCGTCAATGTCGGCAAGATGGCGACGCACATGGGACTTGAAACCACCAAAGCCAGAGACAATTGGCAATACTCCCGCTCCATCCTCTACTCAGTCGGGATCCCCTACTGGCACCTGGGAGTCAATGTCGCGTATGCCTGGATCCCAAGCAAGTTTGCGACGGGACTTTACGTCTACAACGGCTCCAACAGCCTGAACGACAACAACGCCGGAAAAAGTTACGGCTTTCAAGCGGCTTTCACTCCGAGCGACCGTTGGGCGGTCTTTTACAATCTGATCACGGGGGCCGAGGGGCCGGGAAATACCGACTACCGAACCATTCACGACGCAAACGCTGTCTATTCTCTGAACTCGGCGCTGGCATTTTCAATCGACGGAATTTATGGCAAGTCCAATACTACTGGCAACCCCAATTGGAAGGCTATCCAGCTGGCGGCGAAGTTCCAGGTAGTTCCCCATTACTCGATTAGCCCTCGAATCGAAAGGTATTGGGATCCCCAAGGGTTCACGACGGGCACACCGCAAAGCATCAACGAAATCACCGTCACTCAAAGTGTGCCCCTGGGCGAAGGACTTGAAACCCGGCTGGAAACCCGTTGGGACCGCTCCAGTGCGCGAGTCTTCGTTCCGAGCAAGGCGACCGAGGACACGCAAATCACTGCGACTTGGGCAGTGTTGTACTCGTTCTGATAGAGTGAACGGATGCCCGGTTTCGACGAGCTGATCGAGCGCAAAAAAATGGGTTCCCTCAAGATCTACCTCGGCTACGCGGCTGGAGTAGGCAAAACCTACGAGATGCTCCAGGAGGGTCAACGACTCCGGGCTCGAGGGATGGACGTGGTCATCGGGTATGTGGAGCCTCATGCCCGGCCCGACACGACGGCCCTGCTGGCCGGTCTCGAAGTGCTGCCGGTCAAATCCGTCCTACAGGGGGGCAGTTCATTTCTGGAAATGGATCTCTCCGGAATCCTGAGGCGAAAGCCCCAAGTCGT
The DNA here is from genome assembly GCA_043759365.1 of Bacteriovoracaceae bacterium. Taxonomy (GTDB): domain Bacteria; phylum Bdellovibrionota; class UBA1018; order UBA1018; family UBA1018; genus JAYVNB01. Next base: position 4,026 of record JAYVNB010000321.1, on the reverse strand, counting down.
TCTCGTGGATGAACTCGCCCATACGAACGTCGCTGGCCTGAAGTCCGAGAAGCGCTATCAGGATGTCCTGGATATTCTAGAGGCCGGGATCAACGTCATTTCGACCTTGAATGTCCAGCATCTCGATTCGGTTGCTGCAAAGGTGATCGAGGCCACTGGCACTCCTGTGCTGGAGAGAATTCCTGATCTGGTACTGGGACGTGCCGACCAGATCGTCATCGTCGATGTGTCGATGGAGGAGTTGAGGGAGCGACTGAGGTTGGGAAAGATTTACGAGCGCTCCAAAGCGGAACTCGCTCTCCAAAAGTTCTTCACTTACGAAAATCTTTCATTCCTGCGTGAAATGACTCTCCGGGAAGTGGCCGGAGATCAGGTTCGAAAGATCGAGGCTCAAGGCCTCTTGAACGCGAAAGCTACAGAGATCGCTGAAGAGGCCGTGATGGTAGCCGTGAGTTCAGATCCGACGCATGCCGAGGTCTTGATCAGAAAAGCCGCTCGGATCGCAGCGCAACTCTCCACTCGCTGTTATGCGGTCTACATCCAGAAGGAGGCGGAGTCGCCCACCAAAATCGAAGCGGGCCTCCAGCGCAGGCTTCAGAACAATCTGAAGTTGGCCAAGACCTTGGGGGCGGAGATCGTGAGCATCCGTTCGGACCGGGTGGCTGACGCTTTGGTGACTTTCGCCGTCGCTCACCGCGTGAAACACGCTATTTTCGGAAAATCCAGGCGCTCGCCGGTTATGGACCTGCTTCGCGGCTCTGTGATCCTGGACTTCATCCATGATTCAGTGGGGATCGATGTCCACATCGTGACCATCACGGGCGAGGAGAATCATGATCGCTCTTCCTAGCCTTCGAAAGAAGATTTTCAGGTCGTTTTCGCTGATGGTCCTACTCTACGCGGGACTCGGTATTTTTTTGATGTTGGGGGTGGCTGTCTCGAAAAAAACCTCACCCAAGATGATTCATGTGAACTACGATTCGATCGCTGCTTCGGAGCGGATGCGCCATGCCTGGCATGCGTTGGCCCATCCCGAGTCGTTCCCCCAGAAATCGCCGCGGGAATGGACGGACCAGTTCGAGGCCGCGCTCATTTTCGAAGAAGGAAATCTCACGGAACCGGGGGAAAAGGAAACCACAGAGGAGGTTCGAAGGGATTGGGACCTCTGGAAACACCGGCTGCCATCGTTAAAAAGCGCCGAGCTCGCACCCGTCGAGCGATTGATCTCGAGGTTGGTTGATCTTAACGAGGCAGGCATGTTCAGTTTGGCTCAAGAGAACGACAATTTGAGCCGCAAGGTCCTCATTGCCGGTGCTGCCTACTTTCTCCTGACCTTGATCTTCGGCTTCATCCTTGCCGATGGGTTGGCCACTCGGTTGTCTCGTCCCCTGAAAAGCATTGCGGAGGTCCTGCACCGGAGACCTGCGATTGGGAGACGCCTGAAGCTGGTTGAGCCCGACACCCTTGAGCTCTTGATCCTCACTACTGAACTGAGCAAGCTCTGGGAGCGCGTCACCGAGAACTCAAAAGTGAACGTCAGCGAGTTACTTCAGCAGAAAACGAAGCTGGAGACCGTCTTGGGTTCTGTAGAAGACGGGCTATTGGTGATCGACTTGGCTGGTCGAGTGTCCCATTCGAACCAGTGCATGCTTGACCTGATCGGCTTGGGGGCAGAAAAAGTCCAAGGCGAGACCTGGAGGGATCTCCCCTCTCTGAGCGACAACTACTTGAAGCTGAGAGCCATCTTGCAGGAGGGAATGAATGAAGCCAGCGAGATCGAGTTGTCCTTCGCGAGCGCCAGCCATCAGTTCGCCGCCAGGTCCCGAAGTATCCTCGACCCAGCGGGCCTGCCGATATCGACTCTGTTCCTGCTTCACGACATCACCGAAAAGCGACAGCGGGAGCGCTTTCGCGCGGAGTTCATCGATTTGCTCTCCCATGAGATCAAGACCCCGCTGCAGTCCCTGGGTACTGCATCGGAGCTGCTCGACTCGCAAAAGTCAGACGTACCGGAGGTTCTGCATCCCCTGATCGAGACCATTCGTGAGGATGTTGAGAGGATTAAGGCCGTGGCGAACGAGTTCGTTCAAGTCACCCAGAGCCATTCCAAGGTCCTTAGGCTCAAGCTGGGTATCGTGGCCCTGAACGAGTTGATTCCCGAGTGGCTCAAGCCATTCCGAATCGTGGCCAAGGACCGAGGGGTTCTGCTACAGTACTCGCAAGAAGGTTCCCCGATCATGTGGTCGAATCTGGATTCGGTTAAATTTCCTTGGGTGGTCTCAAATCTTCTGTCGAACGCGATCCGGTTCTCGCCCCCGGGGGGAACGGTGCAGGTGCTGTTGACTGATCGGAACGGAGCGCTCGAGATTCAAGTGAAAGACGAGGGGCCGGGAATCGCAAGCGAAGATCAGCTGCGGATGTTTGAACCCTTCTTTCAAAGTCCGGCGATGATGACGACGTCTGGGAAGCGGGGCCTATTTGGAATCGGACTGACTATCGCCAAGGAAGTGGTCGAGGCCCATGATGGCAGGATTGAGTATCACGCTCGCCACCCTCGGGGTTCGGAGTTCCGGATCATTCTCCCCTTTCCTTCCGGGTATTATAATTGAGAAAGTGAAACATGCCCCATGACGTTCTCTTGAAGATACTCCTCGTGGACGACGACAAGAACATCAGGCGTACCCTGTTGGTTACCCTGAAGACTTGGGGTCACGAGGTCACGGAAGCGACTTCTGCCGAGGAGGCGCTTCGGATCCTGAAGTCCGAGCGATTCGACTTCATCCTGACTGACTTCAAGATGGAGGGTAAAACCGGGGTCGATCTGATCCGGGGACTGAAACAGGTGCCATTTCCTCCGATTTGCGCCATCATGACGGCGTTCGCATCTTTCGAAAATGCAGTCGTAGCCATTCGAGAAGGTGCTTATGATTACCTTCCAAAGCCATTTTCCAACGTGCAGTTGGAGCACCTTCTGAAACGAGTCGCGGTCCTCGTCGAGCTGAAGCGCGATAACCTGAAACTGAAAAGCCTCCATTCGCGCGACGACTACTTCGCGGGACAGACTTCTCCCGCAGTCGTACGGCTGGAGGAGTTCGTGACGAAAGTGGCGCCGACCAGTGCAAGTATTCTCCTAGTCGGAGAGAGCGGCACCGGCAAGACGGAGCTCGCGAAACGGATCCACAGTCGCTCTCCCCGGTCGAGCAGGCCGTTGGCCGTGGTCAATTGCACGACATTGGCCGAGACGCTCTTGGAGTCGGAGCTGTTCGGGCATGCCAAGGGCGCGTTCACGGGAGCGAGCCAAGAACACATGGGCAAGTTGGAGGCGGCCAATCACGGAACTGTTCTTATCGACGAGGTCGGCGATCTTTCTTTGGCGGGACAAACCAAGTTGCTGAGGTTTCTCCAAGAAAAAGTGATCGAGCGCGTAGGGAGTAACCGAGTCCTCGAGCTGGACGTCCGAGTCATCGCTGCGACGAATCGAAATCTCGAAGAAGCGGTGGCTGCGGGAACTTTTCGGGAGGACCTCTACTATCGGCTCAACATCTTCGAATGTGCGCTGGTTCCCTTGCGCTACCGGAAACAGGATCTTCCGGTCCTGATCCAGCGGTTTCAACGCGAGTTCCTCTCCATCGACGAAAGGCTCGAAGGCAAGGTGCTGCCGGAATCTGTCATGAAGCTTCTGCTCGATTACACTTGGCCCGGCAACATCCGAGAGCTGCGCAACGTAATCGAGCGTGTGCAGCTGCTATCTCTCGGGAGGTTGGCGCAACCGGATGATCTGCCGGATGGAGTCCGCGAAGGCGCTCTCCACAAACTCCCCTCAACCGGATCCCCAGATCCGCTCCGAAGCTTGCAGGAGGTCGAGCGAGAGCACGTCGAGCGCGTGCTGGATCTCGAGCCCAGTTTCGAGAAAGCGGCTCAGATTTTGGGCATCACAACAGTGACGCTTTGGCGGAAGCGCAAGGAATACGGTTTAAAGTGATCCTGACCCGGCAGTCGACTAAGTCGGCTCGGCCTGGTGATGGA
>JAYVNB010000320.1:0-9355 GCA_043759365.1 Bacteriovoracaceae bacterium | reverse complement strand
TGGGACACGAGTTGTACCCTGGAACCGGACGTGAGAAAAGCTTCGCCATGGGTTCATCGTCTCCAGCGTCACCGAATCGGGCACAAGTCATCGCGCTTCTGGAGGAGATTCATACCCTCATGCAATTGAAGGGGGAAAACCCCTTCAAAGTGAGGGCTTTCGAAAAGGCGGCGGGACTGATTGGGGAGCTCCCTGTCGAAGAGGATTTAGGTTTGCGGGCTGAGGCCGGGACCCTCACCGAGCTGGCCGGGATCGGCAAGGGAATCGCCGAAGTCTTGAGCGAGTTCCTGTTGCGGGGAACCTCAACCGCGCGAGACGACCTCAAAGCCTCGATTCCTCCGGGCCTTCTGGAACTCACTCGCATCCCTGGGCTAGGACCGAAGAAAGCCCAGCTTATCATCGATCAGCTCGATATCCACTCGGTGCGCGAGCTCGAGTATGCTTGTCGGGAGAACCGCCTCCTGAAGCTCAAGGGTTTCGGGGACAAAATCCAAGCGAAGGTTCTGGAAAGCATCCAGTTCTTGAAGGCCGGCGAAGGGTTTTGCCGAATCTCAGACGCGTTCCCGCTCGCGGAAGCGCTCTTCAAGGACCTCTATCGATCGGTGAATTCGGGTCGGCATCCCGCAGCCCAAAGCTTGAGGGTTTCCGAGTCCGGGGCCATTCGCCGCCGATTGGAGATCCTGGGAGAGCTCGAATTCGTGATTGAGCTTCCTCCCGGAGAGGCCGCACCCGCCGAAGTCCGCCGGATGGCTGACGCCGCAGTGGAGCGCTTCCGAAACCAGCACGCTTCTCCGCTCGGGATCCGACTGCACTTCGCCAGTCGCGAGCGTTTCGGCTATGAGCTGGCTCTCCGGACCGCGACCCCCGAACACTGGCGGGCCCTCGGTGCTCCCGAAGCGTTCGATGCATCCAGTGAAGAAGAGTTCTACGCGGCGTTGAAGTTGCCGGTCATACCCCCCGAAACGCGCGAGACCGGCGAAGAAGTCGCGCTTGCCCGCACGGGAGCGCTGGACTGCCTTCTGCCCTGGGACGGCATTCAAGGGGTTTTCCACAATCACACCACGCGCAGCGACGGTGTGGCTTCTCTCGAAGAAATGATCATCGCAGCCAAGCAGCTCGGGTACCGTTACCTCGGCATCTCGGATCACAGCCAATCGGCTTTCTACGCTCAAGGCCTCAAACTGCCGACGCTGCTGGAGCAGGAAAAAGAAGTACGCGATCTTCAGGAGAAGCATCCGGAAATCCGGGTTTTTTGGGGGATCGAAAGCGATATCTTGGCCGATGGTTCTCTTGATTACGAGCCTGCGGTGCTCGATCGCTTCGACTTCGTGGTCGCTTCGGTCCACTCGCGGTTCAAGATGGAGAGGGAAGCGATGACCGATCGGATACTCGAAGCCATTCGCAATCCTCACACTCGGTTTCTCGGTCACGCGACCGGGAGGCTGCTGCTTGGTAGGAAGGGATACGAAGTGGACATGGAGCGCGTGATCCAGGAAGCCGCGGAACGCGACGTCGCCATCGAGATCAATGCCAATCCGGCGCGTTTGGACATCGATTGGCGTTGGGGTCCGCAACTCCGGAAGTGCGGGACCCTCGTTTCAGTCAATCCCGACGCTCACGACACGGAAGGACTCGAGGATACGCGCTACGGTGTCGCTGTGGCGCGAAAGGCTCTGCTTCCCTCGGGACTCGTGGTGAATTCGCGTTCAGTCGAGGATGTCGAGAAATGGCTCGCCCGGGGATGATGCTCCCTCCAATCGGCCGCGCGAACTCAAGGCGGAGGGGGAGCCGCTAAGAACGGGGAGATCGTCAGCCAATCGCGGATCGTGCCGAGGGGCACGAAGGCGAGCGCGTCCAGGATGGAAAGGTGGCTGCGAATTCCTTCGTGGCCGGCTTGGGGGTAGTCGGGGTGTTTCCAGCGTTGCCAAAGTAGCTCCAAGCCCGCGTCCCTAAACAACTGCGCGTCGATGTAGGTCGCGCCGATCCCCGAGTAATAGGTGGTGGCTTGGACGGCCTGGCAGAGGGACACCAGGCGCTCCGTGCTGGACCCGCGCTCAGCGAGCGCGGAGGAGAGGAGGATCCGGGGGCGAAGTCCGAGGAGATCGCAGGAGAGTCGGACGCTCCCGAGCGAAGCCTCGAGCAGCGTCTTGAAGGAGCGTGCTTTCTCCATCCAGGGGCGGATCCAGGGTTCAAGCTGGGATTTGAAGTAGGGACTTCGACCGTAAACTGACTCCAGGGTCTTCCAATGCCGTTTACTCCAGTCTTGGGCTCGATCGATTTCGATCTCTCCCAAAGGGCGCGATTGGTGCTCCCGACTGAAGACTGGAACCGTGAGCCATTGGAATCCGGCAGGGACGGCAGCTCCGGGATGGGGCAGGACGCGTGAACGGTTGTGGCGACCTTGCTTGAGGAACTGCACGGTGTCCAAGCAGATGAAAGTGTCGGCGCGGGCGCATTGTTGAAGGTAGCCCAACCAAGGGAAGTAGTTGGGCTGCTGACAGACGACCGTGTGCATCCCGACAGTCTACCCCCCCTAAGGGGTCACTGTCCCTGGAGAATCAGGTCGACGACGTCGCTCGAAAGTTCCGTGTTGCGGGACTTGTGACTGGTCAACTGCTTCGGGACGGCGATCAAGTAGTCGGGGTGAGCTTGGCGGGAGTTGTCCCGCCAGATGCCGAAGTCGACCAGAAAGCTGCCGTCGGATCTAGGAATGCTGTAAAGCTCGTAGTGGTACTCGCGAACCACCTCATCGGTCCCAACGAAATTCAGGTTGCGGGTGTTGGTGAGGGAGGCGGCGCTGACGAGCCAAGTGGTGACCTTCAGGACGTTCGAGCGTCCGGGCTCGGTCACGATTTTCATCGAGGCTTTGAATACGGGCACGTACCAGACCTGGATGCCCGGATCGTAGTCCATGATGAAGGGGCGGTGCTGTTCGTGGATCTGCTCGGGATAGAAATTCTCGTAGAAGTCGTTCCCGTTTCCTTCGTTTTTCTGACCGAAATAAGTGAGCCCTTCCACTTGTTCGTAAGATTTGATGGCCAGCGCCTTCAAGTCGCCCACTTCAAATCGCATGGATGAGTACTGGACGGGAGCGTTGGGTTCTGGAACGAAAAGGGAGGCGACGGCCCAAGCGTCGCACAGTCCTGACCAGAACTTGGCTGTGAGTTGATGGAGGTGGGTCCGTTCGAAAGTTTGCGAATCCAGAGTGCCGAAGCCACGGTTCATGCCAAATTGATCAAACTTTTCGAGGGGTGACTGTCCGGGCCCGGCATCGAACTCACCGACGCGGCCGACTAACGGGCCGTAAGTGTCGATGATCGAAGTGAAGTCGCCGCCCGTAGGTCGCTGCCCGGGTGCGAAGTAGGCGTGATAGCCCCAGTCGGAGTCGACGTTCCAAGTAGCGTTTTGCGGGCGTCCGAAACGACTTTGCTCCGCGAAAGCCGAAGTGTTGGATCCAATTCCAAGAAAGAGCAGGACGGCGGTGCTGAGGATTTGGGTCATGCGCATGGAAACGTGTCTTGGGTGGCTGGTTCAAGAAAGCGACTTGTGCGGTGTGTCTTTTTGGGTTTGAACCGTCTTTGCAGCGCCCTTCTGGCGCACCACCCCACACCACCTCTAGTTTTCTTCACGGGATGGGTTGACGAAACCTTGAACCCTCGCTACTTGTCCGGCCGCCTCGTTATTTCCGAGGATTGCCCAAAGTTTCAAATCACCGGTTCTGTAAGCGAAGGGGACCGCATTCGCTGGCCCATCCGGACATCCTGTCCGTGAACTCACCTGCGCAGGCACGATCACACCTGGAAGCCGATGCCCCAGGGCGTGATCAACCTCGACCGCGCTCGTTTGGTTGAGGCTGCAGTGTTCTCTGACAAGTACAGTGTCGCTGCTGAAGCGAACCAGATGCCGATCGACGGCCTCCAAGGCGCTTGCCTCCGCTTCAAGGAAGTCACCCAGAAGATCAAGACCGAGCGTCCGATCTCCTGCAGCGACGTCCTCAGCTACAAAGGCGAACGGAAGGAATACCGCGCTGCCGCTCTCGATCAGGTCCGCGTCGTCGGCTCTTGCGATCAAGGTGAACCGGCTTCCTTCACGACCCACAACTGATCTCAGTATTCTAGATTCGATTTGAAAAGGGGATCTCTTGCGAGGCCCCCTTTTCTTTTTCCATTCAACTGGGTGTCACGCGGCTTTACGGGACTCAAGCATGCGTTGACGGAACTCCGCGGGCATTGACCGAAGCACCACTTCTTGGAGTGCTTCAGGGAGGCGCAGTCCAAACGACAGGAGAAAGATTTCTGCCACCTCGCCCTCCTCGAACCCGGCGAAGTCACGCAATCCCGAGCAGCGGATGCAAGCGAGTAGGTCCGGAAATCCCAGACTGGGATCACCGGATTCGAGCCGAAAAGCAGAGGGTGGGAAGCGCTCGGCGGGCAGGAGATGGGCAACCTGCAGGCTCGCATGGGCAGGCAAACGCCGCAGGACAATGAGTGCCAAGCGTTCGACCACCGCTCCTAGCTCCGCGGGGCCGGGCATGGGTCTTCCCGGTCGCTGCAAGCGACCTTGGATCTCCTCCATCAAACTTTCCAGAAAGCGGTTTGGTTCCACGGGCACCTCGCTTGCACACCTAGCCATAGGGATACTAGAGAGGGAGTGCCAGGCTTATGCCGATGAAAAAGATCTCGAACGTCGAACAGCTCATGAGGAACGAACAGCCGATCAATTGGAGTCGGGGGTTCATGACCGGAATATTCGGCGCTTCGTTGATGATGGCGTTCATCGACTCCTTCAACATGATGGGCCTCACTCGTTTCTCCTATGAGGTCTATTTAGGAAGTCTGATCCGCGGTACTCCCTACGGGACCCACAACTGGACGGTCGGAGTGTTCGCCAATTGGCTCTTGGGAGGGGTTTTCGGGCTTCTCTATGCTTATTTCTTCGAATATCAGTTCGAGCGAGCTTCGGCCCGCGTCGGCCTGCTACTGGGCTTCGGCCACGCGGCATTGGCTTCAGTGGCTTTCTTTCCGTTTTTCAATGCGGTTCACGAACAAATGGGCTCGCCCCTCTATGCTGGCTTCGGCTTCTTCGGTTCCGGCCTCAATCCGGGGACCCCGATCCTGCTCTTGATCGGAAATCTCTTGTTCGGAGCGACGGTAGGAGCTTTTTACGGACCTGTTCGGGAAGATCGCGTGATGGCGCGCCTTTTCGAGCCGGGTGAATCAGGCTTGCCTGGGGAGGCAGGCGTCGTTTCCGATGATGATCAGCCGGTGCGCCCGAGGCGGAGCGTGGCTTGATGAGAGGCGGGACTTCCGAGTTTTAGGAAGCTCAGGATTCGCTTTAGGCCGCGGTATCCTGACTGCCTTGAAAGTTGCCTTCATCGATCCGCCCGAAGGCGATCCTCGCCACTTCGTCGACGCTATCCACGAAGTGAAACCTCATCTGCTCGCGGATTTCGGGGGGGACGTCCCTCAAGTCGAGTTCGTTGCGTTTGGGGAGGAGGAGGGTTCTGAGCTCGGCGCGATGGGCGGCGAGCACCTTCTCCTTGATCCCTCCCACGGGTAGGACCGTCCCTCGCAAGGTGATTTCGCCGGTCATGCCCAAGGTAGGATCCAAAGTCTTGCCGGTGAGGAGTGAGATGAGCGCCATGAGAAGCGTCACGCCGGCGGAGGGTCCGTCCTTCGGAATGGCTCCTCCCGGTACGTGGATATGCAGGTCATGCTTCGAAAAGTCGAAATTCTGGGCATGGAGAATTGGGTTGGAGCGCGCTAGGCTGACTGCGATTTGGGCCGACTCCTTCATCACGTCGCCCAATTGACCGGTCAACAGGAGTTTTCCGCGACCCGGCATCCGAGTGGCTTCGATGTAGAGGATATCCCCTCCGTGAGGAGTCCAGGCTAAGCCTGTGGCGACTCCCGGCTTGATATGATGATCGATGGTCTCCGAGGAAAAGCGCTCGGGCCCCAAGTAGTCGGCAAGGCGCTCGGGTGAGATTGCGATTCGTGCGTTCAAGTCGCCCTTTCCGACGACCTGCTCGGCAGCCGCCCGCAGGAGTCCGGCGATCTTTCGGCTCAGTTCCCGCACACCCGCCTCGCGCGTGTGGTGATGGATGATCCTGAGGAGGGTTTCATCGGGGACGAGGACTTGATCAGGTTTGAAGCCGTGGGCCTTGATCTCACGGCCCAAAAGGTGGTTTCGCGCGATCTGAAGCTTCTCGATCGAAGTGTAGCCGTTGACCTCGATGATCTCCATTCGGTCTCGGAGGGCGGGCGGGATGTTGTCGAGGACGTTGGCTGTACAGACGAAGAACACGTCTGAGAGGTCGAAGGGCACGTCGAGGTAGTGGTCGGTGAAAGTGGAGTTCTGTTCGGGATCGAGCACTTCGAGCATCGCCGCCGAGGGGTCACCGTGGAAGTCGGCGCGAAGCTTGTCGATCTCATCCAGCACCATCACAGGATTTCGGCTGCCGACCCGCTTGATGCTTTGGATGATGCGGCCGGGCATCGCTCCGACATAGGTGCGACGGTGGCCTCGAACTTCGGCTTCGTCTCGAACCCCGCCGAGGCTGGTCCGGATGAAATTGCGTCCGACCGTGCGTGCAATCGATTGGCCTAGGCTCGTTTTTCCGACGCCGGGCGGTCCAACTAGGCAGAGGATCGGACCGTGGAGGTCATTCTTCAGCTTGGCCACAGCCAAAAACTGGAGAATCCGGCGCTTCACGCTTTCCAAGCCGTGATGGTCCTCATCGAGGACTTTGCGGGCGTGCGAGAGGTCGATCTGATCCTGGGTGGAGCGTTTCCACGGAAGCGCCGCCAGCCATTCGAGGTAACTGCGGATGACATGATACTCGGCTGAAGCTTGGGGGAGTGCACGGAGTCGCTTCAGTTCCTCGCGAGCCTGCTTCGCGGCTTCTGCTGGGAGGCCGGCTCGATCGATTTTCTCCTCAATTTCGTCGCCCGCATCGTCGCTGTTCTCTTCGCCCAATTCGGTGCGGATGGTGCGAAGCTGCTCTCGAAGAAGTGCGTCGCGCTGGGCTTTCGAAAGACGTTCGGACATCTTGTCCCGGATCTCGCGCTGCAGGTTCAAGACTTCGCGCTCCCTCTGCATGTAGCTCAGGAGGTTGTCCATCCGTTTTTCGGCTTCGATCGTTTCAAGCAGACCTTGCTTTTGAGAGAGGGTGAGATTGAGGTAGGCCGCGCAGACGTTGGTCAGATAGGAGGCGTCATCGACGCGGTCGATCAGTCGGATCAGCGGCTCGGTCGCACCGGGAAGCAGTTCCAGGATTTCGCGAGCCATCGACTTCAAGTTGTTCAGAAGGGCCTGCGACCGGAAGTTGTCTGGGACGTAGGTGTCCGAAACAGTCTCCCCTCGGGCCTGCAGATAGCCCGCCTCACCGGGGATCGCATCGAGGAATTCCGCCACGCGAAACCGGGCGATTCCGGTCACCACGACTTGTCGTCCGCCGTTGTCGGTGCTGGAGCTGCTTTCGATCTTGCAGAGGGTTCCGACGCGGTAGAGGTCCGATTCATGAGGGTCTCCCGTTGTGAGCAGGCGCTGGGCGACGACGACGACGAGGTGATGGGATCCCTCGGCTAACTCGACAGCTTTGAGGCTCCTGGGTCTGCCGACCATGAGGGGCATTGAAATGGTCGGAAAGAGAACTGCGTTTCTGATGGGGAGAACGGGCAGTAAGGGGGGGACCTGTTCCATGACTGGATTTGAGCAAGCCTTGGGCCGGATTCTTGTTTGTCCATGCCATCCCGTGCTAAGAGGGGCCCATGACCCCCGATCAAATCAAGTCCCGGATTGAAACCTTGGGCCCAGGTACGCAAGCCTACGTCATGGATTTGACGGGCACGCAGGACCATTATCAAGCCGTCGTGGTTTCCGACACCTTCAAGGGCAAGATGATGATCGAGCAGCATCGCCTAGTGATGGGGCTCCTGCAGACGGAGATCGACTCGGGCGAAGTGCATGCTCTGACCATGAAGACCTTTACGCCCGAGCAGTACGAAAAATTCGGAAAGTAATTCAACCCCCCCCCCGCCCCCATTTTCCAGGAGTGAATAGAATGGCTCATCCTCTACGTTCCAAAGTCGAATCGAAGGTTCAGGAATCCCCGGTCGTGATCTTCATGAAGGGCACGCCTGACTTTCCGCAATGTGGATTCTCCAACAAGGCTTGCCAAGTCTTGCGCGCCGCCGGCGTGACGACCATCGCCAGCGTGGACGTCCTTTCGGATGACCCGCTTTGGGAAGCTTTGGAAGACTTTACTCAATGGCCGACCGTTCCCCAGATTTTCATCAACGGCAAGTTCGTCGGAGGATGCGATATCTTGACCGAACTGTACGAGCGTGGAGAACTCCAGGAAGTTCTTCAGGCTAAATAAGCATCAAAGTCCTTGAAAGGTATCGGCTTTTACAGCGGTTCAGAATCAAAAGGGGAGGCTTCCTGAAGGAAGTCTCCCCTTTTTTGATGAAGGCGCAAGTGTTAAAGGTGACGGATTTTATCAAGTTTATAAATCCAAACACCGATTCCTTTTTTAGAAGCAGAGGTTTGTATGAAGACAATTTTGGCCATCGCCGGCCTCATTCTCATTTTGGTTCAGACTGCCCGAGCGGGCATCTTTTTTCAGTGAGAGAGCGGTTTCAGCAAAATTAAAGACTTTTCCCGTCTGGGTCCCTATCGGAATCAAGGACGGCGGTTCCCCTGCCCAAGAATTCCAGAAGAGACTTCCGGAAACCTGACGCCGGGGAACACGCTCAAGCCATTGGATAAGCTTTTTTCTTCAGAGCCTTCTTTTTGCGCTCTGCAGCCACTTTGTGCATTTTAGGAGCCGTGCCGTTGTCGTAGGCGGTTGCCTGGTCGTGACGGCGTTTGCTGTGTTTCACGCGAAGTCTTTTTGCCATAAGGGCAGTAGTCGTAACACGACATGGAAACCTTGCAAAGCGTCGATGCCGAGGGGTACCCTAAATTCCCCGAGGATCTCATCGATGCGATCAGTTTTAGCGCTTTGGATAGCTCTTTTTTCCGTGTATTTCAGTCAGCCGGCTGAAGCGCGAGGTCGGTCTCATCGGACACACAAAATTCGCGTTACCCAGTCCTCTCCCTTGAGAAACCTCGCGCCGCCCCTGTTTCCGATCCCCGACTCATTGCCGGTGACGGATGTAGTCGAGAACAGTCGCTCTGGACTTCAGTTCAGCGAGAATGAGGGTTTGCCTGTTCCTCGACCCGTCCTGCTTGAACAGACGCGTCAATATGTTCGCATGCGCCGGGGACAGATGACGGCTTCTGAGCGCCTGATGTGGATGACCGATTGCTTGGCTCGCCCTGCGGACGATTTCTACTGCGAGCTTTCCCC
>JAYVNB010000319.1:0-3013 GCA_043759365.1 Bacteriovoracaceae bacterium | reverse complement strand
TGCGAACAGGTGGATCGTTAGACGGCGCATATTGCCGCCCCCTGAATCGCTTCCAGGCTCATTCGGGCCTCCTCGATCAACTCGGCTCTCAGGTTGTCGGTTCTCAAGAGTGCGTTCTCGTCTTCGGTGGGGTACAGCCGACCAATCCGCGACAGGAATGGAGTCTTGATCAGGCACTCCGAAAACGAGCCTTTCACTTGTCTCAGGAGCCTGAGCTTGGAGAGTTCAACGTCGTTAAGCCCTAGTGCACCCCGAAATTGAGAGAGATCCTCGCCTTGGCGAAGCAGAATCCGAGTAGGAGCGTTTTGAAAGATACTTTGGCCAGTCGAGTCGGTGACAAAGTCTGAGAGGCTTTGAGTAATGGCGATTACGGCTCCATTGAGCTTCCTGAACTCACGAAAGGCTCGTTGGACGAGCACGGGCTCGTCCCGCAGGAAGTTCCAGCACTCATCCAAGACGAGGTAGATGGGATGCGTAGTCTTTCGGTTCCTAAGAAAGTGCTCCACGCGGGAGAGGAGGAGATGAGTGGCCAGTTTCTTCTCGTCAAGTCCGAGATCCGAAAGCTCGATCCCGGCAAATGTTCCGGGAGTTTCCAGCTGAGATAAGCAGTGGTCTGTCCTCACGCCCAGGTCCTGGAGAGAGTCGGGTTCCAGGTAAGACTCGTGGTTCGAGCGGATAAGTCTTCTGAAGCTCCGGTTGTGGTCTATAAACAGAGCGGACATCGGAACTTGGGCGTCCCGCATTCGTTTTAAAGCCAAGCCCGTAAAGAAGCTCTTCCCGCTTCCTGACGCTCCAACCACCAGCATGTGAAGGGCCTCGAGCCTGGGGTCTTGAGGAGAAAAGTAGAGCGGGTTTTTCCGGACGGTCTTCAGGATCTGAGCTCCTTCCTCGAACGGGTCCATCAGTGTGGGCATCAAGTCGGAAGCAGTCACGGCCCGGACGAGATGAGATCGAAAGAATCGGGTCCTTGATCCTAAAACGGAGAGGAGGGTGAGTTCCTGGTTCGACTCCAAAGTAAAGAGCTCTGGATCCAAGTTGGGCTGGGCCACTGGGCTGACCAAGACCAAGGACAGCTCGACGAGAGACTCGTCCCCGCGTGACAGTCCTTGAAGGACTCGGCTGGCCTCTTCGAACGTGACGTCAGCATCTACGTTGGAAACGCTCATCCCATCCCGGGCGTTTCTCCGCCTAGAGGCTTCAATCCGGCGTTTCGTCGTTAGAAACTCGACACCTTGCACGCGGATCAAGACCTGAAACGGAGACTGAAGCCTCGCAAAGACTCCAAAGGCCCAGAGTGGATCAGTGGAAACGGGGAGTTGGCTAAGCGAGTAGGCGAACTTGCAAGGGTGACCCGATGAAGCCTCGAGGCCACGAGCAGAACTACCTCGAATGCCGACGCCCGTGGTCAATAGCGTCGCGACGCGGGTCCCTTCAGTCCCTAGGGTGAACAGAAACGTCTTAGACTCGCCTGCTTTAAGAATTTTAAAGGATTCACCGAGCGACTCCTTCCCGTAGATGAGATCCGTTGGATCCAGCGTGTCGGGAGACTGAATTAAGACCTCTACAGGATGGGTCGCGATTTCTAGCGTCTCCGCTGACTTCCTTTTGGCGAGTTGCTCGAGCGGGAAGAACATGGACTCTTCCCAACCCGGATGCGCAAAACGCGCGAGTAGCCACAGAATGAGGTACCCCAAAGCGCCAGAGCCAAGCGTCAACGTGTCTCCCGTACGGCGGCCCCCTGAGAGGAGCAACATCGAGAGGACAGCGAATGCCAAGAGGATCAAGCCTTGAAAGGGGACGCCCAAGATCAATGGGCGACGAAGTAGGTTTCGGGCGGTCGGTTCGTTGAATTTGCGCATGGGGAATCACCGAACCTGCTGGTTGATGTAGCTCCAGACGGCATTGATCGCGATCAAGCAGGCTGTGGCGATCACTACGCGCACGGTATCGGTTCGGGCGTTCATGTCACCTTGGATGTGACCGAAGATGTTCTTACCTAGGTAGCCAAGCGCCACGATCGGGAGGATCCGGCCCACGAAGGCGTTCACCAGGTTCTGAAGCGTTCCCTCAAGGCTAGCTGCAAACGCACTCGTAGGGGCTAGTGCCAGGATAGCTAGATTCAAAGTGAAGCGGGCTTTTTGCTGCGATGTCATCGGCAGGGCCCAATGTATTTGGCGATCGCCATTTCCACGTGGCGCCTGCGGTTGGCTTGGACCTCTGCGAAGATTTCCGGCGCAGCGAGTTCATATTCGAGACTCGGATCGCAGAAACGGTGAAAGATGCTTGCAGCTTGTCTAGCGAGCCATCTCCGCAGCCGGGTCGTGTGAATGAAAAACATGAGACCTCCGAATGGCGGTCACTGAGTCTCGAACTGAGACTAGAGCCGCGATTGGAAGGGCATTGTGCAAGGTATGCCAAGGCGTGTTGAGACGCCGGTCTCAGACCTGAGCCTTGGGAAAACAGCGGTTTTCCGCTAACGGAGAGTCTCAAGAGTGAGATCCAGTCTCATCGAATCTCAAATCGAAGTCTCAAAGGGAGCTAGGCTAAGGCACCGAGAGTTTTGCCAAGCCATGCTGAAGCTCACTCAGTGCCTAGGAGGCGAGTCGGCGCGGAAAACCGCAAATCAGGGTCGTTCGCCCGCAGCTTCCCTAAGCCGGCTTTTGCACGAGGTCGAAACGATTTAGATCAGGTTCCAATTCGATTTCGACCCACAAGGCCCAATTCCTTCGCTCGTCGAAAATATGTCGCTCTGGAAAGGCCTAAGGATCGCGCCGCCACTTCGCGGTTTCCAGAAGACTGAATTAAGGCGCGTTCAAAGCGTTTTCGCTCCTGCGAAAGCAGGTGCGTGGCATATCCGCTAGAGCCCTGGGTCAGTCCTGGGGCCTTCCTGTTTCTGGCTACTTCGGGCAGGACGGCGCAAATGTCCTTCTCTCGAATCAGCCGATCAGCGACACGACATTGGAGGTCCTGGATCACGGCTTTCAACTGGCGAATGTTTCCGGGCCAGTCATAG
>JAYVNB010000318.1:0-26120 GCA_043759365.1 Bacteriovoracaceae bacterium | reverse complement strand
CACTCCTTGTGGCTCGGGAAAGCCTGAAGCGGTGGATGAAGCAAAAGATCGACCCGACTGAGCTGGCAAAACTTCGTTGGGTCGAAGGACTGACAATCTCGGCGATTGCTGAGAAGTACTACGACGGGAGGCGCTCGACG
Source organism: Bacteriovoracaceae bacterium (assembly GCA_043759365.1). Classification (GTDB taxonomy): domain Bacteria; phylum Bdellovibrionota; class UBA1018; order UBA1018; family UBA1018; genus JAYVNB01. The sequence continues at coordinate 25,980 of JAYVNB010000318.1, read as the reverse complement.
ATTTCTCGAATACTGAAGAGGCTGGCTAGGGAGGAAGTGCGTTTCTGCGTCTTACCTGAGTAAAATGGAAGACCGAGGGTCTTGCGACTTCTCGGTCTTCACGTCGTCATCAGACAAGTGAAATTGGAGCATCCGGTCGGTCTGCACATTGGCGTCGGGCTTGAAGTGAGAATCCTTCATCGGTATCAAAGCCTGTCCGGACTGGACAAATGCAGGGCATTCTCAAATCGCCGGAAGGACTCAACCTCTTCTTCATCGATGAGGCCGCCGCGATGTTCACTCCCATCGTCAAGCGCACCTAGACTCCTCATGGCAAGTCGCCACGACTTCAAACGCCAAGCACGCGATCGCATGACAAAGTGACGATCATCGGAGCCGTCGCCTGTCGATCACGTCGTTACCAATTAGTTCAAGCGTTGCCCCGGACTTCTCCGAAGACAACGCTTGAGTCATTATTTTTTGATCATTAGCAAATTACTAATTTGATGAGATCTGGCAGGTCCCGTCCAGAATGAGTTTTGCGAGGTACTTGCCAGTTTTTGCGATTCCCTTACTGTCTCTGACTTCATCGAATTTTTGAGCTGATTGACCGGAAACCTGAACATCATAGACATTGTGAGTATAGGAGGGCGAATTAAAGATGCTATCGCTGACGCCTTCTTCAACCCAGGTCGAATAGAGGACCTTGCATACGCCGACTCCATCGCCTTTTGCGATCGCTACGAGCGCACCTGCGTCCATGGCAAGATACTCCGCCTTGGTGTAGCCACGTCGATTGGGATCGGCTGCAAGTGCACTCAAGTCAAAATTCTTAGAAATCAGGAGTGCCACCATCGCATTGGTCGCGGTGTAGTGATCCTGCGATTCGTTTCCGCCAATCACATTATATTCGTGAGTAACTCCTCGAATCCTGAGGGATTCGTATCCGGCAACTCGAACCATTTGGTCCCACTCATTGGGGCGGTAGTTGATGTTGCTGACGCCGTCATTTCCGAGCGGGCGGGGCCTCCCGTCACTCCCGATCAAATCCGAATTCGGGGTAATGCCGCGGCCGCCACTTACTTTGGAAGTCGCGTTTTTATATCGCTCCAGATAGGCGCAGGCTGGGCTAAGCGTAACGTTCGGCAGGGAGACACAAGCCATTGTCAGAGCGTTCTGAACTTGGGATCCGATCGCTTCAATGTGAGAAGCCCGGCCATCGCCTCCTCCGCTGCTTTCGCCACTCGCCTGGCAAACAAACGGGTTTGAAAGGGTAAGGAACAAGGCTCCTAGGGCAAAGGTCTGGGTCGTACGAATGAACAACATATGGGTCTCTGGTCTTTCTGGGCCGCGTGTCAATTTATACATAGGTTGACTGTTTTGGTCAAGCATTGAAACCGTTCCCTCTCACTCGTTTCGGAATGAGAGGGAACGTATCAGCTTGTAGTTTAAGCGGTATTAGGTGCGGCCCGTTATCGCTCAAACCTTGCTGACCCACACAAAATACCTTGCAGCGCGTTATATAAACAGACTAATTTAATTAAATAAACAACTCTATATTAAGTTAGGCTTTAGGTATGGCGCAATCTCGTCCTGGCGGCTCGGACTTCGGATCTCGGCCGATTGTCTTCGAATATCAGGAGTATAAGTCCTATGTCCTAGCCTGGGTCGCCGCGCGTCCTGATGGAACCCGAGGCGTGAAATCGAGAATCGCCGAGCGGATACAGTGCCAGCTTGCTTACGTTTCCCAGATTTTTGCGGGTTCTGCTCACTTGAGTATTGAGCAGGCGGAAGCATTGAACGGATTCTTAGGTCATTCCGATGAAGAGGGAGAGTATTTCGTTCTCCTCGTTCAAAGCGCGCGAGCGGGAACTCACAGCTTGCGGGAGTTCTTTAAGAAGCAAGTTCAGAGGCACCTCAATCAAAGACTGATCCTGAAGAATCGCCTGACCCACAAATCTTCGCTCAATCGTGAAGACCAGGCGACCTACTACAGCCATTGGCTTTACTGCGCAGTCCATATGGCCGTATTGATCCCTCAGCTCAGAACTCCCTTCGCGATTTCAAACTACTTTCAAGTGGATCTGTCGAAGGTCAGCGCCGTGGTGACATTCTTAGATTCGGTCGGGCTAGTGAGTCAAAAAGGAGGAGGACTTTTACCTGGTGAAACTCGGATTCACCTCGAAAGTGATTCGCCGATGATTTCAAAGCACCATATCAATTGGCGGCTTCAGGCCATGAAGGCCTTGGAGCGGGAAACGCCGGGTGAGCTTCACTACTCGGGAGTCATCGGAATTTCGGCGGAAAACGTCTTTAGAGTTCGTGAAGTGATGGTGAAAGCCATCGAGCAGGTGCGAAGCATCGTGAAGGGCTCGGAGGATGAAGCGATCTATTGTTACAGCTTGGATCTTTTCGGTCTTGGGAAAAGTTCCTGATACGCGGGCCGCCAACAGAGGTACGACAATCAACTTGATCGTAATTCCAATGGCTCTCGACAGCATCGCTCGCTAGAAAGTCTAAGCCTTAGCGGCCTTTACGGCCGGCCGGGAAGTCCATCAAGCGCTTTCGGGCAGAATCCGCGGCTTCAAGGCTGGCATGAAGCTCATTCTTCGGGCGCTTGAGACGGGTGCGCCGGACAATGAAATCTTCTTCGACTACCCAGAGCCTCACGCCCAAGTGTTTCAAGAGCGGAATGAGGCTGTGGAGCCTGGGATTGCCCGAAGGCCCGAGCATCCGGTAGAGCGTCACGCGACTGATACCGACCTCCTGGGCGACGTGACTGACGCCTCGGGCCTGCGCGACCAACAGAAGCCCTCGCCTGAACTGGGTCAGCTTGGGAGTGTCGTCCCATTCCAAGCAGTGCTTCAGAAACAGCGTGCTGACGGGAGGCTTGGCAAGGCGCTCAAGGAGCCGAGCCTTTGGGTAGGCCCGCGAAGCTCTTTTTCGCTCAATCAGGACGCAGTAGGCCTCACTCGCTATGCTCTCGTCAGAAGGGGTCCATCGTCCACGCGCCATGAGTGTTACCTATAAGTTACACTTACCTATTTGTCACGAGCCAAGAGGCAGTCCCACGTCTTTGAGTTTCACGGACTTAGAAAATAATGACGTGCCTCAGTGGCTGCAGAATTCTCACGAAGTGCCTCACGCAATCTCGATTAAAACGACTCCAGAGCAGTTCCCCCCTCAGAGAAAGCTTTGATTCCACCACGGCTGCCGGAGAAATGGTCATGTACGTGATGGCCAATCTTGCGCAGTTCGAGCGCCGGCAGGTCTCAGAGAGGGTGGCGGCTAACTTCCAGGCCCGGGCTGAGCGCGGGCTTTATAACGGAGGCGTGGTACCGGTCGGCTACCGGCTCATTCCTGAGAAACCGGGATACCTTGCCATTGACGAAACGCAGGCCGAAGCCGTCCGAGCGTGTTTCCAGGCTTATCTAGAGAAAGGAACACTGTCTGCCGCGGCCAAGTGGCTCAACCTTCACGGCCATAAGCTCAGGCGAGACAAACAAGGGGGCGGGCACCGCCCGAGGCTCGGTCACTTCACGGTGGAGAACCTCTACCGGATCCTCACTAACAAGGCCTCCATCGGAATTCGGACGTTTCCTGTGAAGGGACAAGACGAACGAGGAGAAGCGCCAGGGAACTGGGACGCGCTCATCAACCCCACAACGTTTGATAAAATCGGAACACTCCTCCGAGAAAACCGCAGTCGAAAAAAGCCCGAATCAGCAAGCCGCTACCCGTTTCTGCTCTCTCGGAAAGTCAGCTGCGGGACGTGTCACGCCCGCATGGTCGGGAAGTCTGCGCATGGCAATTCCGGCAAGGTCCCCTACTACGAACACGGCTGGGCAACCAAGCGCGATGGGTGCTTAGTGAAGCCTGCGTTTGACTGTGCGCCGTTTCGAGTGCAGGCAAAGATTCTAGAGCCTGCTGTCTGGGAAGAAGTGCTGAAGCTCTTTCGTGACCCTGGGCTTTCGAAAGCACTCCTTCTTGATGCGAAACGAGTATCGGAGGCTCGCCTAGGCGACTCCGGTCAAAAGCGAACCGAAAGTCGGATCAGCTCCGTTATACAGCAGATTGAGGTATTGGCCGAGCGCCTGGCAGAGCTCCCGAAGTCCGTGTCTGCCGCACCGATCTACATGCAGACGGAGAAACTCCAGACCGTAAAAAGCGAGGAAGAGGAACGGCTACGGTGCCTGCCTCTGAGCAAAAGGTCCATGACCTCCCGGCTGAGCTCGCGACCTATGAAGCCTTGCTCCGAGGGCTCCACGTGCTCAAAGACGAATCCACGCGAACGAAGATCATCGAAGCCCTGATCCACGAGGTCGAGATCACGCCCGACGGGTTTCGGCTGCATTTTTATGTGGGGAAGAACCACATCGAGGGGGAGCTGGCCCGGCGGGCCAGCTCCGTTCCTTCTGCTTCTACTTTATCGCTGTTCCGTGGTTCGAACAGCTTGACGAATGGTGGGCGCTATAGGGGTCGAACCTATGACCTTGGCCGTGTAAAGACCTTGCTCTACCACTGAGCTAAGCGCCCATTCAAAACCCGGCGGTCCAAGCCTGAAGACTGGGTCGCCGAAGGATTACTTACTACCCATAAAAGAAAAAGGCTCCGAGAGCAACGCTCTCGGAGCCCTAAATTTCTAATTACTCAGCGGGAGATCGAAACAGAGCTCTCGTTTTGGGCTTCTTCTTCCTCATCCGTCAAAGGCTCGGTCGAGACTTCGGCTTGGAGGTTCTTGTACTTCGGAAGTCCTGTTCCTGCAGGAATGAGGCGTCCCATGATGACGTTCTCCTTCAAGCCGCGGAGGAAGTCGACGCGTCCAGCGATCGAAGCTTCAGTAAGCACTTTGGTCGTTTCCTGAAAGGAAGCGGCCGAAATGAAGCTCTCCGTGGTGAGCGATGCCCGAGTGATCCCGAGGAGCAGAGGCTCAGCAGTGGAAGTCGCTCCACCGGTTTGCATGATCCTTTGGTTTTCAGCTTCGAACGTAGCCTTATCCGTCTGTTCGCCCGAGAGGAAGTTGGTGTCGCCGACTTCCTTGATCTTCACTTTGCGGAGCATCTGGCGAACGATCGTCTCGATGTGCTTGTCGTTGATCTTCACACCTTGGAGTCGATAAACTTCCTGCACTTCGTCGACCAGATACTTGGCAAGGGCTTTCTCGCCGAGAACCCGAAGAATGTCGTGGGGGTTGATCGGTCCATCCATCAACGGCTCGCCTGCTTTCACATAGTCGCCTTCGTTGACGGCCATGTGACGGCCCTTGCCGATGAGGTACTCTTTCGGCTCGCCGATATCGGGAGTGATAATGACCTTCCGCTTGCCCTTGGTGTCTTTACCGAACGAGACGATACCGTCGATCTCTGCGATGACTGCTGCGTCCTTGGGCTTGCGAGCTTCGAAAAGCTCGGCCACGCGAGGCAGACCTCCGGTGATGTCTTTGGTCTTCGTCGTCTCACGGTGGATCTTAACCAGGGTATCGCCTGCACGGACTTCGTCGCCGTTGCTGACAATCAGGTTGGCCCCGACTGGAAGCATGTAGCGTGCGACGCGATTCGAACTTTCGATCTTCTTCACTTGGCCATTCTCATCGCAAATGAGGAGCTTCGGACGTTTGTCGCTCGACTTGGATTCGATGACGACTTTGTGGGAGAGACCCGTCACGTTGTCGAACTGCTCCTGCATCGTAACGCCTTCTTCGACGTCCTCGAATTTGATGATGCCGGACAATTCGGTCACGATTGGAGTCGAATAAGGATCCCATTCCGCGATGAGTTTCCCTTTTTCGACCAAGGCGCCTTCCTTCAAGAGGAGCTTTGCGCCGTAGACGATCTGGTACTTCTCGCGTTCGCGGTTGTTCGAGTCGATCACGGCGATTTCACCGTTTCGATTCATGACCGTGAGATGGCCCTCCTTGTTGTTGACCGTGACCACATTGATGAACTTCAAAGTGCCCTTGGTCTTGGCTTCAAGGCTCGACTGTTCAGCGCGACGGGAAGCGGCACCCCCGATGTGGAAGGTACGCATCGTCAGCTGAGTACCCGGCTCTCCGATGGACTGAGCCGCGATGACGCCGACTGCTTCGCCGTTGTTGACCATGCGGCCGCGGGAAAGATCTCGGCCATAGCAGAGAGCGCAAATCCCTTTTTTAGCTTGGCAAGTCAGCACAGAGCGAATTCGAACCCGATCGATTCCGGCGTCATCCACCTGCTTCATGAGGTCTTCGGTGATTTCGGAGTTGGCACCGACCAGGATTTCGTTGGTCACTGGATCGATGACTTCGTCAAGAGTCACGCGACCGAGGATCCGATCACTCATTTTCTCGATCACTTCACCGCCCTCGACGAGAGCGGTGACGTAGAGACCATCGAGAGTTCCGCAGTCCGGCTCGGTCACGATGACGTCTTGAGAGACGTCGACGAGACGACGGGTCAGATATCCGGAGTTGGCAGTCTTGAGTGCGGTGTCCGCAAGACCTTTACGAGCGCCGTGCGTGGACACGAAGTATTGGAGAACCGAAAGACCTTCGCGGAAATTGGCCACGATCGGGGTTTCGATGATCTCGCCGGAAGGCTTGGCCATCAAACCACGCATACCCGCCAACTGACGGATCTGAGCGTTGGAACCCCGAGCCCCGGAGTCAGCCATCATGAAGATGGAGTTGAACGCTGGACCCGTGACTTCAGACTCTTTGTTCGGTCCACGGTAGTGGGTCGGAGCCTTGAAGGTTTGGGTCGAGAGCCGTTTCATCATGGCGCTGGCGATTTGCTCGGAGGTTTGAGCCCAGATGTCGATCACTTTGTTGTAGCGCTCACCATCGGTGATGAGACCTTCCACGTACTGGTTCTCGATCTCCTGGACTTGGGCGTATGCCTTTTCCAAGAACTCCTTCTTTTCGTTCGGCATCACCATGTCTTGGACCGAGATCGAAATCCCGGCGCGCATGGCTTGCTTGAACCCGGTCGCCATCAAATGGTCGGCTAGGAGAACGGTCTTCTTGTTTCCCGTCAAGCGGTAGCAAGTATCGATGAGCTCGGCCAAATCCTTCTTACCCAACGTCTTGTTGTAGGCGCTGAAAGGAATCTCCGCCGGTACGATCTCCGAAAGGAGGGCACGACCCACCGTGGTTTCCACGATTTTGCCATGAATGCGGCAGCGGATCTTGGCTTGAAGGGTGACGATTCCGGAGTCGATCGCAAACTGAACTTCGATCGGGCTTCCGAAAACCTTTCCTTCGCCTTTGCTGAATGGGCGTTCGCGAGTCATGTAATACAGCCCCAGGACGATATCCTGAGAAGGTACGATGATCGGCTTGCCGTGAGCAGGCGAGAGGATGTTGTTGGTCGACATCATCAACACGCGAGCTTCGATCTGAGCTTCAATCGACAGCGGAACGTGAACGGCCATCTGGTCACCGTCGAAGTCGGCATTAAATGCCGCGCAGACGAGAGGGTGAAGCTGAATGGCCTTTCCTTCGATGAGAACCGGCTCAAAAGCCTGGATTCCAAGACGGTGGAGGGTCGGAGCGCGGTTCAACATGACCGGATGCTCTTTCACCACTTCTTCAAGGATGTCCCAGACTTCTTGGCGCTGCTTCTCAACCATCTTCTTGGCGGACTTGATGGTGGTGACGTAGCCGTACTCGGAGAGCTTGTTATAGATGAACGGTTTGAAGAGCTCGAGAGCCATGACCTTAGGCAAACCGCACTGGTGCAGCTTGAGTTCAGGACCGACCACGATGACCGAACGGCCGGAGTAATCGACTCGCTTGCCGAGCAAGTTTTGGCGGAATCGACCTTGTTTGCCCTTCAGCATATCGGACAGCGAGCGCAATGGACGCTTGTTCGGACCCGTAAAGGTCTTGCCGCGACGGCCGTTGTCGAAGAGCGCGTCGACAGACTCCTGCAGCATGCGCTTTTCGTTGCGAATGATGATCTCAGGAGCATTGAGCTCCATCAGTCGCTTCAATCGGTTGTTCCGGTTGATCACACGACGGTAGAGATCGTTCAAGTCGGAGGTGGCAAAACGACCCCCATCGAGCGGAACAAGCGGGCGAAGCTCTGGCGGAATGACGGGAATCACTTCCAACATCATCCACTCGGGACGATTCATACCGCTCGCTTTGAAAGCCTCAACGACCTTGAGTCGCTTCGAGATCTTCGTGCGCTGGGCTTCGGAGGTAGTCTGCTTCATTTCGCGGCGAAGCTGACGCGACGCCATGTCGATGTCGACCTTCTTGAGCACGTCGCGAATGGCTTCGCCACCCATGACAGCTGTGAAAGCGAAACCATCTTTGACGAGCTGGGAATACTTGTCTTCCGAGATGACGGTGTTTTCTTCCACGCCACTGTTCCCTGCGTCGAGGACCAAGTAGGCCTCACAGTAGAGAACTTTCTCGAGATCCTTCAGGGTGATGTCGAGGAGTGCACCAATCCGCGAAGGCAATGAGCGCAGAAACCAGATGTGGGCCACTGGAGTCGCGAGTTCGATGTGACCCAGGCGCTCACGACGGACTTTGGACTGAATGACTTCGACGCCGCACTTTTCGCAGACAACGCCCCGATGCTTCATGCGCTTGTACTTGCCGCAGTTGCACTCGTAGTCTTTCACAGGTCCGAAAATCTTGGCGCAGAACAAGCCATCACGTTCAGGCTTGAACGTTCGATAGTTGATGGTCTCAGGCTTTTTCACTTCTCCGTAGGACCACTCACGGATCTTCTCAGGCGAAGCAAGAGAGATGCGGATCCCGGTAAAGCTCAAAGGATCTTTGGGTTTGTCGAAAAAGTTAAGAAGGTCTTTCATCGTCAGCCCTCCCAGGGCGGAAAATCTACTTTGCGAGAACCTTGAACGAATAGGAAGGGTGCCGAAGGCCCATCAGGCCTCCAGCACCCGAAACAAGGAAGAATCTTAGAGAATCGCGCCCTTCAAGTCTTTCTCTTCGTCTTCGATCAACTCGACGTTCAAAGCCAAGCTCTGAAGTTCCTTGATCAAGACGTTGAAAGACTCGGGAAGGCCAGGCTCAAGAAGCTGCTCGCCTTTGACGATCGCCTCGTACATCCGATTGCGACCCGTCACGTCATCAGACTTGACGGTCAGGAACTCCTGGAGAGCATAGGCCGCACCGTATGCCTCAAGGGCCCAGACTTCCATCTCCCCGAGACGTTGGCCACCGAACTGGGCTTTACCACCCAGCGGCTGCTGAGTGACGAGCGAGTAAGGACCAATGCTTCGAGCGTGGATCTTCTCTTCGACCAAGTGGTGGAGCTTGAGCATGTACATGATGCCCACCGTAACGTCCTCGGCAAAGGGTTCGCCGGAAACGCCGTCATAGAGAGTGGTCTGTCCGCGGCTTGGAAGGTCAGCGAGAGTGAGCATCGCATTGATGTCCTTCTCCGAAGCACCGTCGAAAACCGGGGTCGCGAAGTGAACACCTTTACGAAGATGTCGAGCCATTTTCTTGAGCTCATCGTTCGTAGCCTTGTCGATGTACTTATCGACTTCCGCATTCTGATAGGTCCCCTTGAGGACCTTTCGGAGGGGATCTGGGCTGAAGTTGTCCATATAAGCATTGATCTTTTCGCCAATGCCATGCGCGGCCCAGCCGAGCGTGACTTCGAGGAGCTGACCGATGTTCATTCGGGAAGGGACGCCGAGCGGGTTCAAGACCATGTCCACCGGAGTTCCGTTGGCCATGAATGGCATGTCTTCTTGTGGAACAATGCGGCTGATGACACCTTTGTTACCGTGTCTTCCGGCCATTTTGTCGCCGACTTGAAGCTTACGCTTGATCGCGATCTGAATCTTCACCATCTTGATCACGCCCGGAGCGAGTTCATCGCCCTTCTTGAGCTTGTCCGTCTTCTCTTTGAAGACGTAACGAACGGCTTCGATCTTTTCTTTCGCCGTTTTCATGATCTGGGTGACTTCCTGCTCGAGGTCGTCTTTCACCGGGATGAAGCCCAAAAGGTCGAAAGGCACCTTTTCGAGGGTTTCACGATCCAGTTTCTGTGCCTTCTTCAGGAGCTCTTCCGAGCCGTCTTCAGACAGGAGCTTACCCGTGGTGGTGGCATCTTCAAGGATCCGCGTGATCTTGTTGAAGGCCGACTGACGGATCGCATCGGTTTCGATGCGTTCGTCACGACGAATCTTCGAGATCTGGTCCTCAAGAATCGACTTCGTTCGCTCATCCGGCTCAGTGCCTTCACGAGCAAACACCTGGGCGTTGATCACGATTCCCTGCACACCCGAAGGTACGCGAAGGGAGGTGTCACGAACATCTCCGGCTTTTTCGCCGAAGATTGCCCGGAGAAGCTTCTCCTCAGGAGAGAGCTGGGTCTCGCCTTTCGGAGTCACCTTACCGACCAGAATATCGCCCGGCTTCACTTCGGCGCCGATTCGAATAATCCCGCTGACGTCGAGGTCCTTCAGGGCCTCTTCGCCTACGTTCGGGATATCGCGAGTAATCTCTTCCTTACCCAGCTTCGTGTCGCGGGCGACGCATTCAAACTCTTCGATGTGAATCGAAGTGAACGTGTCCTCCTTGATGAGACGCTCGGAAATGAGAATCGAATCTTCGAAATTGTAGCCGTTCCAAGGCATGAAGGCGATCAGGATGTTCTGACCCAAGGCCAACTCACCGGCATCGGTGCTTGGACCATCGGCCAGGACGTCCCCAGCCTTCACTTTTTCGCCGACCTTCACAACTGGACGCTGAGTCACACAGGTGTTCTGGTTGGAACGCTGGTATTTGGTCAAATTATAGATATCGACGTCGGAACCGACTTCATCATGGCTGCCTGAGCGGCGAACCACGATCTTGGTTCCGTCCACCATGACGACATCGCCGTCGTGCTTCGTCAGCAAGACTTGGCCGGAGTCGCGTGCCACCACCCGCTCGATCCCGGTGCCCACCAAGGGCGCAGAGGTGCGGATCAAAGGCACAGCTTGACGTTGCATGTTCGAACCCATGAGGGCCCGGTTGGCGTCGTCGTGCTCGAGGAACGGGATCAAGGATGCGGCAATCGAAACGAGCTGATTGGGCGAAACGTCCATCAGTTCAACATCATCTGGGTTGACGAGGGCGAAGTCGCCCTTACGCCGTGCCGCGACGAAGTCTTCAGTCAATTTACCCGATCGAAGGGCATCCGGAGATACCTGGGCGATGATTTTGTTCTCTTCCTCCGTCGCCGTAAAGAATTTGATCTCATCGCTGATCTTCCGACCGTTGATTTGACGGTAAGGAGTTTCGATAAAACCGAACTCATTCACACGAGCGTAAGTCGACAAACTGGCGATCAATCCGATGTTCGGACCTTCAGGCGTCTCAATTGGGCAAATACGCCCATAGTGAGTGTTGTGAACGTCGCGAACTTCAAAACCAGCCCGCTCACGGGTCAAACCACCGGGTCCGAGGGCGGAAAGACGACGCTTGTGCGTGACTTCCGACAAAGGATTCGTCTGGTCCATGAATTGAGAAAGCTGGCTGGATCCGAAAAACTCCTTAACCACCGCCGAAACCGGCTTTTGATTAATGAGATCGTGAGGCATCAGGGTTTCGATTTCCTGAATACTCATCCGCTCTTTGATCGCGCGCTCCATACGCACCAGACCGATACGATACTGGTTTTCGATCAATTCACCGACCGGACGAACACGACGGTTACCCAGGTGATCGATATCGTCGATCGTGCCGCGGCCGTTGTTCAGTTCGCAAAGGTAGTGGAGAGTCGAGAGGATGTCCTGCTTAGTCAGGATGCTCGTCTCGGTCTTGATATTATTTTCTGGAAACTTATAATTCAGCTTCAAACGGCCGACCTTGGAGAGGTCGTAACGATCAGCGTTGAAAAACAAGTTATCAAAGAGCTGCTTGGCAGCTTCAATCGTCGGAGGATCACCCGGACGCATCCGCTTATAGATCTCGATGAGGGCTTCCTCAGGACTCGAAACCTTATCGAGAAGCAAAGTCTCACGAATGAAAGCGCCATGAGTCAAATTGTCGGTGAAGATGACCTTCACTTCCTTGATTCCACGACCCCTCAGCTCTTCAATCTTTGATTCCGTCAGCTCCTGGTTGGTCTCCAAAAGGACTTCGCCGGTCTTATCGTCGACAATATCCTCAGAAGCCACACGGCCCATCACGCCTTCAGGCGGCATCTCAAACCGCTTGATGCCCGCTTCTTCGATGCGCTTGATCACCGCTTTGGTGAACTTGCGATTTTTGCGGACGATGACTTCGCCGGACTTCGGATCGAGAATATCCTCTTCGGCACGCTGACCCGAAAGCAGATCCAGATCCACCATCTTGAAGAACTTGTTGTCCTTCTCGAAAACCAATCGTTCAATCCTGTAAAAAAAGTTCAGGACCTCTTGATTGGACATGCCCATGGCACGCAAAATGATCGTAGCCGGGAGCTTCCGCTTCCGGTCGATGCGGGCATAAAGGATGTCTTTATGGTCGAACTCAAAGTCCAACCAAGAACCGCGATGAGGGATCACGCGGGCAGAATAAAGAATCTTGCCGGATGAATGGCTCTTACCCTGATCGTGATCAAAGATCACGCCCGGGGAACGGTGCAACTGACTGACGATAACGCGCTCGGTCCCGTTAATGATGAACGAGCCCGCCTCAGTCATGAGGGGAATCTCCCCCATGTACACTTCCTGCTCCTTGATGTCGCGGATGTTGCGAGTACCAGCCTCCTCATCCACGTCAAACACCACGAGGCGAACCGTGATCTTCAGAGGAGCAGCAAAAGTCATCCCCCTCTGGCGACATTCGCCCACGTCGTACTTAGGCCGCTCGAGCGTGTAGCTCTCGAACTCGAGCGACGCGGTCTTATTGAAGTCTTCAATCGGAAAAACCGATTTGAAAACCGCTTGAAGGCCGGAGTTATCGCGCTTCGGGAGCGGAACGTCAGCCTGGAGGAACTTCTCGTACGACTTACGCTGAAGTTCAATGAGATTGGGAATCTCAACGGGTGTCGCGATTTTGGAAAATTCTTTCCGAATTCGGCGATTCTCCGAGAACAGAGAGGCCATGCTGACTCCTTCACTAAAGTGACTCCACCCCTAACCAATCAGTGCATGCAGGGGCGAATCGCTTAATGGTGGTGTTGACTTGAAAACTAAATGAGCGCGTGAACGCGTAAACTAGCTCAAACGGTACAAAAAAAGCAAGTTGATCCGCTGCCGCACCCCGCCTTTCCCACATCGAGCGGGCAGGCTGGGGCGCAGTAGGGAATCAACCAGAAATCTCAGGCAAACGAGCAGCCAAAGGTCACTTCAGTTCGACCTTCGCTCCTTCAGCCTCGAGCTTTGCCTTCATCGCGTCAGCGTCAGCCTTAGCGATACCTTCTTTAACTGGTTTTGGAGCACCTTCAACCAGGTCCTTCGCTTCTTTCAAGCCGAGACCGGTGAGCTCACGAACAACCTTGATCACGTTGATTTTCTTGTCGCCGGCGGCGGTCAAGACCACAGTGAACTCGGTTTTTACTTCAGCAGCCGGAGCAGCAGAGCCGCCAGCTGGCATCGCCATCATCGGCGCAGCAGCCGAAACGCCGAACTTGGTTTCCAGATCTTTCACGAGCTGCGAAAGCTCGAGAACAGACATATTTTCGATGAAGGAGACGACGTCTTCCTTAGAGATTGCGTTTGCCATTTGATTTACCTTTTTACTCCCTGCCTGCCATCCTAGCGTTGGTCCGATTCAATTCTGGTTGGTAGGACCTGTTTGCCAGTCGCCTCCATGGCAACTGACCGAAATTGACTTCTCCCAGGGGCATCAACCCTGAGGTTCGGCCTTCTTCTTTTCAATCGCAGACAATACCGTGACCAGACTGCGCGGCACTGCAGCGAGAACTCCGACAAAATTGGTGATCGGGGCATTCAAAGTGCCCAAGAACTTAGCCAAAAGAACTTCCTTGGAAGGAAGGCTTGCAAGCTCTTCCACGCCGGATGCGGCGATGCGCTTCATCCCCATCAAGCTTTCTTTCAGCTTGAGGGCCTCGTTGGTCTTCGTGAAAGTATGAATGACCTTTGCAGCCGCCGCGGGATCCCCGTAGGCGAATGCCACCAAAGAAGGTCCAACGAGCTTTTCCATCACGCCCTGGGCATGATCGCCCATTTTACCATCACTGGTCAAAAGGCGAGCGACGTTGTTTTTCAGGACTTTGACTTCTGCATTCACAGCGCGAAGCTGCTTGCGCAAATCGTCAGCCTGATTGGCGCTCAATCCCTTATAGTCGGCGAAAATTGCGACGGTCGCTTTCGAGAACTTGCCCCGAAGGGACTCCGCCATTGCGGTTTTCGTTTCACGATTCATATCGATTTCCTATTCTTTCGACTCAGCCGACGCCAGCCGAGGTCATCACGTCAACTGAGTCCAAGGTAATCCCAGGGCTCATGGTCGTCGAGATGGTAATGTTCTTCAGGTAAACACCCTTACTCGTGGGGGGTTTCGCCTTGTAGAGGGCATTCGCAAGGACGTTGAAGTTCTCAACGAGCTTTTGAGCGCCGAAAGACTTCTTGCCGATCATGACTTGCACGATACCGGTCTTTTCGGTGCGATACTCGATTTTGCCGAGTTTTTGCTCCTTAACTGCGCGCGCAACTTCAAAAGTCACGGTGCCCAGCTTCGGGTTCGGCATCAAACCGCGGGGTCCAAGGATCTTTCCGACCTTGGAAACGGCAACCATCATGTCCGGAGTCGCGATCATCTTGTCAAACTCGAGCCATCCGCCCTGAATTTTTTCAATCAGCTCGTCAGAACCGACAATATCAGCTCCAGCAGCCTCGGCTTCGCGAGCTTTCTCACCCTTGGCGAGTACAGCGACGCGGTAGGTTTTGCCAATACCGTGAGGGAGAACTAGTGCGCCTCGAACCATCTGGTCCGCATGCTTCGGGTCAACACCCAAGCTAAAAGCGACTTCGACAGTCTCATCAAACTTAGCAAAAGCAATCTGAGGAAGGAGCTCGAAACCCGCCTGAACGGTGTAGCGCTTGTTCAGCTCGACCTTCTCGAGTGCATTTGAATACTTCTTGCCGTGGTTACCCGCGACTTTTTTCTTTTTCGTGGCGTCTGCCATTTGCGACCTCCGTGGTTCAAGCGCTCGCCGGAGCGAGCTCCCACTTTATATGAATGTGTTTAAGTTAATCGATGATCGTGAGACCGGCACTACGAGCCGTGCCCTCAATCGTCCGCATAGCTGCGGCAACGCTTCCGGCATTCAGGTCAGGCATCTTGAGCTTTGCGATCTCTTCGACCTGCTTCTTCGTCACTTTGCCAACTTTGGTCTTGTTTGGCTCGCCGCTACCCTTTTCAATTTTAGCTGCTTTGAACAGCAATATTGAAGCAGGAGGGGTCTTGGTGATAAAAGTGAACGAACGGTCGGAATAGACCGTGATAATCACGGGGATCACAGTCCCCTTGGATTCCTGCGTACGGGCGTTGAACGCCTTGCAGAATTCCATGATGTTCACGCCACGTTGTCCTAAAGCAGGACCCACGGGAGGGGCCGGGTTGGCCTGTCCACCGGGAATCTGAAGCTTAATCTGACCAGTAATTTTCTTTGCCATACTAAAACCCTTAAAGTCCTAATTACGCCCAGGACGCGTTGCTTTCATCCAATGAATGAGGAAGACGCGACCTTTAGCACGACCAATTAAATTTTTTCAACCTGAATAAAATCGAGTTCGACGGGAGTCGAACGGCCAAAGATGCTGACCAGCACTTTGACTTTGCCCTTATCCGGATTGACGTCTTCAACAACACCGCTGAAATTCGAAAAAGGACCGTCAACCACTCGGACGTTTTCGCCTTCATGAAAGGAAATACGGGGACGAGGCTTAACCTGTCCTTCCGCGATCCGATTAGTCATTTTTTGGACTTCGGCCTCGGGAACGGGAACCGGCTTTACTTTGTCTCCCACGAATCCAGTGATTTTAGGGGTGTTCTTGACGATGTGCCAGGTCTCATCGGTCAGAATCATTTTGACAAGGATGTAGCCGGGAAAGAAACGCCGTTTCGTCGTTTTCTTTTGACCCTTAACCAGTTCGACGACGTTCTCTTCAGGAACGATCACCTCGCCGAAAAAAGAGTCCTTCTTCAAAGACTTGATTCGCTCCTCGAGAGCGAGCTTGGCTTTGTTTTCGTAGCCCGAATAAGTATGAACAATGTACCAGGACATTTCGCCCGCCGGTGGGACGACCTGGTTCACGGAAGCTTCAGTCTTAGTTTCAACCACTCGAGGCCCCTCTCCGCTCACACGATCCATTGGATCATTTTAGTCCAGACATAATCCAAAAAGCCCAAAACGGCTCCCGAGATCAGGACCATGATGATCACAACGAAGGTGGCAGAAGTCGTTTCTTTTTGGGTCGGCCAGGTCACCCTGGAGAGTTCCAAAACTACTTCACCCATGAAGCTGTTCGATTTTGGATTCCGGAGAAGCACGAAGAAAAGCAGTGCTCCCATTCCGATCGACAAAAAACGAACAATCCAATCGATATTGCGTACTCGAGCTTCTAAGTCGTATGTACCGGCCACCCAAAATCCAAAGGTGTAGACGATATAGGCCAACAGAGCAGCCAGGGCCAAATAGCTAAGATTAACCCACTTCTGATGCTGACTTTCCATAGTTTGCACTCACCCGAGTTAGCACGACGTCGATTTTGGCAGGCCAGGAGGGACTCGAACCCACAACCTACGGATTTGGAATCCGCCGCTCTAACCATTAGAGCTACTGGCCTAAACAGACGAAAATTTATTTACCTTCGCGATGCGACGTATGCTTGCGGCAGGCCCGGCAGAACTTTTTGAATTCGAGCTTGTCAGTCGTTTTCTGTTTGTTCTTGTCGGTCGAGTAATTTTTCCGCTTACAGACGGTGCAATCCAGACTTACGGTCACGCGCATTGTACTTCCTCAATATTCTTCAGACTGGAACCAGAACCAAACGAAGGGCAAGTAAAGGGATCTATCCCCCCACTCACCCTCCGGAACCTAGCTCAGCAACGAAACATAACCCATTCGGGTCACTGAAATTTATTCGACGATTTCAGCAACGACGCCCGCACCAACAGTGCGGCCGCCTTCGCGGATTGCGAAACGAAGTTCTTTTTCCATAGCAATCGGAGTGATCAACTCAACTTCGATTTGGATATTATCGCCGGGCATCACCATTTCCACGTTCGGCGGAAGGGTCACGACGCCGGTGACGTCAGTGGTCCGGAAATAGAACTGTGGGCGATAACCTTTGAAGAACGGAGTATGACGGCCGCCCTCTTCTTTGGTCAAGATGTAGGCAGAACCCTTGAACTTCTTGTGAGGAGTGACAGAGCCGGTGTGCGCCAAGACCTGGCCGCGCTCGACGTCTTCTTTCTTGGTCCCACGAAGCAAAGCTCCGATATTGTCGCCAGCTTCGCCTTGATCAAGAAGCTTCCGGAACATCTCCACTCCGGTCACAACCGACTTAATGGTTGGGCGAAGGCCGATGATTTCGATTTCTTCGCCGATCTTGATGATCCCGCGCTCGACACGACCGGTAACGACGGTTCCGCGACCCGAGATCGAGAACACGTCTTCAACCGGCATGAGGAACGGCTTGTCCTTTTGACGCGGAGGCTGAGGGATGTACTTGTCGACAGCTTCCATCAAGGCGAGAATAGAAGGCTCGCCGATTTCACTCTGGTCGCCTTCAAGAGCCTTGGTTGCCGAACCTTTCACGATTGGAATTTCGTCGCCAGGGAACTTGTAGGAGGTCAATAGCTCGCGAACTTCCATTTCGACGAGCTCGAGAAGCTCCTTATCGTCGACCATGTCGGCTTTGTTCATGAAGACAACAATCGCCGGAACACCCACCTGGCGCGCCAAGAGGATGTGTTCACGGGTTTGCGGCATCGGGCCGTCAGCCGAAGAAACCACAAGAATTGCGCCATCCATCTGCGCGGCGCCAGTGATCATGTTTTTCACATAGTCGGCGTGACCAGGGCAGTCCACGTGCGCGTAGTGGCGGTTCGCGGTTTGATACTCAACGTGAGTGGTGTTGATCGTGATACCGCGCTCTTTTTCTTCAGGAGCGTTGTCGATCTGATCGTAGGCTCGGGCCTGGCACCAGCCTTTTTTCGAGAGAACCGTGGTGATGGCGGCAGTCAAGGTCGTCTTGCCATGGTCAACGTGACCAATGGTTCCGATATTGAGGTGCGGCTTACTCCGATCAAATTTTTCTTTCGACATACCTGTACTAGGCCTCCGAGTGTTTGGTTAGGTTTTTGGACGGTCCTACAACCGGTGGTTAAAAACTGGAGCTCTTGATGGGACTTGAACCCATGACCTCTCCCTTACCAAGGGAGTGCTCTACCACTGAGCTACAAGAGCGTTCCAAAAGGAATTCAGAAGAGAGCGAACAAAAGTCGAAACTTGTGTACGCTCTCTTCCCATTTTTTTGGCCAGTTGGCAAAAAAAAGATCCTCAGAGAAAAAATTTGGAGCGGCAGAAGGGGCTCGAACCCTCGACCCTCAGCTTGGAAGGCTGATGCTCTAGCCAACTGAGCTACTGCCGCATCAAACTCACGAAAAATTTTTGAAACTTTTTTGATTCCCAGCCGGTCCGGCGTTCCCACCTTTTTCTTCCCAAGTGAAGAAAATGGTGGAGAGAGAAGGATTCGAACCTTCGAAGGCATACGCCGGCAGATTTACAGTCTGCTCCCTTTGGCCACTTGGGTATCTCTCCAAACAACTAGCCCAAGCCGTGAATCAATCAAGTTTTACACACTGAACATCTTATCTGAAATTTCAGTTCGGCACTCTTAATCCATTTTTTTCAAAATGGAGCTAGAGACGGGACTCGAACCCGTGACCTACGGTTTACAAAACCGTTGCTCTACCAACTGAGCTACTCCAGCTCAGACTCATTCTTTCTCATGGATCAAACAAGCCAATCCACACGACTGAATGCCAGCGTATGGTTGGCAAATTTCCATCTTCTGATTCAAAAGTCAACGGACTTTATCAAGTGGCTCTCCGTTGACATTTATTTCTGGGTTGGGCATCCGTGTTCCACACTATGAAATTTCAATCGACCTGCTCAGTGCTTCTACTCCTGATTGCGCTTTGCTTGTCTTCAGCAACCCTCGCTAAGGCCGATAGAGGCTCGGAAAGTACAAAAAAGGGGCACAGCGACGCAATCTCCAGCCGAGCCTCTGCGACTTCTTTTTCGAACTCGGGAGCCTCAGGGATTTCTCGAAAGGGTCTGGGGTTCGCGACCGGGAATTTCGGAGGAACCTCAAGTGCGGCGTTCAGCTTTTGGGGCGACTTGGACAATTTCAACTCGATCCAGGCGCTTCTGGGGTTCGCTCAAAGCGATCCCCTGGCTTTTGGCGTGGCCGGAATCTATCGGCACACGATCGTGGGCTCACAAGGGCAGGGTCTCCATGCGGGCGGGGGAATCGAGTTGGGCGCAGCGCCCAAATCAGTCAGGACTGCAGGAGGTAGCTCCTCGGCATTTTATGTAAATTTTGCCTCAGTTGTCGGTTTTCACTTCGCTTTGCCCGGATTGAGCGCTGTCCAGCTGAGCCTAGATGGGGGACCCCAGTTTAAAATTACCGACGGTATCTTTAATTTCGCCTTAGGCGGACTGTCGAGTGCCATGGGCTTGAGTGTTCATTACTTCTTCTGAACCAAAACTCGAGTGGACGCCGAGCTGGACGGCAAGTGCGATTCGGGCGAAGATCCGCCCATGAAATCCGGAGCTCGGATGGAACGGCGGAAGCCTGTCCTGATCGTCCAGCATGCTCGCCACGAACATCCAGCCATTATCCGGCGAGCGCTTGAAAGTCAGGGAATTCAAACGGCATGGATCCATCCGTACCGCGGAGATCCTTACCCGGAACTGCAGTCGATTCGGGGAGTGATTTCCTTAGGTGGCCCAATGGGGGCGAACGATCAGGATGTGCACCCCTGGATCGAAACGGAATGCTCTTTACTGGCAAATTCCGCACGGGCGGGACTCCCCACAGTGGGAATCTGCCTAGGCGGCCAAATGTTGGCCAAGGGCCTGGGGGCCGAAGTCATTCGCAACTCGATCGCTGAAGTCGGGTGGTTCCCGATCCAGCCGAGCGAGGAGGGACTGGAGGACAAGATCATCGGAAGTGCGGGTCCTCAGCCGCTTGTCTACCATTGGCACAACGACACCTTTATTTTACCTCGCGATTCCGTATTGTTGGCCCGCTCCAAAGCCTGCGATCGACAAGCTTTTCGGTTCGGGGAACGGGCTTATGGGTTTCAATTTCACCCCGAAGCCGACCACCAACTCATTCACGAATGGTTGGCCGTGAGCGGGGTCGAGGACGAAATCGCTGAAGCTCGGGCAGAGCACGGAGGCGCCACGGTTCAAGAGGCTGATGCCCAACGACAGAGCGCCACCGAAGGGGAGCGCTCCAGCCTTCGGATTGCGACGGGAATCGCCCAGCTCTTCGAGACCCGGCCGTATGCCTCCGTCCCCCGGGCCTTCCACGATCAAATCAAATCTTGGATCAAAGCCCAGACACTCCTGACCATTGAACTGGAAGGGCCGGATCGCCGCCCCTTTCACGTCTGGGGAAGGATGGTGATGTTCTTTACGCTTCCGGACGGCGAATTCGTCATTTTTCGCGAAGAAACCAACCTTTTGTGGCCCCTCCGTCTCGATTCCATACGTAGCTTAAAAGTGGCGTGATCAGCGCAATCAAGGCTTAGCTCAAGCAAGTCGGGAAATGAAAATTCCCGCGGCAACCGAGACATTAAGAGAGGTCACTCCTCCCACATGGGGAACTTTGCAGAGCAGG
This sequence comes from Bacteriovoracaceae bacterium, assembly GCA_043759365.1. GTDB lineage: Bacteria > Bdellovibrionota > UBA1018 > UBA1018 > UBA1018 > JAYVNB01. The sequence goes on along the minus strand of JAYVNB010000318.1, from coordinate 5,184 downwards.
TCACAAGACTCTTCGGTGAGCCGCCGCAGGCCTTTTTCTTCGTTCCCCAATACCAAGAGCCAGGGCCGGTCTTTTTGGATCGAGCCAATATTGTCGTGGGCGTGCTCGGAGGTTCCCAATATCCAAAGGCCCGCTTCTTTGGCTTTTTCAAAGGCCCGCTGAAGGTTGACCTGAATTGAAAATGGAACATCCTCGATCCCACCGCAAGAGACGTCATAAGCTGCGGCAGTCAGGGGTGCCGATCGCTCCTGGGTCATGACGATCCCCTGCACCCCGAAAAATGAGGCGGTTCGGAAGATTGCCCCGAGATTGTGAGGGTCCTGCAAACTATCCAGTGCCAACCAGAGTCCATTTCCACCGCCTTTTTCGCGAGCTCCCTGGAAAAGCTCTTCGATCGAGACCGGCTGCTTGTCTTTCAAAGTGGCCTCGGAAGCACCAGTCCGGCCTCCCTCATTCTTGTTCGAATTGCCGGGACTAGGACGCCCTCCGCCCGAGCCCGAACGGGTCTTGATCCCTTTTTCACGGGCGATTCGGGCAACTTGGTCCCAGGCATCGTCTCCTGACCCCCCCCCCTTTTGGGAAGGGGGCAAAACGAGTTCGATGACATCCGACGGACGAGTGCGGAGCGCAGCCAGGACGCTGTGGGGGTTACGGACTTGAATGCTCATGTGGGCCGAGATTAAGCGGAAATCGCCGAAACCGACAGATCTTTGATCACAGATTCCACAACTTCTCTTGGATCCTTGGCTTGAGTGATCGGACGGCCCATGACGATGGCATCCGCACCTGCGGCACGCGCTTGGGCAGGTGTCATCACTCGAGCCTGATCATGGACCTCTTCACCTTCAGGGCGGATACCCGGCACCACTTTATATAGACCCGGGGCCTGCTCCTGAATCGCCTCCAGCTCGAAAGCCGAGCATACAACTCCGTCGGCACCCCATCCCGCCGCATGCGAAGCGAGACCAATCACGGATTCGGAGACACTGGAGGCATGAGTCGTCAGGGACTTCGTCACTTCTGCCCAGCGAACATCGTCAAAGGAGGTCAGCACTGTGACTCCCAGGACCTTGGGACGAAGTGCGGGGATCTGCTCCAACTCTTGAGCGACGGCCCGCACCATAGCGCTCCCCCCTGCCAAATGAAGGGTGAACATTTCGACATGCATGAGAGCGGCCTGAAGCGCAGCTCGTGCCACCGTGTTCGGAATGTCGTGGAATTTCAAATCCAGGAATACTCGGCACTTCCGATGCACCAGCTCTCGAATGAACTCCGATCCCCCAGCCATGAACAGCTCGAACCCCACTTTGTAGATGACAGGGAGGCCATTGAGCTGCTCAACCAGCTGAAATGCTTGGTCAGTGCGTGCGAAATCAAGGGCGACGATCAACTCTGTGGGACGGCGGTGATTGGGCATGGCGTTCTCCGGTTCAATCAAGACTTCCGTTTGTCTTAGCAAAAATCGCGCTGGCCACTCGCATCTGGGTCCTGGCGACCGATCGGCCAAACCGAGGAGTGCCCTCCCATGAAGATAGGGGGCATTTGGGTTTCAGGGAAGCGTGTATCGGACCCGAACTGGCCTCTCAATCCGACTTGGATTCGATTCCATAACTCTTGATCTTGCGATGTAAATGGCTACGTTCGATTCCCAGGACTGTTGCAGTCTTTGAAATGTTCCAATCCTGGGCTTTCAAGGTTTTCAAAATGAACTCTTTTTCGAACTCCTGCCTGGCGTCTCGCAGGTTCTTGCTAAAGTGACCGGAAGACTCCTCGGATGTACTCATGACGGGGCCAGCGGGAATACCTTCGGGCGCGCGATAGGTTTGATACTCGTCCCGAAGGTGACTGAGCAAAGTCGCGGCAGAGATCGGATGACCATCCTCAAGCTCGGGAGTCAGGATGATGACACGCTCGATGAGGTTCTTCAGTTCACGAACATTGCCCGGCCAAGGATAATCGAGGAGCACCCGCAGGGCTTCGGGACTGAGGGCCCGCTCGGCTTTTCCATGCGCTTGGGTAAACTCCTTGAAAAAGTGCTGGGCCAAAAGGGGAATGTCTTCTTTGCGGTCTCGAAGCGGTGGGACGTGGAATGGAATCACGTTGAGCCTGTGAAACAGATCCTCGCGAAAGTTTCGCGCTTGGATTTCGGCCTTGAGGTCCTTGTTGGTGGCGGCCACGATGCGGACATCAACCGAAATGGTCTGGGACCCGCCCACCCGTTCAAACTTCTGATCCTGAAGGATCCGGAGGATCTTGGCCTGGGTCTTCAGGGACATGTCGCCGATCTCATCGAGAAAAAGGGTACCACCGTTGGCGAGGTCGAACTTTCCACGCCTCAGCTGAGTAGCTCCCGTAAAAGCGCCTTTTTCATGTCCGAAAAGCTCGCTTTCGATCAGCTCTTCCGGAATCGCCGCGCAATTGACTTCAACGAAGGGTCGATTGAAGCGAGTTGAGAGTGCATGCACGCTGTGGGCAACGAGTTCTTTTCCGGTTCCATTCTCGCCGGTGATGAGAACCGAGCCGGTGGTGGGAGCAACTCGACGCACCATGCTTTGGATGTGCTTCAACTGGGGACTTTCGCCGACGAGCTGCTTGTGCTTCTGGACCTGTTTACGGAGCGCCTGGTTCTCGCGCGTGAGATCTTGGGCGCTCAGTGCATTTTGGAGCAGGAGAAGCACTCGCTCGAGTGACAAGGGCTTTTCGACGAAATCGTAGGCGCCCAGCTTAGTCGCTTTCACCGCGGTTTCGATCGTGCCGTGGCCCGACATCATGATGACGATCTGATCGGCCCATTCGGCTTTGAAAAGCTTCAGGGTCTCGAGCCCGTCCATGCCGGGCATCCAAATATCGAGAAAGATGACATCGGGCTTCTCTGCGCGTGCAGCTTCGAGACCCAACTCACCGGACCCGGCGGAACGGATTCGATAGCCCTCGTCTTGAAGCGCTCCTCCCAAAGATTGGCGGATGGAGGCCTCGTCATCGATGATGAGAATGGATCGGGACATGATAGCGGTCACCTTTTCGCTTCATGACCATGCCGGATGGAGGTCGGAAGCTCAATTGAGAACTGAGTGCCCTCGCCGACGACGGAAGACACTCGAATGAAACCTTCGTGATCGTTCACGATCCTCTTTGCGATAGCGAGCCCGAGACCAGTGCCTTCGCGCTTAGTCGAAAAATAAGGCTCGAAAACCCTTTCTTTCACATCTTCGGCCATCCCCAGCCCGTTGTCCTTCAGGATGATCACCGCCATCTGAAGCTGCTCGTTATAATGAGTCTCCAGCCTGACCGCAGGAGGCCTGCCGAGCGGCGGCACTGCTCCGAGAGCCGCAACTGCGTTGTCGAAAAGGTTGATGATGACACGCTTCACCTGGTCGCGATCGAATTCGAAGATCGGGAGCCTGGACTCAGCCTGAAACCGGAATTGGATGCCGGGGTGACCCTGCTGGTAAAGCGCGACGACCTCGCGCAATGCGGCGTTCAAATCATGCGGTGCGGGTTGGGCTTCCGGGAAGCGGGCGAAATTGGAGAACTCGTTGACCATCTCCTTGAGCTCGTCGGTGTGTTTGATGATGGTTTCGGTACACTCCAGAAGAAGCTCCCCGTCCCTCCCCCGGAGAGAGCCCATCCTTCTTTGTAGGCGCTGAGCGGAAAGCTTGATCGGGGTCAGGGGATTTTTGATCTCGTGGGCGATTCTCCGAGCCACTTCGCGCCACGCCATCTCCCGCTGGCCCTTGATCAAATGGGTCATGTCGTCGATCACCACCACCGCCCCGAAATCCTGCAATGGCGTGGCTATTGCGGACAACGCCATCATCCGATCCTCTCGGCGGAGATTCCACTGGATCACATCTGGTTCATCGGAGATACCCTGGGGTACCCGAGCCTGCAGCACCCGACCCAAGGCTTCGATCAACGGCGCAGCCTCGCCTTGGAGGATCTCCGAGTAGTTCCTGCCGAGTGCCTGGGAAGGATCGATCTCGAGAAGGCGCGATACCGCCCGATTGAAGGTGGTGATCTCACCTTTGCGATCGACGACGATGACTCCGGTCCCTACGTTGGCAAGGACGGCCTCCAGTTGGAGCCGGCGCATCTCCCGATCGGCGCTCGCTTCCGTCAGTCGCGCCCGATTTTCGCGCAGGTCCCGAGTCATCTTGTTGAAGGACTCCACAAGGACTGCGATTTCATCGTGACCTGTCCCGCCGATAGTGATGTCGAGGTTTCCTGCGCCGACCGCTTGAGCGCCAAAAACCAGCCTTTGCAGCGGCACCGAAAGTTCACGTGCCATGTAGAGGCCGATCCAGATCGCGACAAAGAGGATCACGAGCGTGATCATGATCAGGATCACGAAGTACATGGTCTTCATGGGGTACTTCAACGGATTGATGTCTTTGTAGTCATCGATGACGCTTGCGATTTCATCGACCTTGTTTACGAGACTGACAGGGATGTAGGTGTTGACGACCAGGACACCCGAGGCCCTTGCTGAACCCGGATGAACGGGAACCGCGCAACGGATCATGTCTCCCGTCCCCACGTGCTGGATGACGGAGACTTTTTCACCCCCGAAAGCCTTATCGAGGAGATCGAGACTCAGACGGGGGTACGCGATTTCCGGTCCCTGAGCTGGTCGGTGGGCGAGGATCCGCTCTTCGAAAGCGTCCGGATAAAACTCCACTCCATCGAGAGCAAGGAGCTCGCGCTGCCCCTCGAGAAACTCCGGTAGCCAGCCCCCCGGGGACCCGGACGCAGTCCAGACAAAGGGAGGATCGGTTTCAACCGCCAACTTTCGCCCAATCCCTTTGGCCAGGTGTTCGGCGAAATGCATCGCGGTCTGATCGGCATTCCTGTAGTAGGTGCCGGTGATTTCGAGCGATGCCTGAAGGGTGTTCTGAATTTTAATGGAGAACCACTTATCGAAGCTCGAATTAATATAAAGCGCCGAGATCGCGAAAAGCGTCAGGGTCGGAATGATTGAAAAGGCCAGGAACGCGATGACGAGTTTGGTCTTGAGGCCAGAACCGAGGACCTTCCGTCGGCGCTCGATGAAGAGTTTCCCGATGTTTCGGAACACCAGCCAGCAGAGCGCCACCAAGATGACGATGTTGACGTTGAGCAGGCCGAAAAAGAAGATCGAATTGACGAATGGTAGCGTCTTAGAAATGCTACTGAGCCGAAACTCCG